>NZ_JCAMRT010000014.1:0-158653 GCF_059821225.1 Paenibacillus sp. sg306046
TTAGGCACGCCGCCAGCGTTCGTCCTGAGCCAGGATCAAACTCTCCATTAAGGTTGTCTTTCCGATCCGCTAGAATCGAAATGACAACAAAGGGTGTTCGACTTGCTCATACGTCATGCTAGCGAGAATTTTCATTCTCTATTTAACACTCACTCGTTGTTCAGTTTTCAAAGGGCAATCCACAACAAGACACAACTTTTGTTAATCTGTTTTCTTGTCGTTTGTTGTCGTTTTGTTTAGCAGCGACCTTTTAAATATAGCACATTCACCTATAATTGTGCAAGTACTTTTTTTTAAAAAATCATTTATCCAATCACCCATAGCTTGATGGCCGCAATTGCAGCCAACCCCGGCATGCCGAGCAGACTTACTGTGCCGATGGTTGCTCCGTTTAACGGGAGCTGAAATTGGGTATAAGGACTGAACAGATTAATAACATACAACATTATGCAAGAAAAAACAACCTGCAGCAGCAACATTCCGAACCAACGGAAGGCGGCGCGGTTGCGCAGCGTCAAAAAAACGAGCAAGCCGGCAGATGCGCAAAGCACTCCCCACAGCAGATATGTCTTCATAGCCTCTCCTCCTGCGCGCGGCTGGCGCTAACCTCAAGCAGAGATATCTGATTGCCTTTGGCCAGCTTCAACAGCATCTCGAAACGTTTCTCAGCGGCCTCCAGCGCGTAAACGGCATAATCGACCTGATCCTTGCCAATCGCCTGCTCAAACCGGTTTTGGGCTACCTCCCATTCCATATGTGCTCTTATAATTTCCTGCACTAGCAGCACCCGTTCTGCAAAAGCCGCCTCCACCTGCTTGTCCATCCGTGTTTTCCACCATCTCCACTTCATACGCTTCAACCCCTCCGCGATCATGTACCCTCTAGTACATCCTATCCGGCGAGACACGCGCTTAGAACTAAAAAAGCCCGGCTCCGGCAGGGTTACATCTCCCTGACCGGAACCGGACAAAACTTACTTGCTCAGCGCAGCTCTACAGCTCACGGCGCCCTTCGAGCGCCTTCGTCAGCGTTACTTCATCCGCGTACTCCAAATCTCCGCCAACCGGGAGACCATGCGCGATCCGGGTCACCTTGAGTCCGAAAGGACGGACGAGGCGCGATAAATACATGGCCGTCGCTTCCCCCTCAATATTCGGGTTGGTCGCAAGAATCAGCTCCTGCACACGCTCGTCGCTGAGCCGCTTCAGCAAATCGGCAATTCGGATTTCATCGGGGCCGATCCCCTCCATCGGTGAAATAGCGCCATGAAGCACATGATAATAACCGTTGAATTCCTTCGTCCGCTCCATCGCAACCAAATCCTTAGGCTCCTGGACGACGCAAATCGTCGCCATATCCCGCGATTTATCCTGACAGATGCGGCAAGGATCGGTATCCGTAATATTACAGCAGATCGAGCAGTAGTGAAGATTACGTTTGACGTTGACCAGCGCTTTGGCAAAATCAATCACATCGTCTTCCTTCATACGCAACACGTGGAAGGCAAGTCTGCCCGCTGTCTTCGGACCTATGCCCGGCAGACGCGAGAACGAATCAATCAAACGGGCTAGCGGTTCGGGATAAAACAAAAGCGTTGCTCCTCACACATTGAAGTTCTGCATCGAAGTTCTTCGAAGCGGCCAATGCTCGGACAGCCGGACAGACACCAGCCGCCCTGAGCAATCGGACACCTGCAACCGGCAGCGTAACCCCTAGAACAAGCCCGGAATATTCATACCGCCGGTCAGCTTCGACATTTCTTTGCCAGCCATTTCTTCGGCTTTGGTCATTGCGTCGTTAATCGCTGTAAGCACGAGATCCTGCAGCATTTCCACATCATCCGGGTCAACCGCTTCCGGCTTGATGGTCACGCTTGTTACTTTTTTCTGGCCGTTCACGATCACGCTGACAACGCCGCCGCCCGCCGTTCCTTCAACGGATTTCGTTGCCAAATCTTCTTGCGCCTTCAACATTTGCTCCTGCATCTTCTTCACTTGCTTCATCATCTGGTTCATGTTATTCATTGAAATCGCTCCCTTATGCTTTATGAAATCATTCATTTTGTATGTCAGGGCCTGCCTAGTCTTCCTTAATCTTCACGAGATCCTCGCCAAATAGCTGGATCGCTTCGTTAATCCACGCTTCCTTGATTTGGCCGTCTCCCGGCGCGTCCTCGGGAACGAGCTGCAGTTCCTCCTTGGGCGCAGCTTCCTGCTGGCTCTCTGCAGCGGCCTGCCAGTCCTTGAGCATCACGGTAATAAGCCGGTACGGGTGACCAAGCACCTCCTGCAGCGCCTGCTCGATCAACTGCTTGTTAGCAGGCTTCTCGCTTGTTTCCCGGTGCATCGCGCTTTTGAAAGCCACCAGCAAGTTCGAATCGGCGCGGGCCACCGGCTCGCCATCTACCAGCCAGGCGTGGACCGTTATTTTCAGTTCCTTGACACGTCCCAGCACCTGGCTCCAGCGTTGCGCCGCTTCGCGAAATTCGGCGCTTTCCCGCCCAGCCAAATACTGCTCGGCTTTCTCCAGCGTCTTCCGCGAGGACGCCGCCGTCTGCGCCGGCGAGCTGCGGGTCGCTGCCGCCGACCCGCCAGCAGAGGAGCCGCCACCAGCTGCGACGCCTTGCTTCGCGAGCGCGGCAAGCTGCCCCTCCAGACGCTCGATGCGCGTCAGCAGTCCCGCAACGACGGCATCCTGCCGTCCGCCTGATGCAGGCGCAGCAGCCGCGTCAGCCGCGGGCGCAGATACAGTCGCCGGTCCGCCCCGGCCGGGCGCCCCACCGCCGCTGCACAGCTTCATGACCGCTACCTCCAGCAGCGTCTGCGGCTGCACGGAGTATTTCATCTCCGTCTGGTAGTAATTTAACGTATCAATCATCGAAATCAGCTGCTCAGGAGCAAAGCGCTCAGCAACGGCGGCAAACCGGCGCACATCAAGAATCCGCTCTGTCAGCGCCTCAGAGTTCGGCACCATACGGACCATCAACAGGTCACGGAAATAAAAGATCAGGTTTTCCATGCACTTGTCAGCGCTTTTGCCCTCCTGCATAAAGGCCTCAATCAACAGCAGCGCAGCGCCGATGTCGCGGTCCTGTATCAGCTGCGCCAGCTGCTCGAACTGGTCGGACGCCATCCCCCCGGTAATGGAAAGCACATGGTCATACGTAATCCGCTCGCCGGAAAAAGCAATGATCTGATCCAGCAGGCTGAGCGCATCCCGCATTCCGCCATCCGATAGCCGCGCAATAAAGGCGACCGCATCCTCGTCAATGACGATGCCTTCCTGCCCGCAGACACGGCGCAGACGGTCGGACTGCTCCTCCAGTCCAACCCTGCGGAAGTCGAAGCGCTGACAGCGGGAAATGATCGTCGCCGGCAGCCGATGCGGCTCCGTCGTCGCCAAAATAAACATCACATGCGCAGGCGGCTCCTCCAGCGTCTTCAGCAGCGCGTTAAACGCCTCCGTCGTGAGCATATGCACCTCGTCAATGATATACACCTTCTGGCGCACTTCCGTCGGCGCATACTTGACCTTGTCGCGGATATCGCGAATTTCCTCGACACCCCGGTTGGAGGCGGCATCAATTTCCACCACATCCATCACCGAGCCGTCGGTAATCCGGCGGCAAGCCTCACATGTATTACACGGCTCTACGCCAGGGCCGGTCTGGCAGTTTACCGCTTTGGCGAGAATTTTGGCCGCACTCGTCTTGCCGGTTCCCCGCGGACCGCTGAATAAATAAGCGTGACTGAACCGCCCTTCGCGCAGCGAGTTTTGCAAGGTCTGGACAATATGCTTCTGGCCGACCATGTCCTGGAACGATTGCGGCCTCCACGTGCGATATAAAGCAATATGTGCCATGTTGCCCTCTCCAATGATCGTTATCCTTTTCATTATACTACACCTGAAAAGCGGTTTGAAGCGAGCATTGATTTCGAACCGCCGTTCAGGGGAATGGGATACTGATCGTGAAGGTCGTGCCATAGCCCTTGGACGCTACGCGTATATGTCCGCCGATATCGTGGATAATACGCTGACACACCGATAATCCCAGCCCGGTCCCCTCGGCTTTGGTTGTGAAGAACGGATCGAAAATTTTGTCGATCACATACAGTGGGATGCCGGGGCCGGTATCGTGAATTTCAATATTTACCCGCCGCTCCTCGCGATCCAGCTTTTCCGTAATACTCAAATATCCCCCTTCGCTCATAGCCTCAATGCCATTTTTGCATATATTCAAAAATACCTGCTTGAGGTATTCACGGTCGGCCACAACCGCCGGCAAGTTAAACATCGCTTCATACTGCACGGTTACTTTATGTAATATCGCTTCGTTGTTAATAATCGGCAGCAGGTCGCGGAGCACCATCGACACGTCAACCTGCTCGTATGTTGTATGCTTCGGCTTGCTGAGCAGCAGAAATTCATTGACCAGCTCGTTGATCCGGTTGATCTCATTGAGCATGACCTCCGTATAGCTGCTTTCGCGCACCATTCCCTGATCCTCGAACGTCTTGCGGAACATTTGCAGAAAGCCCTTAATTGATGTGAGCGGGTTGCGGATTTCGTGCGCCGTTCCGGCCGCGATCTGTCCGATCATCGCCAGCCGGTCGCTGCGCTGCACCTGCTCCTCCAGCGAGCGTAAATTCGTCACATCCTTGAAAATAACACATGCGCCCATCACCTGACCGCGCTCATCCCGCAGTACATTCGAATCCAGCAGCAGCTCGTAGCGCTCCTGGTCCCGCGTCCAGGACAGCGCCTGATTGCGCACGACCCGTCCGTCCAAAATACGCGGATCGACGATCCGGTGATCCTCCGGCAAGTCGGGAAATAACTGATCCATAGGCAAATAAAGCACTTCTTCCCGTTTAAATCCGAGAATTCGGCATGCCGTATCGCTGATATCGACCAAGTTAAGTCCGGCATCCACCAGAATAACCCCCAGGTTGACGTCCTTCAGAAACATGTCAGCGAAACGTTGAAGCAAGCTGAGTTCCCTCCGCATCACCAGCCACCCCCTCTATTTATACAACCGACTGCATGATCTATCTCCCGAGGTTCGGGTAAACTTAACTTATACAATTCTCTTCTTTCCTTTATTTTCCTCCAATTCCACACAAAAAAAACACTAAACGCACACCGTCAGGCGACATTTAGTGTTTCTATTATCTTCAACTCATCATTGAAACGTATAAATTAGGAAACCGTGCACCAACCTCGATAGAACGATCCAAGTGGAATTTTTATCATCAGCTCAAGTAAGGCTCCCCTTCGGCACATGGAACATCACGCTTATGGCTGCTTCCTTCCGGACCTGACCAGATTCACGAGCATCCATTGCGAAGGACCCAACTCTCAACACCAACTTTAAAACCCAACCCTTACATCGCAATACCTCATGAAGGCGTTCAACCCCGCTACAGCGGATTGCGGGTTACAGGGCACCGCTACCTCCCCGTCTAGCACGGCAAGGATAAGTATAGTCGAATCAGAACCAAATAGCAACCTTACACACCGAGGAAAAAGGAACCTGTCCGCCCGGCGGGCCGCCGCAGCTGATTTTAGGGGAGAACTACGCTCACCTGCGTCGTATACCGCGGAGCTTCAACCGCCATCAACCGCTGCGCCTCGGCCGCCAGCTTGGCCAAGTCTGCCTCCGTCGTCCCGGCCGGCGCAATCAGACGAATGCTGGCGGCCGTCCCGTTCAGCCGGATCGCTTCGACCTTCAACTCAGGCAGGTGGCGGTTCAGCGCCTCTCGCATTACTGTGATATCCGCCTCGTACGTACGATACGAGCCGCCAAGCGGATTATTCGGGTTCGTATCGACGATGCCCAGGGCCGAGCCGCCGGAATGCGCCTTGAGCTTGCTTTCCTGCTTGGACTGGCACGCCGTCAGCACGGGTAGCATCACCAGCACAAGTCCGAGCCAGCCGATCAAAAGTCGTGGCAGCATATAAAAAACACCTCCTGCAGTCGCTAAGATTTGTAATCTTAGGATGACCACAGCAGGTGTGTTTATGCCCGGAAGCAAATGGCAGCCAATTAGATGCCGTATTTCTTTTTGAACTTGTCGACGCGACCGCCGGCATCCAAAAACTTTTGCTTGCCTGTAAAGAAAGGATGGCAGGCGGAGCAAATCTCAACGCGGAGATTTTGTTTAAGGGAGCCCGTCTCAAACGTGTTACCGCATGCGCAAGTAACAGTTGTTTGATGATATGTCGGATGAATCGCTGCTTTCATTGACCTTTCACCTCTTTTGCCCTGAAACACCATGTGAATCAGAGTTGTAATCATACAAAGGGCATTATAACATGCGGCCTGCCCATGTCGCAAGTGTTTATTGATCGTCGCCAACCTGCAAAGATAAGGAAGATGCGCAGACAGACACTGAACCTTACCGGGTCAAGTGCCCTGCCCGCTTGTCCGTCAGCTCGCTCGGGATATGCGTGTACGAGCCAAGCACGACGCCCGGCAGCTCCTCGCGAAAAATTTCCAGCATCTGCTTCATCCCATAGCGCTCGCCGCGGGCGGGCGGAATGAGCTGCAGATAGCTTTCCGGATCAATGTTCAGGTTGCGCAGCTGGATCAGCTTCAGGTCCGTCCGACGGACAAATTCAATCATCGCTTCCATCTCTTCCTCCCGGTCGGTCACCCCAGGGAAAATGAGGTAGTTGATGGACGTCACCACGCCCTTATCCGCCGCGTAACGCAGCGATTTCTCGACATGCTTCAGCGTATAGCCGCGCGGCTTGTAGTAGGCATTGTAGTGCTCGTCCAGCGCGCTGATCGTGCTGACACGCATCAGATTTAGTCCCGCATCCACAATTGCCCGGATATGATCGGTCAGCCCGGCATTTGTATTGATGTTGATAAAGCCCATATCGGTCCGGCTGCGCACCTCGCGGATCGCTTCGATAATAATTTTCGCCTGGGTGGACGGCTCGCCCTCGCAGCCCTGGCCAAAGCTGATGATGCTTTGCGGCGTCTGCAAATGCTCCAGCATCACCTGAACGACCTCTTCCACGGTGGGCTTAAAGTTCATCCGGGTTTGCGGCGCCGGGAAGCCGCTATCGTCCGGCTGCTCGGAAATACATCCGAAGCAGCCCGCGTTACAGGAGAAGGAAACAGGAACGGCCCCTTCCCACCGGTTGAGAAACGTATTGGAGGCGGTCAAGCATTCATAACCTAATGCACAGTTGGACAGATGCTGATACAGCCGGTTTTCGGGGTATTGCGCCAGCAGCCCCTGGACCTTGACCTCCAGCTCATCCGGGTCGCAATTGCGCGGATTCCACCGTTCCGGGTCGTCGCACGCTTCCGCCGCTACATAGAAGCCGCCATCCTTCCAGACGACGGCCGAGTAGCCGAACAAGGGCAGCACCTTCGTTTTATCAGCCTTGGCATAACCCGGCAGCAGCAGCCGCGTAAAGCCTTGCGGAAGCAGCGCGCCGACGGCGTTTACTTCGCCGGGCACCACTTCCATCGCTCCTGTAGCCTCATTCAGCCCAATCGGGCGCGTGTCCGGCAAGCTGACCAGCGTAGCTCCCTCGGGAAGCGGAATAAGCTCTTCCTCCAGCAGCTCCGTGACCAGCTCGCCATTGCGGCCCAGCGCTATATAATCCGGATGATCATACACATGACCATCCGGTCCCGCATATACGAGATTCATCGTGATGTCCCTCCTAGGAGACGGAGTGCTTCACGCGCCGGGAGGCGCCTCCGCTGCCACCGGAGTTCGGACCGCTGCCGGTCTCCAGTGTATCCAGAAATTCTTGGTTTGTTTTGGTGTCGGCGAACTTTTTCAGGAAGGATTCGGTGTATTCGTGCGAATCGTTCATATTTTTGCGAATGGCCCACACTTTTTCCAGCTCTTCCTTCGTAAGCAAAATTTCCTCGCGTCTCGTGCCGGATCGACGAATGTCGATCGCCGGGAATACACGGCGCTCCGCCAGCTTGCGGTCCAGATGCAGCTCCAAGTTGCCTGTTCCCTTGAACTCCTCGTAGATGACATCGTCCATCCGCGAGCCTGTTTCAATCAACGCCGTCGCCAAAATCGTCAGGCTGCCGCCTTCCTCAATATTCCGGGCAGCTCCGAAAAACCGCTTGGGACGATGAAACGCCCCCGGGTCGATCCCCCCGGACAACGTCCGGCCTGTCGGCGGCACCACCAGATTGTAGGCACGAGCCAGACGGGTGATGCTGTCAAGCAGGATGACGACATCCTTCTTATGCTCGACCATCCGGGTCGCCCGCTCCAGCACCAGCTCAGCCACCTTGATGTGATTTTCCGGCAGCTCGTCAAAGGTTGAAGCGATGACTTCTCCCTTCACTGACCGCTGCATGTCGGTTACTTCCTCAGGCCGTTCGTCAATCAGCAGGACAAATAACTCCACATCCGGATGATTGGTCGAGATGCTGTTGGCGATTTCCTTCAGGAGAAGCGTTTTACCAGCCTTGGGCGGAGCTACGATCAAGCCGCGCTGTCCGAAGCCGACCGGTGCAAGCAAATCCATCAAGCGGGTAGAAACCTTGTTAGGGGCTGTTTCCAGAACCAGTTTTTTCTGCGGGTAAAGCGGAGTAAGAGCCGGAAAGTGAAGACGCTCTGCGGCCGTCTCCGGATTTTCTCCATTCACGGCATCAACGTGCAGCAGGCCGAAATATCGCTCGTTTTCCTTAGGGGGCCGGCACTTGCCGGATACAAGGTCGCCCGACCGCAGGTCGAACCTGCGAATCTGCGAGGCGGAGATGTAGATGTCCTCCGAGCTCGGCAAGTAGTTGATCGGCCGCAGGAAGCCAAAGCCTTCCGACAGCACGTCCAGCACGCCTTGCATAAACATAAGTCCGCCCTTTTCCGCTTGCGCGCGGAGTATGGCAAAAATCAATTCCTTCTTCTTCATCTGACCGTAATACGGAATCTGATGCGTTTTGGCGAGCTTATATAGCTCCGTAAGCTTCAACGCCTCTAATTGGGCGAGCTGCATATCCATCATCTACCAACCACCAAACTATTAAAATTTCTATTCTCGGAAATTAGTTCTAGCCTTGCCCACAATGAGTCCGATCTATACCCGGCAACCCGGTTTCCCGCCGCTTCGGGCCTAGTCCTGCTGACGCCATACCTCAGCGCCCAGGTTCAGCAGATTGGTGACGAGATGATCGTAGCCCCGGTCGATATATTCTACGCCTGTAATTTCCGTTGTGCCGCTCGCAACCGTCAGTCCGGCAAGGACCAGCGACGCGCCGGCGCGCAGATCGGTCGCCTTGACCTTCGCTGCGGACAGCGGTCCGCCTTCAATAATCGCTGAGCGGCCTTCAACCTTAATTTTTGCGCCCATGCGCACCAGCTCCGGAATGTGCTTGAACCGGTTGGAGTACACATAATCGCTCAAAATGCTTACGCCGCGCGTCTGCGTCAGCAGGCTGCTCATCGGCGATTGCAGATCGGTCGCAAAGCCCGGATATACCAATGCCTTGACGTCCACGCTTTCATAGTCCGGCTGGCCGACAACACGAATCGACTCATCCATTTCATAAATATGAACTCCCATTTCCTGAAGCTTCGCGGTCAGCGCCTCCAGATGCTTTGGAATAACATTATCAACAATCACGTCCCCGCGAGTCGCGGCGGCCGCAATCATGTAAGTGCCTGCCTGAATACGGTCAGGGATAATCGAATGCCGGCAGCCGTGCATCCCGTCTACGCCTTCGATCCGGATCGTTTCGGTGCCTGCGCCCTTGATGCGTGCGCCCATGGCATTTAACAGCGTTGCTACATCTATGATTTCAGGCTCTTTTGCCGCATTTTCAATAATTGTAACGCCTTTGGCCCGTGAAGCCGCCAGCATAATATTAATGGTTGCGCCTACGCTGACCACGTCCAAATAAATTTTGGCGCCGCGCAGCTGCTTCGCGCGAATATGCAGCGCTCCATTTTCATTGGATACTTGAGCGCCCAGCGCTTCAAACCCCTTGATATGCTGATCAATCGGCCGCGGCTCGAAATTACAGCCTCCCGGCAAGCCAATAACGGCTTCGCCGAATCGGCCAAGCAGCGCTCCCATCAAATAATAGGAGGCGCGGAGCTTCTTCACATTGCCGTTAGGCATAGACTTGGATACAAGCGCGCTAGGATCTATGATCATCTGATCGTTGTCCCACTGTACGGTTGCGCCGAGCTCTTCCAGCAGCTCGGTATAAATCGCCACATCACTCAGAACAGGCAGGTTGTCGAGCGTCACGGTTGATTCCGATAATATGGCAGCCGGAATCAGCGCAATCGCGCTATTTTTGGCTCCGCTGATTTGCACAGTTCCCCGCAGCGGGCGCCCGCCGGCGATCATCAATTTCTCCATTCGATGTCGTTCCTCCTACTTCACCACTTGAAAAAAACACAACAAAAGCTTCCAGAATCAAAGCTTCCCATGCAAATGATAACATTCGAACAAAAACAGGATTATGAGGGCGTATAAGCGTGCAGTTCAGTGAGTTGTACCTAAAAACGACGCGTTGAAAAAAAGGGGGAAATGCACCTGGGCGGTGCATCCCCTTCATGAGCTATTAAGCTTGGTTAGAGCTGCCGAACAGCTTGATTTTGGAAGCTACAACTTCAACCATGGCTTTGCGGGCAGGAGTGAGGTATTTGCGAGGATCGTAAACTTTAGCATCTTTATTCAGCACTTCACGGATCGCTTCCGTGCAAGCCACTTGATTTTCGGTGTTCACATTGATTTTGCCTACGCCAGCCGCAATCGCTTGCTTGATCATCTCGTCCGGAACGCCGGAGCCGCCGTGCAATACGACAGGAACCGGAATCGCAGAAGCAACCTTCTCGATGATGTCAAAGTGAATGTTTGGCTCGCCTGCATACATGCCGTGCGCTGTGCCAACCGCGATAGCGAGACAGTCTACGCCTGTTTCCTCGTAGAAACGGATCGCTTCTTCCGGCTTGGCCAGGTTTGCATCGGACTCATCTACGCTGATATCGTCTTCCACGCCGCCAATCGTGCCCAGCTCGCCTTCTACGGAAACGCCCATTGCGTGAGCGGCTTTCACCACTTCTTTCGTCAGACGGATGTTTTCTTCAAAGGAATAGTGAGAGCCGTCAAACATGACAGAGCTGAAGCCTGCGCGAATACATTTCATCGCAACTTCGAAGCTGCTGCCGTGGTCAAGGTGCAAAGCGATCGGCAAGCCGGACTTTTTCGCCGCCGCCTCAGCGATGGCAACCGTATATTCGATCCCCATGTACTTCAATGCGCCTTCGGATACACCGAAGATAAATGGGGAGTTCAGCTCTTGAGCAGCCTCGGTAATGGCTTGCGCGAATTCGAGGTTGTTCATGTTGAATTGGCCAACCGCATACTTGCCTGCTTTGGCTTTCGGTAAAAATTCGTTCATAGAAACTAATGGCATGGTAGTTCTCTCCTCCTTGTGTTTGTGACCGTGCCGAGAGGGCGGAAAATACCGTCCCCCCTGTCATACTGCGCTATTATATCATAGATGCGGACAAACGTTAAACAAGAAATGGTACACCGCCGAAGTTTGGAAATAGGTGGAATGACGAAAAAAGGACCCCTGTTCAGGAGCCCATCGCGTACGAGTTATTTGTCGGGAAGCGAAGCTGGAAATTAACGGCCTGTCTCAGCTCATCAATATCAAACGGTTTGGTGAAGTGCATGATCGCGCCAAGATCCGTCGCTTCCTTGATCATATCCAGCTCCCCGTAAGCTGTCATCATGATCACTTTGATGGAGGCATCAATGCTTTTGATGTGCTTGAGAATGTCGAGTCCGTCCATACCGGGAATTTTCATATCCAGCAGTACGAGATCGGGTGACGAGTTTCTAACAATTTCCAAGGCGAGCTTTCCGTTCGAGGCTTGATACGTTTCATACCCTTCGCTTCCAAACACTTCCATCAACAAAATGCGGATACCGTTCTGGTCATCGACGATGAGGAGCTTTTTCTTCATGGTATACCTCCCATTTCCGTTACCTGGGTTCGTGATTCCGTCCCCGATTTGACGCTACTGATCTGTATTCGATGTACAGCCGGGCGATTCCTGCCGCCGCTGTAAAAAAGTTGAAAACTTTTACAAATCAAGCAGAGTTTTGAGAGAGGGGAGAGCCAGCCTCCTGCTGCCGCAAAAAATACGGGTCCGGCCGATGAAGAGGCCAGACCCGTCATGCTATATTTAGTGCGCTTGCTGGTACGCCGCCTGCACGAAGTGCTTGAACAGCGGCTGCGGACGATTCGGACGGGAGGTAAACTCCGGATGAAACTGCACAGCCAGGAACCATGGGTGCTCAGGACATTCGATGATCTCCACGAGGCGCCCGTCCGGACTTGTTCCGGAGATGATCAGGCCTGCCGCTTCGATGGCATCGCGGTACTGGTTGTTGAACTCGTACCGGTGACGGTGACGCTCGTACACCAGCTCATCGTCGTAGCAGCGCATCGCCAGCGACTCTTCCTTCAGCTTGCACGGATACAAGCCCAGACGCATCGTACCGCCCAGATTTTCGATATCCTTCTGCTCAGGCAGCAGGTCGATCACCGGATATGGCGTCGCCGGATTCAGCTCCGAGCTGTTCGCCCCTTCCAGCTTCAGCACGGAGCGGGCATATTCGACCACTGCGACCTGCATCCCGAGGCAAATGCCGAAAAACGGCACGTTATTTTCGCGCGCATAACGGATCGCCGACACTTTGCCTTCGATTCCCCGGTCTCCGAAGCCGCCCGGCACGAGCACGCCATGCACGCCGGCCAGCAGCTCGCCCACGTTATGATCGAATACTTCCTCCGCATTGATCCAGCGGATTTTCACTTCCGTATCGCAGGCGATGCCTGCATGTCCGAGCGACTCGACGATGCTGAGATAAGCGTCGTGCAGCGCAACGTATTTGCCGACAATGGCGATTTCCGTCGTCGTCTTGAGCGACTTGACCCGGTTGACCATCTGCTGCCACTCGGTCATATCCGGCGCATTGGTCGCCAGCTTCAGGTGGTTGACCACGATGTCGTCGAGCCCTTGCTCGCGCAGCATCAGCGGCACTTCGTACAAGGTTTCGGCGTCGATACATTCGATAACCGCGCCCGGATCGACATCACAGAATTGCGCCAGCTTGCGCTTCATGTCTTCGGCGAGCGCATGCTCTGTCCGGCAGACGATCACATGCGGCTGAATCCCGATGCTGCGCAGCTCCTTCACGCTATGCTGAGTCGGCTTCGTTTTCACTTCGCCCGCCGCTTTCAGATACGGAATCAGCGTGACATGGATATACATGACGTTATCGCGGCCGATATCGCTTTTGATCTGACGGATCGCCTCAAGAAACGGCAAGCTTTCGATATCGCCCACCGTGCCGCCGATTTCCGTAATGACCACATCCGATTGCGCCTCGCGGCCCGCGCGGAATACACGTTCCTTGATCTCGTTCGTAATGTGCGGGATAACCTGCACAGTACCGCCCAGGTATTCGCCGCGGCGTTCCTTCGCAATAACGGACGAGTAGATTTTGCCTGTCGTCACGTTGCTATTCTTGGACAAATTGATATCAATAAACCGCTCATAGTGACCAAGGTCCAGATCGGTCTCGGCGCCGTCATCGGTGACAAATACTTCGCCATGCTGGTAAGGACTCATCGTTCCCGGGTCTACGTTGATATACGGATCGAACTTCTGGATCGTTACCTTAAGTCCGCGGTTTTTCAGCAGTCTGCCCAGTGAAGCGGCTGTAATTCCTTTACCCAGCGAGGAAACAACGCCCCCGGTGACGAAAATATACTTTGTCATTATGTACTACCTCCCCAGTTTATCATGCCGCACGTCGTTGGTTGTTTAGTCTGTCCAATTTGTCGCTAAAAAAGAAAAAAGCGCCCCGCATTGGCGGGGCACTTTTCCGCAAAAGACCTATTCGGTCCAGTCGTCCATCTAAAGCCCAGAAAATAGTTTACTCTGAACGATGCGCACTGTCAAGGACAACTGTTAAATATCAACTATTTGCCATCCTCGTCGTCTTCATCCTCATCCGTTTCCTCATCGGACTCATCGTCTGAGCCTTCTTCCTCGTCCAGCGATTCCTCGTCCAGCTCCTCGGATTCGATCTCCTCGTCCTCGAAGAACTCGGTTTCTTCTTCATCGGCTTCCTCTTCGGCTTCCTCGAACTCATCCCGCGGCGTGTCGAACGAATCATAGTCCTCTTCCTCCGTGAAGGTATCTTCCTCCTCGGCGAACAGATCCTCATCATCCAGATCGTCGTCCTCGTCGTTGATGATGCGCGGACGCTTGCCGCTGCCGACCGTATCTTCCGATTTCTCGATCGGGTACCAGCGCTTCAGCCCCCACAGGTTGGTGCCAACGCAGGCAAAACGCCCGTCAATGTTAATCTCCGTATATAGTTGAGCAATAACCTGCATGACTTCGTCATCGGATAATCCCTTGATTTTGGCGATCTCCGCCATAAGGTCCCGGTAATAAAACGGCGTGTTGGCCGCCTTCAGGAGCTCGAACGCCAGATCCACCATCGGCATTTCCTTGGCTTTCTCCGCGCTGACTTTGAGCTGATACTGTGCACTCATGACATGGCACATCCCTTCCGACATGTTCAATGGGGTACTGATTCCGGCGCGGCATCCGCCTTCCTACTACAGTATCCACTAGTACCACTAAGTAAACCTTATTTTATGTAAAAATGCAACTGCTTCCGCGCAGGCTACAGCTTGTCCACCCCCCGTCGAAACGAGGGATCTCGCCTTGAACCGTCCGCCCGAAACAGGCGAATCCGTCCTGCGGCGGGATCTCCACGTCCCGACTGTATCCGCAGTATTCGAATGCGATGCCGCGATCGCATCCGCATGCTGCCCCTTCGTAAAGCGGAGTAGAAAGCGCCTCCCATGTATCGTATGTACGCCGCCTCCGTTTGACACGGCCAGACACCTAATTATTTGCAATAAGGCGAACTGCTCATACGGATATCCGGCCTCCCACATACGATACAGGAAGCATTACGGTAGAGGGGGAGCGATTGACATTGAATCCATCGGCTTTCGGCAGCTGGCTTCATCACGCGATGAACGCAGAAGCGGAGGGCAGCGGGCAGCGTTACATTATCCGGTTCCGATCGGCCGGGGATTACGCAGCCGTGGCCCGTTATTTGCGCAGCCGATCCGCGGCATCGTTGCGGCTGCGCCATATTCGTACGCTGCCCCTGATCCGGGCCATCTCCTGCCCGCTGCTCTCGGCCGAGCCTCTGGCCAAGATGGCCGCCGTAAAATCCGTCGAGACCGATGTCCGCATCCGGCTGACGGGCTGGACCCCCAACATCACGCCATCGGAGCTGCACAGCCGCCGATCCTTCCCGGTGTCCAAAATTCCATGGGGCATCCGCCATATACGCGCTCCGCAGATTTGGCCCAAATCCAAGGGAGAACGCATCCACATCGGCGTTGTGGACACAGGCGCCGACTATAGCCATCCTGATCTGCGGCACTGCCTGTCGCGCGGCGTCAACCTGTTGAATCGCCAGCTGTATCCGATTGATGATAACGGACACGGTACGCATATCGCCGGCACAATCGCCGCCTTCACCAGACAAAAGGGCATCGTCGGCGTCGCGCCCCATGCGCTGATTCATCCGGTTAAAGCGTTCGATCACCAGGGCGGCGCTTTCGTCTCGGATATTATCAAAGCGATCGACTGGTGTGTGCTGAGCGGCATGGACATCATTAACATGAGCTTCGGCATGCAGTCGCACAGCAAAGCGCTGGAGGCGGCCGTGCTGAACGCGCATCGCTCCGGTCTTGTCGTTGTCGCCTCCTCCGGCAATGAAGGCAAACGCGCCGAAATCGACTACCCGGCCCGCTTCCCCCAGTCCATCGCCGTAGGGGCCACGACCCGCAAAGGACGAATCGCTCCGTTCAGCAACGACGGCAAGCATATTGACATTTACGCGCCAGGCGAAAAAATTGTGTCGACCTGGCTCGACGGGAAATATCAGGAGCTGAGCGGCACCTCCATGGCCACCTCGCATGTCACCGGCGTCATTGCGCTGATGCTGTCGATTCGTCCAGGCTTGAAGCCCGGCCGGATCAAAACGCTGCTGCGCAAGCATGCCCGTTATATCGTGCGACCCGGCAAGCAAACGATCATTAAAGAGCTGCACGCCGCCCGAGCCGTCAACAGCCTGACGCGGGGGACCTGGAATCAATAGGAATAGGTCCCTTGCGTCCCGCTGCGGCTGCCGGTTGTCACCCTACTTGCCCTCAGGCTTGCCTGCGACCTCCAGCCGCACTTCAACCCGGCCGGCGGCCTCGCCCATCGCCGTCAGCTCATAACGCCAGACCGCCTCCAGCGGCGTCAGCTGTCCGTGCGGCGGCTGTACGAGGCTGACCGATTCCGTCAGCGTTTCCAGCTCCAGCCGTCCCTGCGGCGTATTCAGGTAGCCGACATGACGATGCCCCGGCACAAAAGCTTGCTCGAAGCTCGCATCTCCGTGCCGGACGATCCGGACCTCCTGCGGACGCAGACGAACGGTTGTCGTCGTCCGTCCGAGCTGGGCCTCCTCAGGCTCCTCGTAGCGTACATACAGCCAGCTGCCTTTGGCAATGAGCATCCCGTCCAGCTCGCGCTCGATCCGTTGACCGTCCGCGTTGCTGGTCAGCCGAATCCGCACCTCGGCCCTGGCGCTGCCGTCACCCGTCGGCGCTGCCGCTTGATTATCCATACCGCCACCTCCTCTCCGCTGTTCTTCTTGCCCCTCATTCGAGCGTTCCTTCCTCGCTTCCTCTTCCCGTACAAATTGCCGGAAACCTATCCGCCGCCTGCTGCGTCTAACCTCATAAGTATGAAAATGCGCAGAAAGCGGAGGACTAGCTACTCATGAATCATTCATCACCCGGCCATCCCCCAAAAACAAATCCGGCGAAGACAACTCGCCGCTCTTTTCTGAAAAAAGCGGCGCTCACCCTGCTCGGCGTTATCAGCCTCCCGCCCGCCGCTATCGCTTACGCCCGGTACGCCGAGCCGAAGTGGCTGGATATCGAGCGCATCACTTTACATACGCCAAGGCTTCCTCAAGCGATGAACGGCTTGAAGGTCGTCCAGTTCAGTGACACGCATCTCGGCTTTCACTTCGAGGCGGATGATCTCGCCAGTCTCGCGGAGACGATCAACCGGCTGGAGCCTGATCTCATCTGTTTCACCGGCGATCTGGTGGATTATTCGGTCGGCTCGCAAGGCGAGGCTTACGCCGAGGCGCTCGGACGCATGCAAGCCAAGCTGGGCAAATATGCCGTGCTTGGCAACCATGATTACTACCTCAAGGGCGGTGACGTCACCGTAGCGAAAACACTTGCCGCCGGCGGCTTCCGCGTATTGCGCAACCAGTCCTCGCGGCTTAAATGGAATGGCGGCAGCATATGGGTTGCCGGGGTCGAGGATATGTGGAACGGCAAGCCTGATATCGCCAAATGTCTGAACGCGGTAAATCACGACGACTACGTACTGCTGCTGTCCCACAGCCCGGATTATGCCGATACGGCCGTCGATTTCCCGGTCGATGTCCAGTTGTCCGGCCACAGCCACGGCGGCCAGGTGCGCATTCCCTTTTACGGCCATGCCGTCGTCCCCCGCTACGGAAAAAAATACGTCATCGGCCACTATCCCATCGGCGAGCGCAATTTTCAATTGTACGTCAACCGGGGCATCGGCGTCTCGCAGCTGCCGGTCCGCTTCAACTGCCGCCCGGAGCTGACCTGCTTCACGCTGACGAAGGCTTGAAGCCGCGGCCAAGCGCAAGCAGCGACAAGGCGATCAGGCTGCCGAGCAGCTCCAGCTCCATATCATGATGCGTATCCCAGACATCCCCCTGTGAGCCAAGAAACAGCGCAACCCGCTGCGCAACCCACATCTCGATCAGCTCACAGAAAGCGCCTGTCAGCTGCGCTCGCCCTTTGCCGGGTACTGTCGACGCCGCTTCCCCGCTAGAACGAAAAACCGGCCGTCCCCTGAGCAGGCAACCGGCCGGTTTTCAATACGGACGCAGGTCCGGCTTACTTCGTCAAATCCTCCACAAACTTGGGCAGCACAAAAGCAGCTTTGTGCAGACGAGGCGAGTAATATTGGGTGTCGATCTCCGGAATCGCCGTCTCGTCAACCGCAAGCGGATCATATTTCTTGCTGCCCAGCGTGAACGTCCACAGACCGCTCGGATAAGTCGGGATGTTCGCCGCATAGACACGGACAATCGGGAAAATTTCCTTCACGTCGCGGTTCACGGTCTGAATCAGCTCGGCTTTAAACCAAGGGTTGTCCGTTTGTGCGACAAAAATGCCGTCTTCCTTGAGCGCGTCATAGATCCCTTTGTAGAAGCCTTGGGTAAACAAGTTAACAGCCGGACCGACAGGCTCGGTCGAGTCGACCATGATGACATCATACGTATTTTTATGATCGTGAATATGCATGTAACCGTCGTTGACGATCACCTCAACACGAGGATTATCCAACTCGCCCGCAATCGTCGGGAGAAACTTCTTGGAATATTCGATAACCTTGCCGTCGATATCGACCAGAACCGCTTTTTCCACCTCAGGGTGCTTCAGCACCTCGCGTACAACGCCGCCGTCACCGCCGCCCACGATCAGCACCTGCTTCGGATTCGGATGGGTAACCAGCGCCGGATGAGCGACCATCTCATGGTACACAAACTCGTCCTTCACCGTCGTCATCACCATGCCGTCCAGCACAAGCATCGTGCCCCATTCGATCGTTTCGATCATGGCAAGGTCCTGGAAATCCGTTTGTTCCTTCACATGGGTTTCCGTAATTTTCGCCGTAATGCCGAAGTTATCTGTCTGTTTCTCTGTGTACCACAATTCCATATGTGTTAGCCACCTTTCCTTGGTTGCAAACCACCGCCAGACATGTCAAGTTGTATTATAGTAGATATCCCCGAAAATGCAACCGGACGCGGGGATGAAAGCAGTCCTTCAAAAAAAATTAACGTAATTCGACGCGTCGGGTGAATACGAACTTCTACCCTTTTCCATAATGGGAATAGAACCAACCATTCGGACTGATACGCTAAGTGACACGCTAAGGAGGGAAACGTATGGCCGCTTCCGATAAACAGCAACGGAATAACGCGCGCGGCACCGGCAAAAAAAGCCGCTTGCGCGCCTTGCTGTCGTACGCCTTCACCTGCCTGATGCTGGGCGCGGCCTGCGGCATCGTCGGGCTGCTGTTTATGCGCTCGCAGGCGCTGCCTGTGTCTAAAATGGTCGCCGCCTCGGAGCTCTATGACGTGCATGGCCAGCTGATCGAGGCGTACGGCGGCGGGAAAAGCACGCAGACGGTCCCGCTGAAGGAGATGTCCGACAAGCTCGTCCAAGCGACGCTGGCGATTGAGGACCGCAGCTTTTATACCCATTACGGCTTCGATCCCAAAGGCATCGCAAGAGCCGCGTGGGTCAATCTCCAGCATATGTCCAAGGTGCAGGGCGCAGGCACGATTACGCAGCAGCTCGCCCGCAATTTATATTTGAGCCATGAGCGCACCTGGTCGCGTAAGGCGAAAGAAACGTACTATGCGATCCAGATGGAGCTGCAGATGAGCAAGGATCAGATTTTGGAGCAATATTTAAATCAAATTTATTACGGCCATTCCACCTACGGGATTCAAGCCGCCGCCCAGCTGTTTTTCGGCAAAAACGCAAGCGAGCTGACACTCGCCGAAAGCGCGCTGCTGGCCGGCGTGCCCAAGGGGCCGCGCTATTACTCTCCTTATTATGATCTGGGCAACGCGCTGGAGCGCCAGAAAATCGTGCTGGGCACGATGGTTGAAGCCGGCTTCATCAGCCAGGAGCAGGCCGATCAGGCGGCGCGGGAGAAGCTGACGATTATGCCGCTGGAGGCCAAAAAAGCAGCCGTCACCGCGCCCTACTTCCGCGATTACATCCGCAGCCGGGCAACCGAGCTGCTCGGCATCGAGGAAAATGAATATGAAGAGATGGGCTTGCGCATCTATACGACGCTTGATCTGAATGCCCAGAAGATCGCCGAGGAAACGATCAAGAAGGAGCTTGAGGCGTATCCGGAGCTGCAGACCGCGCTGATCGCCATTGACCCGCGCAGCGGCTATGTGAAGGCGATGGTCGGCGGCCGCAGCTACGCGGCCAATCAATACAACCGGGTGTTCGCCACGACGCGCCAGCCCGGCTCCTCCTTCAAGCCGCTTGTGTACTTGACGGCGCTGCGGGACAAGCAGTACACGGCGGTTACCCGCTTCACCAGCGAGCCGACGTCCTTCACTTATGACAACGGCCGGAAAACGTACACGCCGAACAACTATGACGGCAAATATTTCGGACCCATTGATCTGCGCACGGCGATCTCCAAGTCAGACAATATGTTCGCCGTCCATACGATTGTGGAAACAGGTCCGGAGCGCGTGATCGAAACCGCCCGCAGTATGGGCATAACAAGCCCGATGGAGCCGCTCCCTTCGCTTGCGCTCGGCACCTTCCCGGTCAGCCCGTTCGAGATGGCCGCGGCATACGGCATTCTCGCGAACCAGGGAGTCCGCGTGGAGCCGATCGCGATTGTGCGGATCGAGGACCGCCGCGGCCGTCTGTTATATGAAGCGGCGCCTGTGCAAACGCCGGTCGTCGAGCCGACCTATGCGTATGTGATGACCCATCTGATGGAAAGTGTATTTGATCTCGGCGGAACAGGCAGCCGCGTATCCGGCGTGCTCAAGCGCCCGGTAGCGGGCAAAACGGGGACGACCGACACCGACGCCTGGATGGTCGGCTATACGCCGGAGCTGGCGACGGCAGTCTGGGTCGGCTATGATAAAAACCGGAAGATCGGCGCAGTGGAATCGCATCTGGCCGCCCCGATTTTCGCTGCATTTACGGAAAAAACATTGGAGTCGGTGCCGCCCAAAATGTTTCCGATTCCGGAGGGCGTGACCCATCTGTATATTGATCCGGCGACCGGCAAAATTGCGAACGACAGCTGCCCCAAATCGCGGCTGGAAGCGTTCGTCCAAGGCACGGAGCCGCAAGAAACCTGCACCTCGGAGCCGGTGAAGGACGAGCTTCCTCAGCCGGATCAGACGAAACCGGGCAGCTCGTGGTGGAATGATCTCAAGCGCTGGTGGTCGAGCTGACCGCCGTGGGGCAAGACCTCCGAAGCTGCGCGGCCGGCGCGGAATGCGCGGCGGGAATGCGCAGCGGCCAAGCTGGCGCAGGAAAGCCGCGAGCCGGCGCTTGGGGTCAGCGGTTGGCCGTTGGCGGTTGGTCGACACAGCTGGAACAAGGAGGCGGGCGACCGCCGCCTTGTAAATGACGCCCATGCCGGGCGGACACACAAAGAGGCAGACCCGGGGGTCTGCCTCTTTGCTGTCCTAGTATATGATGCATATACTAGCCATTAGTATACATCGTTACGACAAATGGCACAAGACCGTCACATAATGGACAAACTTATAACAAAAGCTTCGGATCGAAGCACTTCCATTTAGGATAAAGCTTCCTTCAGCGCCTCGTCCGAGCGTTCCCACATGTCGCGGTCATTCTCCACCAGAAACCGCTTGAGCTGCTCCTTCTCCTTGGCGCCCAGGTTGTCAAGCAAAATGCGGCGCTTGAGCGCGTAGTCCATCCGATTAACGTGGTCGGCTAATATTTTCCATCCTCTGCGAGCTTCCGGGTCGACGGTCATCTCACAAGACGTGACACCTGCGTAATATTTGCCGTCCTCGCGGAAGTCCACAGCCACCCAGACGATCCAGCAGGTACGGCCATTCGGCACCTCATCCTTGTTTAAGACAAACTTGATCCCCTTCTCCACCTTGCTCTTCGCATGCAGCGCCCCCACATCCAGATACGCCTCATCGCCGTCGATGATGACGCTGGACAGCTGGCTCAGATCAATCGCCCCTTGGCCGAAGCCGCGATGCTTCGTTTCCTTACTGTTCACAATATTCAAGGACGGCAGCTTTTTCTTCTCCCCCGCCTCGGCGGCTGGCTGGCCGTTCTGACCGTTTGCTTCCATCAAATAAGCTCCTTTCCTATGTCCGGCTGTGGCTTCACGCCCGTAGCCTTACGTTAACCTGTAATGCCCTTATTATCCATGAAACCGGCCGCCTTGACAATTTTTTGTTCATGATCCCCTCCCTGTCCACATATACATGCTGTAGATGCTTGTCAACGGGGTGAATATGGATGAGAAAACGACTCGGCAATCGACTCGCGATATGGGGCTGCCTGACAGCCCTTGCCTGCAGCACCGCCCTGATCCCGGCTTGGCTCGGTGCAGAGCCGCCGGGAGCGATCCCCGAGGAAGGCTGGCAGCTGCCCTTCCTGGCCGCCGGAGCGGAACTCGCTTCCCGGCAAGCTGACGGCACGGAGCTGCCGATTCCCAAGCCGGTACGCAGCGCAGGCGGACACGCTGTCGTCGCAGCCCCGGCCTGGCCGGACTCCAGAGGACCGGCCGACGGCTCCTCCACAGGCCTGTTTCTGCCGCAGACGGCCTCCGGCGAAGCGCGTCCGGCCAGCGCCAGAGCCAAAGCCACGGAGCCGGCGGCTCCTCCGCCCGCTCCGCCGAGCCTGCCCGCCAAGCCCAGTGAAAAGCCTGCGCCTCGGCCGCTGTCCAATCGGATCGTGGAATACCATCTGAACGCCGAATACGACGCAGAGGGCAAGCTGATCAAAGGCACCTCCTCAATCTCGTGGAAAAATCCGGGCCATGCAGCGGTTGAGGAGCTGTATTTCCACCTGTACCCGAATGCCTTCGAATCGAAGTCCTCCACGTTCATGCAGGAGTCCGGCGGCAAGCTGCGCGGTGATGCCAGCCATGACCGTAATTACGGCAGCATGCAGCTAACCTCGATCCAGCTGCTGGACGGACATGAATCCGAGCTGGTCGGCCAGCTTGAATTCGTTCAGCCGGATGACGGCAACAAGCATGACCGCACACTCGTTCGGCTGCCGCTTCCTCGGGCCGTCGCGCCGGGCGAGGAGGTGACGCTGCAAATGACCTACACGGTGCAGCTTCCGCAAGTATTTGCCCGTATGGGCTATGCGGGGAATTTCGTTATGGCCGGGCAGTGGTTTCCCAAAATTGCCGTCTACGAGCCCCCGGGCACCCGCGGCAATGCAAATGGCGGCTGGAATTTGCACCAGTACCATGGCAACTCGGAGTTTTACGCCGACTTCGGCATCTTCGATGTCAGGCTGAAGGTTCCTTCCGCTTATACGGTTGCCGCTACCGGCTTTCCGACCAAGCCTGTCGCAGATGACGGACAAACGAAAACGTATACGTTTTACGCCGATGACGTGCATGATTTCGCTTGGGCCGCGTCCCCGGACTTCATTTATGCCGAGGAGCCGTATGCGACCAAGCAGCTGCCAGGCGTGCGGATCAAGCTGTATCTGGACCCTAAGCATGAGCATCTGAAGGCCCGGTATATGACGGCGGCCAAGAAGGCGCTTGCCCGGTATTCGGAATGGTACGGAAGCTATCCGTACTCCACCTTGTCCATCGTCGTTCCGCCTGCGGACGGCAACGGCGCGGGCGGCATGGAATATCAGACGCTTGTCACTGCCTGGGGCGCGACGGAGGACAACCCGAGTCTGGAGCTGGAGCGAGTCGTTGTGCATGAGATCGGACACCAGTTTTTTTACGGCATGGTCGCCAGCAATGAGTTCGAGGAAGCCTGGCTGGACGAAGGATTCACCTCCTACGCCGAGGATCGGCTGATGGAGAAGGAATACGGCGTGCGCTCCAATCGGCTGATTGAAGCGAGTTATATGACGAATCCGGCTTCCCTGAAGCTCAACGCCTGGCAATACGGCGGTCACGATCAGTATGCGGAAAATGTGTACACCCGCGCCAAGCTTGTGCTCAAATCGCTGGAAGCCCAGGTCGGCAGCGAGACGATGCACAAAATTATGCGCGCCTATTTCCAGCGCTGGAAATTCAAGCATCCCGGCACAGCTGATTTTCAGAAGGTGGTCGAGGAAGTCACGGGGGCGAGCTGGCAGGAATTTTTCGATCAATATGTAACCGGCGGCTTGATGACCGACTTCGAGCTGGCCGGCATTCAGATCAGGGAGGTTGAGGAAAACGGGCAGCGGCTGTATGACAATCACGTCAAGCTGCGCAGACTCGGCGGCACGGTGCAAACCGTCCCGGTCCGCTTCCACTTTGCCGATGGCACACAGCTGGACAAAACGTGGAATGGCACGGAAAGCGAGGTTCTCCTGACCCTGCGGCACACCGCTCCGCTTGACTGGGCCGCCATCGACCCGCAGTATACATTAGTGCTGGAAAATAAACGGATCAACAGCTTTATGAAAACGAAGGTGGACACCCGGCTGTCTGTCCGCTTGAATCTAGGCGTCGTCAAAACTCTGGAGACCTTGTTCGGCTGGGTCGTATGGTGAGGTGATCATCGTGTGGAATCGAATCAAGCTGGGCTGGAGCCTCGCCTGCGGGCAGCCCTTCGCTGTATTTACACTGTTCGCCTACCACTTGCTGTGGGGAGTAGCGCTTTACAAGCTGGTGCAGTCGGTGCTGCTCCCGCTGCTGCACCGCTACCCGAGCGAGCTGTCGCAGGAAGCTGTTCAGCTTTTCTGGATCGAAGGCCAGTTCCAGCTGATGAAAACGGATGTATTGCAGCCGCTGCTCTGGTGGGGCGCGGCGCTATTCGCTCTGCGCGCCCTGCTTCACCCCCTGCTGAATGCCGGCGTCTATTATTCTCTCCATCATACGCAGATGAATGCCGGCTACCGGTTTGTCGAGGGCATCCGCCGCCTTACGCTGCCCTTTCTCGGCTATTATATGATGCAGCTCGTGCTGACGCTCGCGCCGCTCATCTGGCTGGCTCCCCGTTTATGGGCGCAGCTGTCCAAGCAGCCGTCCTATGCAGAGCTGGGCCAGGCGCTGCTTCCGGCGCTCGCAGCGTATGCGCTGTATGCGTTTGGCGTCCAGCTGTTTTTCATGCATTTGCAGATTGGACGCACAAGCGGACGGTCCTTGCTGTTCAGCGCCTTGTTTGCGCTTCGCCACCTGCCCGCAATTGCGGCTGCGGCCTCGTTCATCCTGATCGTGACCGCGGTCGCTACCGCCGCTGTAACGGCAGCCGCTTTTCTGTGGGCCGGCTTCCTCGCGCTGGCGGGCATTCAGGCGTACAGATTGGCCCAAATGTTGTTCAAGCTGTGGTTGATCGGCACGCAATATGCGCTATGGACCGAGAAGGCGTAGCATGCTGAACTGAACTTGATGAAAGAAGCAGTATGCCACCGGCAACAAAAAGACGCCCGATCCCGCTTGCAAGCCGGGAAAGGGCGTCTTCTCTATTTTAACGGGGTTAACTTTAAGGCGCCGGTTAACCCCGGAATTGGTTATGACAAGCAGCCTTAAGCTTTCTCCATGACGAGGCGCAGCTGGACCTCCAGTTCATTTTGCGTAGCGAGCGTGACGGTGTGCGGATTTTTCAAGCCGAAATCGTCAAAGGTAACCTTGGTGCTGCCCTGCAGCTTCAGCTGCCCCTGGTCATACATTGCCTCGCTTGTAAACACAACGTCTTTTGTTTTGTCCTTCACCTTCAAGGTGCCTTTCAGCTCTACCGGCACCTTCGTGCCTTCTTTCCACTCCTTAGGCAATTCTCCGAACGAAGCTACAGTAAAGCTGGCTTCCGGGTATTTTTCCGTATCCAGGAAATCCGACGCGCGGACATGATTGTCACGCTGTCCGTTGCCGGAGCTGAGCTTGGCCACTTCGATTTTCCCTTCGGCCTTGGATTGGGCCGGCGAGTTCGTGTCGAGCTGCCAGGAGCCTTGCACCGGCGTCACGACAAAGTTAACCGTTTCCTTCGAGGTCGTAACCGAGAAGTATACTTCAGAGGTCGGAATTACCTTCCAATTGCCGTTAATGGCGTTTGCCTGAAGCGTCGGGGTCGACGCTGCTCCGGCTCCCGCCGCTCCTGTCGTACCTGTTGATCCTGTCGATGCTGCCGCCGGTGCGGAAGACATGACATCTTTGACCTCGATGTGGTTGCCTGCGTAGTAATCATAGGCCCAGTAACCGCCTCCCGCCAAAAGTACTACAGCTGCTGCCGCAATTGCCAATTTTTTTGTATTCATCCTGAACTCCTCCTCGAATTCGCACTACACAGTGTAGTGTCAATTTATAAAAAAAATTAAAGCAGCGATAGAAAAAATACGCCCGATTTTATCAGCACGACCGGCAATGAAATCATCATCAGCTTCACGGGCCATGTCTGTGAGGCGGATGCCTCCGGGTCTACAATATTATTGATTCTGTAATGAATGGAAGTATCGGCAAACGACACGTACGCAAATTGTACGTCAAGCGGCCGTTTCTTTTTTTTCAGCAGCTTGAGCAACGCGCTTCCGATATTGGCTGCTGTGCCAGTAGCTGTCATCGCCTCATGATCGGCCACGAGCTCGCGAGCGATTTTATACTGGCTGCTGCACCAGTTCAAAATCGGGATATACCACATGACCTGACTGACTATGTGAAGGGAGAATGTCTTCAACGGATCGCGATGACGGCGGTGAGAACGTTCGTGGTAATACACGGCTTCCAGCTCGTCCGAATCCAGCAGCTCCAGCAGACCGGTTGAAAACACAATTCGCGGCTTCAGCAATCCCAGCGTGAGCGCAATCGGCTCCGCAGCGGAAATCACGACCAGCGAATGGCTGTCCTCCGGAAAGCGTGCCCGAAGCTCGGCCGTTAGCGGCCCGTGCTGCCGCTCCTCGATCCACTGCAGCGCGCGGCGGAAAGCTTGAGCCTGGTTGCCGACCAGCCAGAGACTGACAAGCAGCGTGTACAGCACCATAGCGCTCAGGATCGGTCTGATCGAATCGAAGCCCATTGCGCTGAGAAGCTGGCTGCACAGTATGAAGATGTTAAACTCGAGCGACCAGCCCAACGCCTTGTGAGCCGCGTACAGCCCCATCTGCGTCCATACCAGCAGTGCAACGAGCATCGGTATTGCAAACAGAATTTTGGAGCGGTTTTTCCACATGACCTATCGTTCCTTTTTCAGCGCTTTTACTTTCTGCTCCAGCTTCTCGATCATCGCAGGGTCCGCTTCTTCCAGCGCATCCAGCATATGATTGACGACAAGCGGGCCAAAGTCCTCCAGCAGCCCATGTGTAATTTCTTTCGACTGCTTCTCCAGAAAGTGCTCCTTCGAATCGAGCGGCTCGTATACCGACGAACGACCCTCCGGCTTCTTGCTCAGCAGTCCCTTGTCAACCAGCCGGTTCATAACCGTCATGACGGTATTGAAGCTCAGCGGTTCGTCCAGGCGTCCAAGCCGTTGCTGCACTTCCTTGATCGACAATCCCGGCTGTGCCCACAAAATGTCCAGCACCTTAGCCTCGAGCGGACCGAAAAACCGGTTGAGACCTTTCTCGTAGAACTTGAAGTTTTGAATTCTCATGGCTCCCGCACCTCACACTACAAATTGTAGTTTGTGTGCGGAGGAAAGTCAAATCCTACTATTTCCTACCGGTTATTCCTACCGGCAAGCTGTATCGCTCCCCGGTCCCGCGCCTGTTTCGATGAATTTGGACAAAACCTGCCAGCGCCCCTTATTCCAATTTTTTCAAATTAGGAACCAGCAATCCGCTCCGCGGCGACATCCAGCTTTACCCGCCAAGGTTTCACTTTAATCGAGATAAATGTGACAATTTCGTGACAAAGAAGGAGTTCGTCGCTTAAACTCGAATACTTGTACTTCAGCACAGCCAAACAAGAAAATATTGCCGAATTTCTGTCTTAGAAAACGGGGGAACCATTTCTGGGTGAATTGATCTCGCATAAGAGTGATCATAGGGAACCTTCAACCGAACCCTTCAGCTAACCTCGTAGGCACCGGAAGGGGAAAATTCTTTGAAGAAGCTGGTCGGTTTTGTTTGCTCTACCGTTTTATTTTTCAGTATCTCGCTAGGCAGCGCAGCTGCTGAAACCCCACTAAGCGCAGCGGTTAACGAAGGCTTGGGCACCCCGTACAAAGCGGCGGGCACTACGCTGAACGGCTTCGACTGCTCCGGCTACACGGCGTGGGTGTTTGACAAGCTCGGCCTTGATCTGCCGCACTCCTCCAAGGCGCAAGCCCAGGAAGGCTCCAAGGTTGAGAAAAGCGACCTGCGCGCAGGCGATCTCGTATTTTTCAACACCGACGGCAAAGGAATTTCCCATGTTGGCGTATATGTAGGGGATGGAAAGTTTTACCATTCCGCCAGTGATGACGGCGTTGTCATTACGAAGCTCTCCGACAAATATTACGCCAAGCGTTATGTCACTGCACGGCGCGTCCTCACAGAGGACATGTTTAATCAAGTGATGTCTGACACACAGAAGTAACCTGCTGCTCGTTCAACTTTTAAGCCATTGAAAAACCTCGGCCTGCTCCGCTGATTTCGTTCGTTTTCCGAATGGGATTCGCCGGTCCGCAGCCGGGGTTTTTCTTTGTACAGCCTGCGATGCGGGCGCCATACAGCCAGGGAAAGGACTCGCTGCCATGATCTTATTCATCCACCGCAAGGATCTCCGCATCCATGACCTGCCCGCGCTGGACGCCATCCGCGCTTCCCGCCTGCCGAGCTTGCATCTGCTTATTCTCGACCCGTTTCTGCTCCGCAACGGTCGGGAGGCCGAGCATAGCGGTCGGAACTTTCTCGCCCATGCCGGACGCCTGCAGCGCCTCTACGCCGAGCACGGCGCACAGCTTCATCTGCTTTACGGCGAGCCGCAGGCGGTGCTCAGCCGTGTGCTGGCGGCACATCCGATCCGCGAGGTTGTCCTCCACGGCGACTACACCCCGTACGCCCGGGCCCGCGACCGTCTACTGCGGCAAGCTGCCGAGCTGCACGGTGTTCCGGTAACGGCCTATGACGAAGCTTCGCTCGCCGATCTGCGCGACTTCGTACAATGGACGGGGCGCGAGGAGCCCTACAAGGTGTTCACCCCGTTTTATCGGCGCTGGAGTACCTATGTGAGCGAACGCTTCCGGCCCTCCTCCCCGCACACGATCCGGGAGCTGCGCACCGCCGCACTCGCCGAAGACGTTGCAGCCGACTTCCGGCTGCCTCCTGAGCTGGAGCCTTTGATCAACGCAGGCGATCCTTGGCTGGCCGGCGGGCAGCTCGAACCGCAGCAGGCGCTGGAGCCGTTCCTGGAAGAAAAGCTGGCCGGCTACGCGGACGGGCGGGACCGGTTTGCGCGTGCAGACACAAGCCGGATCAGCCGCCATCTGAACGTCGGCTCGCTATCCATCCGCGACGTATACGAACAGCTGCTGCAAGCTCCGCTGGGCATAGAGCCTTGGCTGCGGCAGCTTGCCTGGCGCGACTTTTACCTGTACCAGTCGCGGCTGGACCCGGACTTCTTCCGTTATGAGCAGGTGTTCGACCTGTCGCCGCTCAGCGAGACGCATCTTCAAGCCTGGGCGGAGGCGCGCACCGGCATTCCGATTATTGATGCGGCGATGACCGAGCTGAACGAAACAGGCTGGATGCCCAATCGGCTCCGCATGATTACCGCGATGTTTCTGACGAAAAACCTGGGCTGTCCGTTCCCGCTGGGCGAACGGTATTTTCGCCGCAAGCTCAGCGATTACGACCATGTACTGAACCGGGGCGGCTGGCTGTGGTGCGCCTCGCTGGGCTTCGATGCAGCTCCGTATTTCCGGGTGATGAACCCGGTCACGCAATCGCAAACGCATGACCCGTCCGGCGCGTACATTCGCCGCTGGCTGCCCCGGCTGGCCGGGCTGACTGACGCCGACATTCATCGGCCGCTTCCGGAAGCGATCGTCGATCTGAAGCGGTCGCGCGCGCAGGCCATTGACACCTACAAGCATATTCTCGGGTCCCGCTCCGCTCCGAAGCCGGAGTAAGACCTTGCAAGCCTGAGCGGGCGGTCTGCAAGCAAGCCGATTCATTCCGTCATCGGAGGCGTTATCGGATGCGTTATCGGAGCAGCGCAAAAAGACGGCCGGAGGGATTATCCCGCCGCCGTCGTCCGCAGCGTCTCGTTGTAGACGCTGGCCGTGTTTTTCCCGCTGCGCTTCGCCTCGTACAACGCCAGATCCGCACACTTGTACAGCCCTTCCGCATCAAGAGCCTGATCCGGCGCAAGCGCTATGCCGATGGAAGCGGTCGTGTAGAAATCCTGATCCGTCCCCTTCATCCGAATCGGACGCTCCAGCTCGCGGAGAATTTGCCGGGCGACGGATAAAGCCGCCAATTCATCGGCGGCGGCATGCAGCACGACCGCAAACTCGTCGCCGCCAAGGCGAGCCTTCACATCCGCCGTCTGCTGCACGACCGAGCGGATGCGGCTGCCAACCTCCCACAGAAAGCGGTCGCCCGCATCATGTCCGAACGTATCGTTGATATGCTTGAAATGATCCAGATCAATCAGCAGCAGCGCCAGCCTGGAGCCTTTTCGCTGGCACTTGCGGATGCCGAGCTGGAGCGCATTTTCGAACATCGGACGGTTGGACAAGCCCGTCAGCACATCATGGGAAGCCAAATACAGCGGCTTCGCCACCAGCCTTGAAATAAAATAGGAAATCGCCAGCGATACGCAAATGGTCGCCAGAAATTGCAGCAGGAAAATTTCATTGTTATGCTCCAGGATTTCCCGAAGCTCCGTCTCATCGTAGACAATCTCAATCACTCGCTGATCCGTAAACTTGACCTGATCGCCCCCCGTACGCACCTGATAGGGCACATACCGGTAATGCAGCGGAACTCCGTCCTGCTCCCTCCGCACTTGCTGAATCTGCCGTTCAGCCAGCGACCGCTCGAAATAAATGAGGTTGTCGGCCGCCACCCGCTGCGATTTGCCGTCCGCGCCTATTTTGCCGAACGACTTGCCCGTCGTTGTGTACACCGTCACCCGGCTGACGAATGGATAAGCTTCCTCCAACTGATCACTGATTTTCAGAAAATCAAACTGTTGCAACACAGGATGCTGCTCCACGTACACGCCGAGCTCCAGCAAATACTTGTGATCGGGCGTCGGCATATAGCTGTATTTGCGCAGCTTGCCTGTGTTGGTTTCCTGGTCAATGCCTTCAGCCACGAACCTGCTGCCGTTCAGTCTGTCGCGGAGCAAGGAAGCAAATACGCCCAGCGAGCCATCCTGCTTGCGGAAGCTTAATCCGATATCCGGAGGAAAGCTGCTGTACACGACGGTCTGGGTTTGATCCAGCACATACACGTCCATCCCCTGAAAGGTTTGCTTGAGGGCCGCATAGTCCCACTTGCTCACATCGGGCTGCTCCGCGTATTGATTCAGCAGCAGCTCCGAGTACGCCTGCATCTGGTTGTCCAGGCTTTGTCCCAGCAGCGCAAACGCCTTGTCCGCGTCGGTGATCGCAGTGACGATCATATCTTCAACCAATTGCGTTTTCCCCATATAGCTTTCGGTCAGATGATCCTGCCAGCGCTCCCGGTTAACAAGCGATATCGTAAGCGTCAGCAGTATGCTGAACACCCCCATCAAAATCATCAGCTTCAATCTAAAGCCGGCCTGCATGGTGCTCCTCCTCTAAGCTGCCCTAGCCTCCAGACTCCCGCCGGGAGCCTGCGACGCTGCCACATGCGGCAAAATTAATGCAATGAATTAGGACCGTAGACCCATCCTGATACGTTTATCGGCCGGAAGGCTTCGTTTATTTAGGCGCTGCCGCTGCTAACCAGCAACCCCTGCGCCGGCAGGCAACACTTCCGGATAAAAAAAGAAGGCCTCTCCGCTTGCCGTCTGACAAGTGAATGGGACCTTTCTTAACCAAGCAATCGCTTCAGCGTGCTGACCACACGTTCCTTCTGGACCGGCTTGACCAGAAAATCTTTGGCCCCCAGCCGAATTGCCTCAATCACCATGTTCTGCTGTCCCATGGCCGAGCACATCAACACCTTGGCATCGCGGTCCTGTCTCATGATATTACGCAGCGCCTCTACCCCATCCATCTCCGGCATCGTAATGTCCAGGGTGACGAAGTCCGGCTTGAGCTGCGAATATTTCTGCAAGGCGACCAATCCGTTCTCCGCCTCGCCTACGATTTCATGTCCGAGATCCCGCAGCATCCCGCCAATAATCGCCCGCATAAACGCGGCATCATCTACAACTAGTACTTTAGCCATATCCAGCCCCCTCCCCTCTCTGCCCGAATAGGCTGCATAGACAATCGCAAACTTCCAGAACTATGATATACTTAAAAGTATAACGTACTTGTATCAAGAACGGTTTCAAATTGAGATCAATTACTTTAAAGGATGCTTGAACTTCATCCTGATTTCGCCTCCCGATTCCCGCTCCGGGTCTCTCAAGAGGCCTGCACGCCAGGGAAAGGAGTTAATCGCCGTGAAGCACCATAAAATCCTCATTGTCGAGGAGGACCCGGCAGCCCGAACTATTTTGCTCACTTATTTGACGGAAAGCGGCTTCGAGGTTCACCCCTTGTCCGGTGCCGATGATGCTCACGAGCAATTCGACCTAGTCGAGCCTGATCTGGTTCTATTGAGTATAGTCCCGCCGCTGAGCGACGGGCTGGCATTATGCGAGCAGCTCCGGACGTATTCCAACGTCCCGATCGTGCTGCTGAGCGAACAGCAGGAGTCGGCGGAAATTATACGCGGGTTGGAGCTCGGGGCGGACGATTATATCGTCAAGCCCTTCGACCCCAACGTCGTCGTCGCGCGGGTGCAGGCAAATTTGCGCCGGTCGGGGGTGTTCCGCAGAGACCGCAAGTGGGAGCTGCCGACGCCGGCTTCATCCAGAGAGGAAGTGCTTAGCTGGGATGGGCTGGAGATCGACATTCTCCGTTTTCATGTACTGCTGCGCGGGTCGCCCGTCGCATTGGTCACCAAGGAGTTTCAGCTGCTTGTGTATTTGGCTCGGCATGCCGGCACCGTATTTACGCTGGAGGAGCTGTATACCGCTGTGTGGGGCATGGAGAGCCATGGCAACACCCGGACGGTTATCGTCCATCTCAGCAATCTGCGCAAGAAGCTTGAACCTTCCGCGGGCCGTCCCGTTTATATTCACAACATTCGCGGCGTAGGCTACAAGTTTGACCCCAGCTAGCTGATGCCGCCGGACCCGCCTTCGCTCTGCCGGATTCACACTATCAGATGAAGGAGTTCTTCATGGTCAAGGAAAAAATATTGATTGTCGAAGATACGGATGACATCCGGGATCTGCTCAAGCTTTACCTCGAGCCGCAAGGCTTCACCGTGATCGAGGCCAGCAACGCTACCGATGGACTGGCATGCTTCGAACGGGAGGCTCCCGATCTCGCACTGCTCGATATCGTGCTGCCCGACCTGGACGGCTACGAGCTGTGCAAGCGAATTCGCAGCATGTCGAAAGTGCCGATTGTGTTTATCAGCTGCAACACCTCCTCGGGCGACATCGTGCGGGGGCTGGAGCTGGGCGGCGACGACTACATCGAGAAGCCGTTCGATCCGGCGGTCGTCGTTGCGCGCATTCAGGCGAACCTGCGTCGGGTGCCGCTCGGGCGTCCCCGGCCGGAGGCACGCAGCACGGCACCCGCTTCCGAGATGATTCAGATCAGCAGTCTGGAAATTGATCCCCCGAACCTGCGGGTTCGTTCAGGGGAAGCCGTCTCGCTGCTGACGGCCAAGGAGATGCAGCTGCTCGTCTATTTGGCGGCTCACCCGAATCAGGTATTTGCGCCCGAGCAGCTGTACCGCGACGTATGGGGCAGCGACAGCGCCGGCGATACCCGCACGATTTTCGTGCACATCAGCAGCATCCGCAAAAAAATCGAGCCGGACCCGGCCCATCCGACGTATCTGATGAACATTCGCGGCTCCGGCTACATGTTTAAGGGCTGACGGCGGCGGGCCTGCCACCTTGCCGCCTCGGATCGACTGCGGCGGCAGCGCGCCCGCTGGGCATGAGCCGCTCGCTTTAACACATCGAAGAAGCCTTCGAACGCCGTGCACACTGCACGCTTCGAAGGCTTTGGTCATTCAGGCAGCACTGCCTGCCGGCCATAACCGGCCTGCCCTGCTTCTCTTCCGCCACTCCTCCCGGAGTCAGGAGGCCTGGAATGCCAGCAGCGTAATATCGTCGCGCTGCGCTTCCTCGCCCCGGTATTGCTCCAGCTCCTCCCAGAATACCCCGGCCTGCTCACGCAGCGGGATATGCCGGTGCCGCTCCAGCAGCTCTGCAAACCGGCGCTTGCCGAAAGCATGCCCCTTTTCCCCGCCGCTCTGATCGAAGAAGCCGTCCGTCGCCATATAGCAGACCGTGCCTGGCAGCAGGCGCAGCTCATGCGACTCGAACGGAAACTCCATCGGCGTGCGCCGGTAACCGATGCTTTTCCGGCCGCCCTCCAGCAGACGGAACTGCTCCGCATCCCGGATATACAGCGAGCACTTGGCGCCGGCAAACCGCAAAATCGACTGGTCCTCGCTCACATAACAAAGCCCGATATCAAGCCCGTCATCCGTCGGCCCGGCAGACTCCGTCTGCTGCAGCGTCTGCTTGACCAGACGGTTCAGCTTACCCAGCACACGCGCAGGCTCGTCGGCATATCCTTCCTCAGCGACCCGGTCCAGCAGCGTAATCGCCAGCATCGTCATCAGCGCGCCGGGCACTCCGTGGCCGGTACAATCCCCGATCGCGATCAGCGTACCGCCCTGCAGCGGCTTCGCCCAGTGGAAATCACCGCCGACTCCGTCTCGCGGCTTGTAAAGCAGCACATGCTCTCGTGCAGCCTGATTCCACTCCTGCGGACGAAACAGCAGCGATTCCTGAATACGCTTGGCGTAATCAATGCTGTCGGTCAGCTTTTCATTGCGGTCGGCCAGCTCCTGCGTCCGCTCCTGCACCTTGCGCTCCAGCTGCTGGTTCATCAGCAATGCCCGTTCATATGGATTGGCGAGCCGGTGGGACACATAATAAAACAGAAATAAAATAAGTACAAAGGAAATGAGCGATACCGCCAGCGTATTCAGCTTGATGCGGCTGAGAAAGGCCACCGTCTCCTGACGTTCAATCTGGAACAGCAGCTGCATGGAGCTATCGACCAGCGGATAGCTGATCAGATCGGTCAGTTGTCCGTTCGCTCCCTTGAATTCCAGCGTCTGCATGACCGGCTTACTCTGGCTCAGCAGCTGCCTGACCCGGCTTTCCTCCAGAAAATCATGGATTTGACGGCCGTAATCAGCCTCATTGGCGGCGAGTACGATTTGCCCGTTCGGATTGATCAGCCAGAGCTGACTGGTGGAGCCGTATTTAAACGAGCGGAATTCCTCGGCCAGATCGGATAAGCTTTGTCCGACGCCGACGACAGCCAGCGGTCGGTCTCCTTGCTTCACCAGCGCGTTCGTGAAGACGAACGCCTCCTGCCGCTCCTTGTTGTAATCCAGCTGCACCTGAATGTCCTGGCCGGAGGCGACAAAGTCGTAAAACCAGCGGTCGGCCGGATCACTGCGGCTGATCGTGCCGAGCAGCTTGCCGTTTTCCCCCCAATATTGGCGGGTTTCATGGCTAACGATGAAGGAATTGCTGTAGCCGAACCGTTGCACCAGGGTCGTCAGCCGCTGCAGGGAATGCTCCCTCCGCTCGCCCGCCGGCTCTCCCTCAAGCAGCCATTGCCGGATTTCCGGGTCAGCGGCCAGCACGTAAGAGGTTTCCTTGGAGCGTTCGATGCGGGCATCTACCTTGGCTGCCATCGCCTGAGCGATGACGGGCAGATCCTTCTCCTTCAGCTTCTTCACAACACCCGTTTCTGTAAACACGTAGACGATTACGCCGATCAGCAGCATCGAGAAAATAATGACCAGGCTGGCGAAGCCGATAATACGCAGCGTCCCTTTATCATAATACTTCATCGGCTTTACGCCTCTTCCTGCAGCACGATGTCAAACGGCAAACTCAAATCTTCCTGAAACTCCTCGGCGCATTCCTGCTCGCTTTCGTTGTCCGGACTGCAGTACCAGACCAGTCTGACATCGCAGCCGCGTTCATACGCAGCATCCAGCTTTTCCAGCAGCATCATGAAGCACTTCGTGCTGCTTGTATTCATATAAGGCAGTCTCATTTCCACCTGTACGGATTCCTCGGTTCCGATATCCGTCAAATAGGTATCCACCCACTGCAGCAGCGGGTCAAAAAACTTGAACGCATTTTCCGGATAAGATTCCCCGCTGATGTGCAGCCGATGGGCTTTCGGGTCAAACCGGACCAAAGGCGTGCTTTTCGTCGCCTCGACAAACAATTCGCTTAGTGCCACCATCTCAAATCACCGCCTTTAATGTAAAAAACGACAACTCCTGGTCAATCGGCATGATGACATAGTCGAGCGGCTTGCAAGCCTTTCTCGCCATCTCAATTAGCCCGATGCCGGCTCCCTGCTCGTCAGGATCGGAAATTTCGCGCAGCTTCTCCTTGTACATCCTCTTGAGCGCAGGCTTGTCCAGCCCGATCAGCAGATCGAGCGCAGCCGACAGCTCAGCCGCATCCTGATTTTCCAGCAAATTGCCGCAGTAGATGAAATGTCCGTCGTCCGAGTGGCCGATGGTGACAATGCTGGAAGAAGCGATGCGCTCAGCCAGCGGGCTGCCCTCCTTGCTGACGCAATAATTTTTAATATTTTGCGTCTGCTCGATGAAAATTGAGAAAATATCGCGTACCTCGCTGCTTGGCCGCTCCGCCTGCTCCACATATTTTTTTACAGCATCGCCGTATTCTTCAATCAATCCCTGCGTCAGCTTCCCGGAGAAGCTGATCAGAATCCGGTTGGCCTGCAAGTAGCGCTGCACTTCAAACAATGGATTCGTCATGATAATCCTCCTAAAATCGTCGAACGTGACGTACCATCGTACGTGTCGAGCAATTCAGCGGGAATCAGGAAAAAGAAGGTCGTCCCATCCCCCGGTGTGCTGGTCACGCCAATTTCGCCGCCATGCTTCTGGATAATTTCCTTAGTGATCGCAAGGCCCAGACCAGTGCCTTCAACTCCGCGTGCCTTGGCTTGCTTGCTGCGGAAAAACCGTTCGAAAACATGGACAACCTCGTCCTCGTGAATCCCCATGCCTGTATCCGATAGCCTGACAAACCAATGTCCGAGCTTGGCTCCTTCGTACTTGGGCTGAAATTCACTCGTTAGCCGGATTACACCGTCCGGGCCCGTAAACTTGATGGCATTTTGAATGAGATTTTCAAACACCTGATCCAGCCGCACCGGGTCCGCCCAGACGATCATCCCCGCCTCTGCCGATTCGGTTTCCTTCCGATCCGGGACAACCTCCAGCCTGATGCCGGCCCGTTCGCATTCCGGTTCATATTTTTGTTTCACCGACGCAATGAAGGCTTCAATATGAATTTGCTGATGGTCGAAATGATTGCGGTTGGCCTGAAACGAGGACAGCAGAAATAAATCCTTGATCAGATGGTTGACCGTAAGCACCCGGTTGTAGATCAGACGCAAATATTTCTCCTCGGGCTGGATGACCCCGTCGAGCAGCGCCTTCACATAACCCTGCACCGCCACCATCGGCGTTCCCAGCTCGTGGGAGATGTCGGCAACCAGTTGCTGGCGCAGCTTCTCCAGGTGATGAAGATTGTCATTGGCCGTATGGATTTCCTGCTCCTGCTCCTTCAACGTTTTACCCTGAATATCACTGATCCGGGACAGCTTGATCGTCGTTTTGAGCAGCTTCTCGTATTGCGCTGCCAGCTCCTGATGAAGCGGGTACAGCTCTTCTCGGGACAGAGAGCGGTCCACCGCTGTCCGCTTGGCCGCTTCGGCGAGCCGCAGCTCGTCCGCAAACAACCGTCTATAATTGGAATCCCGATCTTGATGGGACAATAAAGCTCACCCCGACTCTCGATTTATGCCGCCGTCCCTCTATTATATCGAAATTTACAACATTTTAATTGAATAAAAAGGAGAAATCTCCGGCGGTCAGATTAAATTTTCTTAATATTTCATTCGTACAGCACAAAAGCGGCCTCCTTGCTCAGCTCCTCAGCCGGGCCCATAGCTGTTTCACAGTGACGCGATGCGCGTAGAGGATCGCCAGCGTCGTTGCCAGCGCCAGCAGCGGCAAGGGCGCGCCCTGCTCTGGATACATATACCCCGCCAGCACAGGGAAAAGCACTGCTCCGAGCAAGCCCGCGGACGTCCAGCTCCGCCAGACGAGCAGCACCGCCGCCGCCACCGCCAGCATGACCAGCCAGATTCGCCAATCAAACAGCAGCGTCCCGCCGCAAAATACGGACATGCCTTTGCCTCCCCGAAAAGACAGCAGCGCGGGAAATAAATGACCGAGCACAACCGCCAGCAGCGCGGCCGTTGCAAAACCCGGTCCGTCATCAAGCGACTTGGCACAGCCGACCACGAGCGCTCCCTTAGCCGCATCGCCCAGAAAGGTCCACAGAAACGCAGCACGTCCGTAGACCCGTCCTGCATGATACGCGCCCGGATTACCGCTGCCCGTCAAACGCAAATCATCCCCGTCCTTCAGCATCCCGATCCAATATCCGGCGAGCAAACCGCCCAAGCCGTAGCTAAGCAGCATAAATGCGCCCGCTGCCCATATCGTCAATGTTCGTCTCCCCTTCCCGGCGCGTCATAGCCGCCCTTCCTTCGCTTGGCTATGACGCCTGCGCCAGCTTACAGACGTATCGTGGCTCTAGTATACGGACATTTATCCATCGACGGGAGTACTAACTTCAACTAGTACCCGGCCCTGCCGGGTACTCGCCGGACAGAAAAAACCTGGCGTCAGGGCCAGGTTTTCCTCCGTGTCTATTGCGCTTGTATGTATAATGCTTATTCCCCTTTATGATCCGACACGCGGCCTCCTATTGTTTGATCCGTTGTGCGAAGTTATCTTCCACATCCCGCTGTCTGCGCTTGCTGTCACGGTGCCATACCCGCCTTACAGCTGCTTGCTGTAACGCTTGATCAGCGTCTGCAGCAGCGGCGCAATTTCCAGTCCCAGCTCGTCGCTCACCTGACGCTGCAGCTGCTCGATCACCCGCAGCACCGCCCGTCCATTTCCGGACGCATCCAGATGGAGCAGCAAACGGTAGTAGTGCATATGCGCATAAGGCTCAATCTGAATCAGCTTGCGCAGCAGCGCTTCGCGCTGAGGCCCCTGCAGCTGCATAAGCAGCTGCTCCAGCACCTGCACATAAGCCGTGCGCAGCTCGTCACGGCGCTCCTGGGCCCAGCGATAGTGATCCGTCTCCATATAATCTCCGCGATACAGCACCAGCATCTCCTCCGGATCGGCCGTACGGGCCTGACCCAGCTCCGCTTCCAGCCGCTCCACGTCACTTGTGATGCCGTCCACACGCATCATATACCGTTCGTCGGCGAAAATGACCATCTCGTGCCCGTCGGCCGATTTCAACGTATGGCGCAAATGGTACATCGTGGTATGAAACAACGCCTGCGCACGGTCTGCCGCAAGCTCCGGCCAAAGCGCATCCAGAATATGATGGCGGTACACCGGCTTGCCACGATGATGCCATAGAAAAGCAAACAGCTCCTTCGTCTTGCGTGTGCGCCAGGTCAGCAGCTCCTCACCCGCGTACAGCTCCAGACTTCCCAGCACGCGAAGCTTCAGCGTGCGCTGATCTGCCGCCGGCTTCGCTGCCTGGTCCGGCGGCGCAGGCTGCGCCGGGTCGGAAGGAGCGTGGACAGCCGACCCCATCGAAAAGGCACGGTAGCGGCGCAGCAGCTTCATCAGCCGTTCCTTCGATACCGGCTTCAACAAGTACCCGCGCGCATTCAGATCAAAGGCGTGCAGCGCATATTCCTTGTACGCTGTCACGAAAATAATATCAGCGGCTTCATGTCGCTGCTGCAGCTGCTCTGCCGCTACCAGCCCGTTTAGCCCCGGCATCTCGATGTCGAGAAAAATGAGATCGGGCTGAAGCACGGTCACTTGCTCCAGCGCCTCCGCTGCTCGCTGGAATTTGCCTAGCACAGCTACACCGCCGATTTCATTCAACAAAATTTCCAGCACGTCAAGTGCAATCGCCTCATCATCTATCAATATCGCTTTGATCATTCTTATCCTCCGGCAGTGTAAACTTGAAGCGGGCTCCCTCGCCCGGTCGGCTCTGGATATCCAGCCTTTGCGCATACAGCATCTGCAGTCGGCGGTTCACATTTCCCACGCCAATTCCGCCATGCTGCGGATTAAGCAGCTTGCTCATCGTGACGGCATCCATCCCGACCCCGTCGTCGTCTACCACAATGTTCACCACGCCAGCCTGATCGCGAAACACCCGGATGTCCACGGTCCCGCCTTCAGGCTTCGGACCGACCCCGTGCCGAACCGCATTTTCGACCAAGGGCTGCAGCATCAGCGGAGGGATCATGAAGTTCAGCTCCGTCTCCAGCCGGTAGCGAATGTTCAATCGACTGCCGAATCGCAGCTGCTCAATCGCCAGGTACGCCTGCACCAGCTCCAGCTCGCTTTCGAATGGCACCCGGCTGCCCTGAAATACAAACGTAAACTTGGCCCGCAAATAAGTCGTCAGATGGTGGATCGTTTCCCGCAGCTTGTCCACGTCTTTATAGCTGAGTCCGACCAGCGCATTCATGCTGTTGTACAGGAAATGCGGTGTAATCTGCGCCTGCAGGAAATCCATTTCCCGGCGCACCGCCTGCTCCGACGACTGCCGCATCGCCAGCAGCGACCTTACCCGCGCCTTCAGCTCCGCCAGCTCAAACGGCTTCTGCACAATATCGTTGGCCCCCGCTTCAAACGAGGCCAGCATATCGCGATGCTGACCGGATGCGGTCAGCATCAGCACCGGCAGCTCAGCCAGGTGATGCAGCTTGCGAATTTCCCGGCACACCTCAAGCCCCGATATGCCCGGCATCATCAAATCCAGCAGCACCAGATCAGGCTTCGGCGACCTGTGCAGCAGCTCCAGCGCCTCGCTGCCGCTCTGCACAGCCTGATACGCGTAGCCAAGCGATGAAACGGCATCCACACAAATCTTGAGGTTCGACCGCTCATCGTCCACGATCAGAATCGTCCCTCCGGCTACCGGCTCAGCGGGCGAAGACACCGGAAAGCTCACCGGCTCCTCCCCGTACACAGAACCGTTCGGCAGCTCAACCGTACCCGCATGTCCGCCAAGTCCGGCCAGCGGCAGGGTAAATGTAAACGCCGACCCGGCTCCCGGCTCGGAAACGACTTCCAGACGCCCCCCTTGCAGCTCAACCAGCTGCCGGGTAATGCTCAAGCCGAGTCCGATCCCGGGCCGGTCGCCGACGTCGGCTGCCGACGTCTCGAACGGCTGGAACAGCTTGTCCATTTGCTCCGCTGAAATTCCCCTGCCCGTATCCGCCACGGTCACAGCCACCTCCCCGTTCTGCGCCTGCGCGAAAATGCTTACAGCGCCCGCGTCGGTGAACTTGAGCCCGTTCTCCAGCAGATTGTACAGCACCTGACGCAGCCGGTTTTCATCCGCCAGCACCAGCGGCAGGCCGGGCGGAAGCTCGTCCAGCAGCTTCACCTGCTTGCTTCGCGGGATAATCGCCAGCATCTCGAACACCAGACGTGTCGTCACCCGCACATCCACCGGCGTCCGTTGAATACGCAGCCGTCCCGCTTTAATCTGGGACATGTCCAGAATATCGTGAACAAGCCCTGACAATCGGCGTCCGACCAAATTAAGCAGCTGCACATTATCCCGATGCTGCGGACTGAGCGCTGTCTCCGTGTCATCCAGCAGCAGCTGCGACAGGTTGATGATGCCATGCAGCGGCGTGCGCAGCTCATGCGACGTTTTCGCCAAAAACTCATCCTTATGACGGTCCTGCGCCAGCAGCTGCATGGACAGCTGCTCGTTGCGTGCGAAAGCAAGCTGCAGCCGATGCGAGGATAGAAACGCCAAGGAAAATACAAGCAGCACCGGCGTCACAATGATGAAATACGGGTGATCCAGCCCCATCTCATACCGGTATTGCGTGGAAGCCCACATGACCATCAAAAACAGGATGCTCAGCACCAGAATCGCCGACACGTGCAAGCTTTTGCTGCGAAAGACGGCATAAAAAATGATGACAAAGGTCACGGTCTGCAAAAACAGATTCAGCGGCATCGTGTACACCAGATAGTCGTTCGGAATCAGCACGGAAAACAAACAATAGACATAAGTAAACCGGCGCAGCAGCCGGAACATCCGGTTATCCGGCTCGTCCAGAAACCTGTACACATACAGGCTGAACGACAGAAACGCCATGTACGAAGTAACGAACAGCAGCTTCTGCAGCAGCTCGAAGGGCATATTCGGGACAAGCACCGCTGCCAGAATTTCATTGTCGATACTGAAAAACAGACCTGTCATGGCGCAAAACAAGCTCAGATACATCAAATGCCGCTCCTTGCGCCACTGTCTGAACATCCCGGCAAAATAAAGCGCAAAAACCAGCATAGTCGTCAGCAGCGCCATATCGGTCAGCCGCGCATGATCGCGATGCGCCCTGACCTGCTCCGTCGGACCAAATTCCGGCGCCTGCTTCAGCCCTCCCTGGAACAAAGCCGGGCTCCCCACCTGGATGACAATTTCCACACGGTCCGAGTCGAGACGCTGCGTCCCGAAGAACGGCAAATTGCTCGGCACAAATCGCTTCATGTCCAGTGAAGGAACGCCGTTGCCGCCCACATCGTAGTCGTTCATAAACCAGCGGCTCGACATCCGGGTTTTTTTGGCCCGCACGCTGTACAGGCCCGGTTCATCGACTTGCACGGTAAGCCGGTATGTCCCGACCCCGTAGCCAGGGCGGCCATCGGTCATGACCTGATTCGTCCAGCTCCCGGGTACTTCGATCAGCTGCTTGATAGCAGGCAGCGACGGATCATTGCGGAAGTCGTCCGGCGTCAGCAGCCGGTCCGGATAAAACTCCCACTGGCCGCGGAGCGGAAGGACGCCTTGCTCCGCATAGTTCCAGCCCCGGGCGTCAAGCAGCCCTTCCCTGGCAGGAAACAGCCCGTCCTGCGCGTGAAGCCATTGAAAAATAAGCACACCGGTAGACGATATCAAGACGGTAAGCATGACAGTAAGTATCGTGAGGGGTTTCGTCATCGTCCTGTCCTCTGCACAAAATTTTATGTTAGCATAGATAACACACTATCCATCTATTGTAGCAGGTTATGCCGAATCACTCACTCCCAAATTGCAACAATAACCCGACATGCTTCGCCTGCGAGTCCGAAAGCTGGCGGACGCAGCGATGGGGCGGGGCAGCTAGGCGCTGCCGCCCCCGGTTCAAGCGTCCGCCTCCAGCGCGTCGGTGGGGCTGCGGCTTGCGAGGCTGGCTGACTCTTCATCCTGCTGCGATCCGGCAGCGCCGTTTTCGCTCGCCGCTGCCTTGTCGTCCCCATACCCTTAGTGGGCTGAGGCTCGACTCACCCCTGCGGCAGTACGCTAAACTGCACGGTTTCCACAATAACCGGTGTTCCAACCATCAGCTGCTCATCGCCGAGATACAGCTCCAGCTCCGCCTGCGTCAAGCCGTACAGACGACCTTCCTGCAGCAAGCCGTTGATAAACAGGTGGGCATAGCTATTCGGCTCGCCCACGCCTGCGAATTCGGTCGCCTGCTCCCCTTTGTCATTGGTGAACACTGTTGCCGCAAGCACAACCACCTCGTCCAGTTGCTCCTCAGCCAAATAAAAATAACGCCGCACGGACGGGATGACGAGAAATTCGGCAGCCGGGCCCGGCGGACCCTGGGTGCCCTTCGCTCCTTTTGGCCCACGCAGGCCGCGCAGGCCCCTCGCCCCTCGAGCGCCTCTCGGTCCGCGCGGACCGGCCGGACCGCGAATGACTCGCGGCCTGAACCGGCAGCGCGGCCGCTTTATTTTCGGCGCGCACTTGCGGCAGTCTTCAGCTGCTCTGACCGTCACGACGACCCGCGTCCTCGTCAGGCAGCCGCAGCCGCAGCCGACTGGCCGCTTGTCGCTGCCGGAGCTGCGCCGGACGGCGCTTGCAGACGTGCCGCCGCAGCTTGATGCGGCACGGCACAAATCCAGCTGTCCGCTGCGCCTGCAACAGCGACCGCCAGCGCCAGATTTGCCCCGCGTCGCACGATGACCGCAGCATTCATCACGGCCCGGTTGCTTTCGACTACCGCTTCCACCGGACACTCTCCACACCGCCCTGCTCCCGGCTCGCCACGGCTTCGCTCGGCCGCTACCTTGTCCGAGCACGCTTCGCACCTCCTCACGACCCTCGCCGCGCTCAGCCCGCCTTGGCCTCGCTCGCCTTCCGCAGTCGGCCGTTCCCTGTCCGGCCTGAGACCGCACACGGCTTCGCTTTCCTTCAGCTGGCTTCCGCGCACTGATACGCGGTCGGCACGAGGCCATTCTTTCCCGACCTCCTCGACGACTCATCCTGCTCACCTCCTTTCTGATGCTTCTAAGCACACCATATGCAGTGTATGTCCTGACGCATTGGACATTTCCGACAAAATCTGCATAATTGGACTGGATTGCCGTTTCCATATGGAGCCTAAGCGCATCTACTACAATATGATCCTGCTCACCAGGGTCATCACTATAACGGCCAACTAGAAAGGAGGAATTCATAATGCCCGTTATTAAACCCGTCTTTACAGCAACCGCTTCGGCTCCCGTCGCCAGCGGAGGCGTCATTACAACCAACGTCGCTCCTGTAGCTTCCCGGTTTTTCGCTTCCATTACGTCCGGTATGATTGGTGCGGACGATACGACGATCCCAGCCGCCAGCTTCGTTAATGACAGCAATGGCCCAGTAACCGAACTGCCGACCGTAACCTCCAACGACTACTACAATGTGTACATCAACGGCATGCTGCAGCAAGCAGGACTCTCCGAACTGTCCACCGCCAGCCTTGTGCTGGACGCCACCAACATCGGAGTAGGCGTGCCTGTGATGCTTGAGGTATCCAGCTTCTCCGACGCGTCCTCCGTCCAGACAACACCGCCTTCCATCTCGGCGCCGACCATCACTATCATTACCTGATCGCCGACGGGCTTGCCCGCAACGCGGCGGCAGTCAGGGGCTGTATCTCCTTGATGGGGATACAGCTTTTTTTCGTCGAAATTTGTAGACGGTTAATCTTATTTGATAGAATGGAGGATAAGGGCTACAAGATCGGGAGGTCGTCGATAGTGGATTACATTGTATTGGACATTGAATTTAACGGGCGAAAATTCGCCAGCGAGCTGCCGATGGAGGTTATCGAGATCGGAGCGGTTCGGCTGTCGCCTTCTCTGGAAGCGATCGACGAGTTCACAGCACTCATTAAGCCGGTTTATTTCGCCAAGCTGAACAGCTTTATCAAGAAAAAGACAGGCATTCCCCAGGAAGATATTGATCAAGCCTCCGGCTTCGTACCGGTCATCAAGCAGTTTACTGCCTGGCTGAAACGCAGCGAATCTTGCCTGATCCTGACTTGGGGCGGGGAGGACATGAAGCGGATCGTGCAGGATACGCGGATGCACAAGCTGGATGACAGCTATTGGATGAGCACGCCGTATTTCGATTTGCTCAAAGGGTACACCCGCTACAAAAACGTCACCAATGACGTTAGCGTCGAAGCCGCGCTGGCGGATCTGAACATCGTTGCGGAAGGCTCCGCTCACCGCGCGCTTGATGACGCCCGTATGACCTCGGAGGTGTTCCGCCGTATTTTCCCGGCGCTTGATCTGGGACGGGCGCAGCTGTACAAGGACTCGTTCTCGAATGCGAAGGAGCGGCGGCTGGTGAAAAACGCAATTCGCGCCATGGTCGCCCAGAAGGTCGCGCCGGAATGGGAGCGAGTGGTCGAGCATTACCTGACCGGCAAGGTGCCGCTGACCGATCCGCGAAAGGTGCTGGAGCTGCAAGCGTATTTCGAAGCAGAACGTCTCGCCAAGCCGGCAACGCCCAAAAAACCGGCGGCTGCGCCGGCCCAGACGGACGTGGGACACGCTCCTGCCGCACACGTGCAGACGGCCTCAACCGATCCGGCGACCAGCCAAGGCTCGCACACGCCGGCGGAAGTCGCCGAAGACGCTGCCCCGCACACAAGCGCGAGCGACGCCGCAAGCCTCGCCTCACCGGTTCCGGCCAGCCCGCTGACCGGACCGGAAGCGTAAGGGGCCGCCGATGATCAAGCTGATATCGTGGAATGTCAACGGCCTGCGGGCTTGTGTGAACAAAGGCTTTTACGACTATTTCGCCGCAGTGGACGCCGATATTTTCTGCATTCAGGAAACGAAGCTGCAGGAAGGCCAGATCGTCCTTGAGCTGGACGGAGCCTACCGCCAATATTGGAATTATGCCGAGAAAAAGGGCTACTCCGGCACGGCCGTATTTTCGCGGCTCCAGCCCCTATCTGTCCGGTATGGGTTGGAGGAGGACCATGAGCCGGAAGGCCGGGTCATTACGCTGGAGTTCGACTCCTTCTACCTCGTGAATGTGTATACGCCGAATGCGCGACGCGATCTGTCCCGGCTGGATTACCGGCTGGAGTGGGAGGAGCGCTTCCTCCGCTACCTGCTCGCGCTGGACAGCAGCAAGCCCGTCATTGTATGCGGCGATCTGAATGTCGCCCACCAGGAGCTTGACCTGAAAAACGCCAAGTCCAACCGCGGCAATTCCGGCTTCACGGACGAGGAACGCGGCAAAATGACGGCGCTGCTGGAGGCAGGCTTCGTGGACACGTTCCGGCATTTTTATCCTGATCGCGAGGACATTTATACGTGGTGGTCCTACATGCCCAAGGTGCGTGAACGGAATATCGGCTGGCGCATCGACTACTTTCTCGCCTCAGCCCGGCTGCGCGATACGCTGATTGACGCGCAGATCGACTGCCATATTACCGGCAGCGACCATTGTCCCGTGCTGCTGACGCTGCATCCCCCGGCTGCGGACTAGCTGGCTGCCGCCAACGTCGGCACTGGATAAATTCGGTACGTCACCGCCATCAGGCCGACAGGATTGGCCCACGTCCCGACAACCGGCAGGACTAACCAAGAAAAGAAAGCTCCAACCCGTGCGAAACGCCGGGTTGGAGCTTTCTTTGCCTGGAATGAATCCTTTATTTATTTCTTTTGCTTCAAATAAGCAGCCTTGTACTCTTCCTTGATTTTGTCGCCGCCCGCTTTTTTCCACTTGTTCAGTTCCTCTTGGTAGCCGGCTTCGTCCAGCTTGTTCATGATGAACTTCGTTTGCGCGTCCATCAGCATCTGATCCAGCTCTTGCCCCCGCTCGGAGAACGTCGCGGACTTCAGGTTCACAGCCGGGTTGGAAACGATGTATTTGATGCCTTCCGACTCCATTTTTGTTCCCTTTTCGCCAATTGGCACATCCTTCAGCGGTTTGACGTTGTAGCCTTCCAGAATCGTCAGGTTATCGCGGTAAGGCTTCACTTCACGCTGGAATACATTGAAGCCGTCCGGCGCGATAAACTCGGTGCGATCGTCCGTTGTATTCTTGAAGTGCGTGTTTTCGATACCGCGCAGCAGCAGCGTGGACATTTCAGGGTCCATCAGCTTGTCGAGGAAGCCCATAATTTGCTTGACCTCCGCCTCGGTTTTAACCGACGACTTCGGAATGACGAAGAAGCCGTTATTGCCGTTCTCCGAGGAAATGCGAATGCCTTGCGGCCCTTCAAAGCTCGCTACATCCACCACCGCGGACGGGTTCGTTTTGTTCAGCCGATCCTGCTGGCTTTTGCCGTTCGTCGCAACGGCGAAACGCATCGCCATGCGGTTTGTATCGAACATTTTCTCCGCTTCACTGTAATCCAGCACAGCGAAATCCTGGTTAATCAGATTTTCCGCATACAGCTTGCGATACAGCTTGAGTACGTCGGTAAATTCCTTCGTATCATGCTCAGGCGTAAAGTTGCCGTCCTTGTCGACGCTCCACTTGTTGATCCCGCCCATCATAACGGCGAAGCGGGTCAGCACCGAAGCGGCGCCCTGATTGTACGTTTTGTACAGCATCGTACCGTACGTGTCGTTTTTGCCGTTGCCATCCGGATCATTGAGCGTGAGCGCTTTCAAGACGTTGTAATATTCATCCAGCGTTTTCGGATACGGCAGCTGCAGCTTGTCGAACCAGTCTTTGCGGTATACCATCGCGCCGCGTCCCATGTTGCGATACAGCGGCAAGCCGTATAATTTGCCTTCTACCGCAATGTTTTGATAAAACTGCTGGTTCTGCGCGTTCAAGTTTTTGAAATCCTTCAAATAGGGTCCGATTTCCCAGAACAGTTGGGATTCGATCGCGTTTGTTACAGTCGGCTCCTGCGTAACCCGGAGCAGCTTGGGCATTTGATTGGAAGCAAGCATGACGTTAATTTTGTCTTTGTAAGCCGAAGACGGAATCCATTGAATGTCCAGCTTCGTGTTCGTATACTTCTCAAGCGCCTGCTCGACTGCATTGCCTTTCGCCGGAATGTCGCCGACCTGGGCAATCGCGATGCTGAGCGCGAGCGGCTCCTTGCTTTCCGGAGCTGGCGTTGCCGTCCCCGTTGTTCCGGGAGTAGGCGCTGCCGTGTTGCTGCAAGCGACCGATGTGAGCATTGTACCTACCAGAGCTGTGCCTACCCAAACCTTTGTTTTGTTGCGAACCATAATAACCCCTCCTGATATATGGTATATCTAAAGGCAGCTTTCACCCTTTAACCGAGCCGAGCATAACACCCTTGGCGAAATGCTTTTGCAAAAACGGATATACGATAATGATCGGCAAAGTTGCGAATACGATAACAGCCATTTTGATCGTAAGCGGCTGGATATCCAGCTCATCAATACTGGTGTCGCCGACGCGGCTGTTTGCACTGATGACGATTTCACGCAGCAGCACCTGCACCGGCCATTTTTCATTGTTGTTGATATACATGATGGCGTGGAAAAACTTGTTCCAGTGATCGACTGCATAAAACAGACCGAAGGTGGCGATTGCCGGCAGCGACAGCGGAATAATGATGCGGATCAAAATACCCAGATCGTTGCAGCCGTCGATTTTGGCAGAGTCCTCGATGCCATCCGGCATTTGCTGAAAGAAATTTTTCAGGATAATCAGGTTGAACGCGCTGATCGCAACCGGAACCATCAGAGACCAGAGGGAGTCAATCATGTTCAGCGACTGGACGACGTAATAAGTCGGGATCAAGCCGCCGTTGAACAGCATCGTGAACAATACGGCGAGCAGCATCAGCCGGCGTCCTTTCAGATGCGGGCGGGACAGCGGGTAAGCCAGCAGCGAGGTAAGCACCAGATTGATGAACGTACCCAGCACCGTTATATAAACGGAGACGCCCAAGCTGCGAATCAGCGTGTTGGTCGAGAAAATATACTGATAGGCGGCCAGTGAAAACTCTTTGGGGAACAAGATAAAGCCGCCTTGAGCCACGATATGCGGCGCGGTGAAGGACACCGCCAAAATATAGATAAACGGAACGATACTGACCAGTCCGATGATGCCCAGCAAGGTGTAGTTGGTCCAGTCAAAAATGCGGCTGCCCAAGGTTTGATCATGCTTCATGATGGTTGCTCCTTTCTGCCTTCCGACCCGCCGGGTCTAATATACGCCTTCCTCACCAAAACGTTTGGCCAGCCAGTTCGCGCTGAGCACCAGAATCAGACCGACTACGGACTTGAACATGCCGACCGCCGCGCTGTAGCTGAATTGGCCCTGCGTCAAGCCTTTCACATACACATACGTATCGAACACTTCCCCGACCTCGCGGTTCGTTGGCGTAAGCATCAGGTAAATATGCTCAAAGCCTGAATCCAGGAAGCTGCCGAGGCGCAAAATAAGCAAAATAATGATCGTGCTGCGAATCGCAGGCAGCGTTACGTGCCAGAGCTGCCGCCACCGGCCGGCTCCATCCATACGCGCCGCTTCATACAGCTGCAGGTCTACTCCGGCTAACGCCGCGAGAAAGATAATGGTCCCCCAGCCTACTTCCTTCCAAATCGACTGGCTGACAATCATCGTCCGGAACCAGTCGGCTTCCATCAGAAACGCAATTTTTACGCCGAAGACCGCAAACAGCAGCTCATTGATCGCGCCGCCTTCCGTGGTGAACAGGATGTAGAAAATCCCGACGACAACTACCCAGGATACAAAGTGAGGGATGTACACCAGCGTCTGCACAAACCGCTTGAATCTCTCTCGTCTCACTTCATTTAACATCAATGCGAGTATGATGGGCAGCGGGAAGAAAAACACCAGGTTATATACAGCCAGCAGCAGTGTATTGCGGAACAGCATCCAGAACTGCTCTTCGCCGAAAAACCGTTCGAAATGCTTGAGCCCAACCCACGGGCTATTGAGAAACCCAAGATGCGGCTTGAAATCCTGAAAAGCCATGATGAGGCCGTACATGGGTACATACTTGAATACAAGAAAGTAAAGTAAGCCGGGCAGCGCCATCAGATAAAGCCAGCGGTCTTTCAACAGGTCACTGATCACCGGCAGCCTGGCGGACAGCTTGCGGGGTGTCGTCAGCTCCTTCTGGGCTCGGGAATTCATAGGGTGCGCCTCCTTGTCTGCGTTCAGTTCATTTAGGTTAGCTTGTCACTGGGTCAGCTTGTTGCTCCAGGTCATCCCTGTTCATTCAAGCCCGGCATGTTCGGGCCGTCTGCATGCTCTTATTATGTGTCCGCAGCCGGGAACATGCTATACACCGCAGCTAACTTCCTAGCCCGAAAACCCGGCTAAGCCCGCCGCTGTAAGGGTTTTCAAGCAATCGACTAGCAGGCTATGCACCGCAGCAAACCTCCTGTTACCCGCAGACAACCAGACCGTTTACCGCAAAAAACCTCTGCCTGCTGGAGCTGTAACACGCTCTGCTGGCAAAGGCTTCTGGCTTAATCGGAGTTAGGTATTGCGCTGGTTATGCTCACGGTATTGTCCCGGCGTCATGCCGACGCTTTTACGGAAAATGCGAATGAAGGCGGTCGTGTTGGAATAATTCAGCTTCTCCGCAATGTCCGCTACCTTCAAACTTGTCGTCTCCAGCCATTCCTTGGCCAGCGACATCCGGTAGTCAGTCAAGTATTCACTGAAGGTCATTCCGGTTTCTTTCTTGAATACACGCCCAAGATACACCGGATGAAAATTCAACTCGGCGGCGATCCCCTCCAGCGTCACCTCCTGATCGTAACGCTTCTGGATCGCTTGAATAATGGTATGCGCCAACCCGACATAGGCTGATTCGGCCTGCTTGTTCAGAAACTGGCTGACAGGCAAGATGACGCTGCGCTTAAACCAGTCGCCGATGTCGTCCAAGGTGTTCAGCTCCATCAGGCGCGCATACGTCACTTTATCGTCCAGCACCTGATGCACATCCCCGCCCTGCTCCTGGATCGCCTGGTATAGCCGGGCCAGCAGCTGCAGCATCAGCACCGGGTAATCATTCGTACTGAGCCGGCTTTCCCGCAGCACGGACACATACCGGTCCATCCACTGGTTCGCCTTCTCGTGATCGCCGAGCTTGAGGGATTGGATCAGCTGATCCTCCGTCCATTTAATTTGCGTGTAGACGCCCGCGGCCATATGGCCGTTTCCTGTACCCGCTTCATCGGCACATATAATCAGCCCGCTGCCCAAGTGGATGCGGTCCTTCAGCGCCTCCAGACATTGATGGTACGCGTGTACGGCGTCCGACGCATGGGTGAACGGACGGCTAATGCCGAGACTGACGGTAACCTGCAGAAATTCCTGCACCTTGGCCTTGATCTGCTCGGCAAGGCTGTAGACGTATGCCCGCAGCTCCGCCTCATCCTCCAGCTCGCTTGCGATCAGCGTAAGCTGCGACTGGTGCAGCAGCACCGGGCTGAAGCGCTGCGCGGCCGGAATCAGCTCTCCGACCATATTATGAATCGCAAACAGCAGCAGCTCGCGGTCATGCTCGCGGTAACGCGTTTCCTGAAGCGCATCAATTTGCAGCGTCAGCACGACCAGCTGCTTCCAGACCTTCGGAAAGCCGTAGAAGCGGCTGCGGTGCGCGAAGTCCTGCTCAGACAGCTGCCCTGCAAATAACTTCAGCATCAGAAATTCCTGCAGCTGCGGAAATTGGTCCTGCAGCTGCCGCAGCTGCTGACCCGCGCTGAACAGCACATGGAAGCGCTGCTCCAGCGATGTAAATTCATCCAGCGTCCCCGGCTCCCCGGTGGACACCGCCCTTGTCATATCGGCGAGCCTGCGAATCGGCGAATACATACGGCGGCTGATCGCCCACGCCAGCAGCCCGACCACAACAAATACAACGCTGCTCGCGACCAGCGTACCGATTGCAATTTTACCGGTCTGACGGTTGATCTCGCGCAAAGAAATCGCATACACATAAATCCAGCCGTTGTACGGAGACTGGCGGTAGGAGAACAGCATGTCCTGCCCGTCTGCTTTGCCGTGGAGGCTTCCGGACACAACAGCCGTTTCCTGAATGTGGTTTTTGATTCGCTGGTTCATCTCTCGAAACGGTGCGGCCGCTTCCGCATTGGGCGCCAGAAAGTCCACTCCGTCCTGATCCAGGACGTACAGCTGCCCAGGCTGCCCGTTTCCTTTATCCAGCAGCAGGTCCCGCAGCCCCGGCTTGAGCAAGCCGAGCAAGAGGAAGCCCCGCGGCTGCTGGGTAAACGGCAAGATCGGCAGCTTCAGCACCAGCCGGATGCTTTCAACCGTCGCTGCTGTTCCCGGGCTTCCCGCTGTCCCTGCAGCCCCTTCTGCGGACTCAGGCGTATAGCTCGTATCCCAGAATAAATTGCTTGGCTGACGCGCGTACTGAGGCAGCTTCTCCTGGATGAACTCGGGCAGCTCGCTCCGCTTGCCGAACGTGGCAAAGCTAAGCGCCCAATCATGCTCCTCGTCCGTCAAGTACGCCTCGCTGATGCCCAAAAGCGCTTGCATACTGTTAATGCCCGAATAAAGCCCTTGCAGTCGATTGTATTCATCCACGCCGAGCGGTCCGCTCAACGCGGAAACGACGGTCGGCGACGTCACATACTGGATTGCGCTCTGCTCGGTCTTTTTTTTGAGCTGCTCCATATGAAGCTCGGCCTGCACCAGCAGCTGCATGCTGCTGTCCTTTGTTTTCTGCTCCACATCACTTGCCGCTATATAATACGAATACCCGCCCAAGGCAAGTACCGGAATCGCGCCGATCAACAAGCTGAACGCCAGCAGCAGCTTCAGGTATCTGGGAATATGTCCTCTCTTTTTCAATCCTGTAGGCATGTCCGCATGCAACTCCTTGAGGAATGTCTCTTTAAGTATACACGTTAAGATACGCCAGCACACGTTTATTATGGGGAACACACAGACTGTCCATCCGGCCGTAAAATCGGTTATACTAGAGAAGAGAATATGACAAGGAAAGCAGGTTCGAGATGGGGCGCAAATGGAATAATATCAAAGAAAAGAAGGCATCCAAGGATGCCAACACAAGCCGGATTTATGCCAAATTCGGTCTGGAAATTTATGTGGCGGCGAGAAAAGGCGAGCCTGACCCCGAATCGAACCGGGCGCTGCGGGTCGTGCTGGAGCGCGCCAAAACGTATAACGTGCCGAAGGCGATCATCGACCGCGCGATTGACAAAGCGAAGGGCAGCTCCGATGAAATTTACGAAGAGCTGCGGTACGAGGGCTTCGGTCCAAACGGCTCGATGATTATCGTAGACGCGCTGACCAATAACGTGAACCGCACAGCATCCGCCGTACGCGCCGCGTTCAGCAAAAACAGCGGCAACATGGGCGTAAACGGCTCGGTTGCCTATATGTTTGACGCAACGGCTGTCATTGGCGTCGCCGGCAAATCGCTGGACGAGGTGATGGAGATTTTGCTGGAGGCGGACGTCGATGTTCGGGATATCGAAGAAGAGGAGGACAACATTCTCGTGTATGCCGAGCCGGATCAATTCCATGCGGTGCAGGAAGCGCTGCAGCAGGCAGGCATAACGGAATTTACGGTCGCCGAGCTGACGATGCTCGCTCAAAACTACGTGACGCTGCCGGAAGAGTCGCTTGCTCCGTTCGAGAAAATTATTGACACGCTGGAGGATCTGGAGGATGTTCAGCAGGTGTACCACAACGTGGAGTTTGAGGACTAAGCGACTGCCGCTCCGCTAGTAATCTTCCACCAGAAACGCGGCGGTGGATCGACCGATTATCCACGCTCACGGCTGGACAGGAGGACGGCCCGCCGACTCTGGCCTGATAAGCCGGGAATGCTTGCTCGACAAGCTTCCCGGCTATTGGCGCGCCGTCAGGCATATCCCGGCAGCCGCAGCCGGACGGCAACCGTATCGGTTTCCATCCTAATTTTCACAATGGACACTGTCAGAAGCTGACGTGGCGAGACTGCGCGTGGTTGTCGCGTATTTGCCTAGAAGGTCAAGGTCTCCCCGTCCGCCGGCACGATCACACGCTGCTCCAGTCCCTCGTCTGCGAGGTATTGCCGCAGCTCCTGTCTGGACAATAAGCAATGGTTAACCGCCTCCATATGCGACACAAGCACCGTCGCCCGCGGGGCGGCCAGCTGCGTCTGCCGGATATTCTCCTTGCCCATCAGAATCGGATCGCCCTGCAGAAACTGCGCGGCTCCGCCATTGACCACGATAACGTCAGGACGGTTCGCCTCGATGGCGTGCTGCACCTCCTCACACCAGATCGTGTCTCCCGCCACATACAGAGTCGGCTCCCGGTCATGCCGGAGCACGAAGCCGGATACCTTGCCCATCAACTGACCGATTTCTCCCGTTCCATGCTGTCCGTACGTACGGGTAATCCGAAGCTCCCCCAACTCCGCTGACGGCGTAAAGCAGCTCACATCCGTGAAGCCATGTGCGCGGATTGCCTGTGCATCCTGCTCCGTCTGGGCCAAAATCGGCGTGTTCCTGGGCAGCAAGCCAACCGCCGCAGCGTCAAAATGATCCAGATGCAGATGTGTCACGATAACCGCGTCTACAGGCAGCAGCTGCTCAGCGGGGAAAGGCAAGCTGACGAGCGGATTGCTCCGCTCCGCATTCGGCGTATTGGGAAAAGCCGGGTACTCGCCCTGTTCGGCCAGAAACGGATCAACTAACAGCTTACGGCCCCCATAGCTAATCAGCAGGGTCGCATTACGGATTTGGGTGATGTTCATCGATCTGAGCCTCGCTTTCAAGTTTCTTACAAATAGGTTACTATCGAGGAGGCGGCTTGCACATAGCCGGGATCACGAATATGGACTGAAATACTTGATTTATGAAAGAGGTTGGTTGCGTTGCTGGACCATACGGACAAGCGGATTATCGAGGAGCTGGACAAAAACGGGCGAATTTCCATGAAGGAGCTGGGCAAGCTCATTCATATGAGCGGCCAGGCAACGGCCAACCGGGTAAGCCGGCTGGAGGAGGAAGGCGTCATTGAAGGCTATACGATTCGGCTGAATGAGCAGAAGCTCGGACGCCCGGTTCACGCCTTTATTCAAATTTTTATGCGGGGGCTGTATCATCAGCCTTATTTGGCCTTTATCGAGCAGCAGGCAGCTATTATCCATCACTACAAAGTGAGCGGCGAATGCTGTTATATGGCCGAGGGCCGGTTCGCCTCCAACGCCGAGCTTGATGACTTTCTAACCGAACTAAATGAGCACGCCAACTACAAGCTGTCGATCGTGATTCGCCAAAACCGTTGATGAGCGCGGCCCACCCTCGTCGAGCCTGATCGCGGGGGCGGGCGTTGTTCAGACAGACGGATTTGGCAGCAGGACACAATGCGATGCGGCCTACTCTGCCCTTGTTTTGATACGGCTCAGGGAGACTGGGCTAATCCCCAGAAACGCCGCAATCTGGTATTGTGGAATCCGGTCCTCAAGACCGGGATACTTTTGCAAAAACAGTCGGTATCGCTCCTTCGCGGACAGTTGAGTCAGCTCTCGTTCCTTCTCGGACTTGCTGATGAACAGCTGCTCGGCCAGCCGCCGACCGAATCTTTCCCAGCATAGATGGCGATCGTAGAGCAGCTGCACTGTTTTTTTGGAAAACATGGCACAACGGCTGTCCTCCAGCGCTTGAATCGACATGGAGCACGGCGCATCGGTTAAAAAGGAGCGGTAGTCGGTGAAAAACTGCCCTTCCGCAATAAAGCTTTTGATATACTCGGCTCCATGCTCATCCTCATAAAAAATCCGAAACAGTCCCCGATCACAGTAATACACCTGCTCGCACGCTTCGCCGCTGCGCAACAGATGCTGGCCTCTGCCGACCTGCTTCCAGCCAAGCTGCCGCTCGAAAAAAAGCCACTCCTCCTCCGGAATCGCCGTGTACCGCTGAAGCGCTGCCAGCAAGGCCTCGTTGCCCATCCGATCCCCCTCCCGCCAAAGTGTCCATTCGTCATTAACCTGGGTTAATGAGCATCCGGCTGCTTTCCATCTATACTGACTCTAACATAACCTGAGACCAACCAGGCTGCTGGCATTCCGTTCAAGCGACGGCCTAACCTGCTTCTAATTTGCAGAGAGCGTCTTATAATACAGATTCGTCGCATGCAGCTGTCCGTTGGCTGACTGGGCATAGCCGGGAATTTGTCCGGCGAGCGTGTAGCCCAGGGATACATACAGCCGGTTGGACGGATCGCCTTCTCGCGTATCCAGCACGAGCAAGGACCGCCCCTCTCCGGCGGCGCAAGCCTCCGCCTGCTGCATCAGCGCACGCCCCAATCCCTTGCGCCGCGCGTCGGGATGAGCCATCAGCTTGGCGACTTCCGCCCGGTGCCGACCGTTAGCCTTCGCGCACAGCTGCACCTGCACCGTGCCGACGATCCGCTCATCAAGCTTGGCAACCCATAACCGCACGTCACGGTCTACCACCTGCCTCCAATAAGCATCGGCTTCCGCCTGCGCCAACGGAGGTAAAAAACCAATCGAAGCCCCATCCTCAACAACCGCAATCAGCAGCGCTGACAAATGCTCAAGCTGTTCCTCTACCGACGATACCTGCTCCATTGTCCACTTTTCAGCCAAATGTCCCACTCCATTTCTCCGACGTCCTGGTCGCATGTCTGACCCACACATAATATACATAATTTCCCTTTCATTCAGCATAACACATTAAATCTGCAGCTCGCTACCCTGCGGAACAGACCTGCGGGCCAATCGCTTTTAGTCTGGAATTTTCGGACTGCAGCGCACGCGGTGACATTTACTATACGGAAACTCACCCTTGCCGCACGCAAGCAAGCTTCTCCATAATGAAATCAATACCCTACGGAGGAGTGACGCTGCTTGACAACCAATGCCCCCGGCGCCAAGCAACAACGATGATCTATTACATGAACCCCCTTCATGGCACAGAGCTGACCCGCAATCACTTTGCTGAAGCAGCAGGACGATTTGACGAATTAAGCCATCACCTCTCGATCCGGGGCGTTCTGTCCGGGGTTATTTCCGGTCGGGTATTCCTGTCGAGCGACAGTCTAAGCGCCGTCTTAACAAGTCCTCAAGGCATTTTTCTCGGGGGCACGCCAGCTAACAGCGCCTTTTTCACAGAAGTCAATCTGCTGCTGGGCAAGGAGTTGCTGCCGAACCTCGCGTCCCGGGGACAGCTGGATTACGTGCTGTTTTATCCGGCGCACACAGATCAGGACCGCTGGGAGCACACCCTTACACTAGCGATGCAGGATTTATTGCCGCTGACCAGCGGACGGATGACATTTACGCATGATCTGAGCCAGGTTGCCGACAGCCTCGACGCCCCGCTGGTTCCGGTGGACAGCCGCTTGCTGCAGCGCCATGATGTGGCTGGACTGGATGACGTGCGCGAGGAAATTCTCAACGGCTGGCCGTCCCTGGAGACGTACGAGCAAAACGGCTTCGGCTGCGCGGCGATTCAGGATACCGGCGACGGGCCGGCGGTGATCAGCTGGTGCTTAACGGATTGGGTCGTCGGGAAGGAATGTGAGCTTGGCATTGAAACGGCTGAGGAGTACCGAGGAAAGGGCTGGGGACGCCGGACAGCGGCAGGCGCGCTTGTGCTCGCCAAGCAGCGCGGAATGACCCGGGTCGGGTGGCATTGCTGGTCCAGCAATGTCGCTTCACAGCAAACAGCTCGATCCGCGGGCTTCCGGCTGCTGGCGGATGACCCGGTCCGATTTGGCTGGAACCATCCGTTGAACAATTTGCTGATTAACGGAAATCACTATATGCGCGGCGATGCCAAATATGGCGTGGAGCGGGACGAAGCCCGCGCCGCCTGGAGCTATGCCCTGGCGCTTGACCAGGGCTGGGACTGGCGCGGCGACACGGCGCTGTACTGGAACGCGGCCTGTCTGTTCTATCGAATCGGCGAGCGGCAGCGCGCCGTCCACTATTACCGGCAGGCGCTCGCCAAGGGCTGGATCGACATTCACCAGCCCCATGTTCCCTGGTATGCGTACCGGGAAGCGGATAGCGAGCAGCTCGGCCAGCTGCTGGCGGCGGCCCAGTAGCTGCGCGGGCTGCCGGACAGGCCGCGCCTATGTAGTGTATCAGCAACCTTAGAACGGATTCATCCAAATTATGTTAGGAATTTTGGATGGTTTTTGTGTTATTCTTAAACCTGCTGCTTTAAACAAGGAGATATTTTCATGTAAAAAGACTCCGACACTCCTTATGGGAGAATCGAAGTCTTTTTAACCGATTTGGTCAAGCTACCTGCGCCCTGCGCGCACGGATCATCGAAAATATGCTGACCTGGCCGATTATTTAACCGTTGAACGCAGTGCAATGTCCAGAGAACTGCAGCGAATGGCGCAGGACGGATTAATTCACTTTTCGAAAAACCAGTTTGAGCTGCTGGACGCCGGCCAACAGCTCATGTATACACTGAATTAGGCCGCTGCCCGTCCGGGCGTCAGGCTTTCGGCTTCACCGGAATGTAGATGTCCATCTCCAGCAATTCGTTACGGTCGCGCCAGCAGCGCTCGTCATAATATTCAAACTCGGCTGCTGCCGCATGCTCATAGCCGGAGCTCGGGAACCATTCGCTGAATATTGCATTCCAGGTGCTCTGGATGGATTCGGTGAACTGGTCCGGATGAGCCTTGGGCGTTGTAAATACAGCATACGTTTGCTGCGGATAATGACGTGAAACCGTGCCCTCCGGCTGTTCCGCGCCCTCGCGTGCTTCCACGCCGATAATATAGCTGAATTCACCCAATTCCACATCGAAGTCATCGCAAATGCCATACTCCGCATTCGACACGGCCTGTCCGTACAGGCGCTCGCCCATCTTCTCCTGCATGTAGCGCTGCCAGAAAGCCGGAATGTCCCGATTGTTCTGGCCATCGGTGTTGCGGGTCCGGATCGAGTAGCCGATCACCTCAAAGGCCGGCTTGGTTACGATACGATGTTCCATTTGAATTCCTCCTAAATAGGGATTAAACCTGCGTTGCAGCACATTCGCCTTGGCGTAGGCCGGGGGACACAAGCCCCGCTTCCGGTAGTCGCCAGGAGTCATGCCGTACATCTTGCGAAAGGTGCGGATGAAGGTTTCCGGCGTGCCAAAGCCGCAAGCCAGCGCGATATCCAGCAGCCTTTCATTGGTCGTCGCCACGCGGAACGCCGCCTGCACAAGCCTGCGTTTGCGAACGTATTCCATAACGGACAAGCCGACCAACGATTGGAAAACGCGATGAAAATGAAAGGTCGAGAAATGCGACAGCCGCGCCAAATCAGCCACCCGCAGCTCCTCACCCAAGCTGACCTCAATCTCATCCACCACCCGTTGAATCACACTTTCATAAGTCGGCATCCGGCTTACCTCCTTCCTGCTCCAGTGTAACCCGCCATGGATCATTGCTCTTGATGTTTTCTGCTTTTTGTTAGACTTTTCCTTTATTTGCAACGTAGAATAAAGAAAACGTGAACCGGATGAGAGGCGTGAGGATGAAGATAAATCTCCTGTTTTTGATCATCGGTCTGCTGGTGTCGGGACTGTCCAAGTGGCTGCAATTTAAAACGCAGCATGCGTTTTGGGGAAATGTGCTTGTTTTTATCGCAGCGGCCTGTCTCGTGCTTGCTGCGTTAATGTCCGTGCCCGAGTTGAAAGCCGGACTTGCCGCCCCGCATGTGAGAGCGGTTACGGTTTGGTTAATAGTGTTGGTCTGTCTGGCGGCGGCAGCCTTTCAATTGACGACCCTGCTGGTGTTCGGCAGCAAGCAGCTGTGGGGACTGTGGTTGGCCGTGCCGTTTATTGCGTTCGCAGCGGCTGCTGTCAAGCTTTGGCTCCAGCTAAAAAGCATGAAATAAGGACCCCCTTGAGCAGGGAGTCCCTCTTACAACCCTTTGGAAAACATGCGGTTGCGGAGCTTCGGTTTCAGCGCAGATCTGTTGCGGTCCGTTCTGCGACGCCTCTGACAGGGGGCAGCGCCCGGGCTACGCGACCCGGAACTGCCCTAACTCATCCTGCAGCTTTTGGGACAATTCGCTCAGCTGCTCGGACAATGCCGCAACCTGCTCGATGCTGTCCAGCTGCTCCTGGGTACTGGCGCTGACCTCTTCGGTGGATGCCGAGTTTTCTTCCGTTGTGGAAGAAATGACCTCAAGCGCCTGGACAATTTCATCCTTGTGCCGGTGGACATTGGAGGTCGTTTGGTTGATCTGAAGCATCCTTAACTTTAAATCCTCCAGGTCCTTGTTAATGCTTAAAAATACTTGCCTGGTGCTCTCTACCGATCTGGCGTTTTCTTCCGCAATTTTCAAGCCGTGAACGGTGTGCTCGACCGATACCGTTGTTTTCTCCTCGATGTTACGCACCTTCTTATAAATCTCCTGCGTCGCGACAGCGGTCTGCTCAGCCAGCTTGCGAACCTCCCCGGCCACGACGGCGAACCCCCGCCCTTGCTCTCCTGCGCGTGCAGCTTCAATGGACGCATTCAGCGCCAGAAGGTTCGTTTGGTTGGCAATGCCATTGACCGTGTCGACGATACCTGAAATCTCATGACGGCTTAAATCGATATCATGAATAATCGACGACATCGCCTGCGTGGAATGATGGTTTTCTTCCGCCCATTTGGACAGCTGGTCCAGTACGCCAAGCCCCAGCTCGCTTTGCTCGACCGATGCTTGCACCTTCGTTTCGATCACTTTGACGTCGTTGGCAATTTCATCAATTTGGCCGGACAAGGACCCGGTTTTGTTCAAAATATTGTCCGATTCAATCGACTGGTAATTCGTCGCGTTGGCAATCTCGTTAATCGCCTTCGCCGTATCGTTCATCGTAAGTGCTGTCTTGGACGAAATGGACTGCAGATCATGGGAGGACTGATTCAAGACATGGGCCGTGCTGCCCACCATCTGGATCATGCCCTGGATTTTCTGCACCATCTTGTACATGCCTTGCGAAATTTGACTGATCTCGTTGCTGCCCTGTACATCAAACTGGACTGTCAAATCTCCGTCCTCCACCTGCTTGATTTTCGCCAGCAGCTTCGGTATGGATCGGAGCAGGTAACGAAGCGTGATGTAGCAAATCAGCACCAGCAAAATCGCGGCGACGGCAAACCCGCCAATCGTCACCGTGGTGAAAGCGGCCAGCTCCTCAAGCACCTCTCGCTCGGCAATCGTCAACCCGACAGACCAGCCGGTATCTTTACTGGTGGCATAACCGATATAACGGCGCTCCCCGTTATCCTCGATCAGTTGTACCCCCGATTCCCCGGCCACCATCTTCTTGCCGATTGCGCCAAGCTCGCCGCCGCTTTCGTTGATTTTTTCCTTCAATACTTTCTTTTCGTCCGGGTGATACAGCAGCTCGCCTGTTTTCAAGGCCAGAATCGAGTAACCGGTGCTTCCTAGCGAATAGCTTTTCATGATAGCGGGAATATCCTTGAAGGCAATATCCGCCACCGCAAAGCCGAGCAGCTGGCCGCTGTCATTTTTAATCGGATAAAAAATTCCCATCAACAGGTTTCCTGACACGAGGTCCACATAAGGGTCCGAGAAATAAATCCCGTTGGCCTCCACAGCCGGCTTATAGTACGGACGGGTTTTGATATCGAAGTCAGGCTTGGAGGCAACGCCGTCATTCTGAAACCAGAAGCCGTTTCCGGTTGCGCCTGCGATCCAGGCGTCCGCGAAGGAAGGCTCCGCTTTGACGATGGCGTCCAGCGTTGCTTTTGTTTCGGCTGCGTAGGGGGAAGTCGCGGCCACCGCAGCGGATGGAGTCGTTTCGATATATTGCCGAAACAGCTTGTTGGTTGACATCTGCTTGACCAGCGATCCCTTCTCCTTAAACAACGCATCAAATTGATTCACGAGCGCCTGTGTCTTCGTTTGCAGCATGGCCTCTTGCTGCTTGATCAGCAAGCTTCGGGTGTTCGCAAACATATACGTTCCCAGAATAAAAAAGACCGCGACAATGATCACGAGCAGCACCAGGGCCAACGTGTTTGCGATACCGGATCCAAACGCCCGTTTTTTTAAGACTTTCGACATGTTGCTTCCCTCTCACTCGATGTTTATTGAGCCAAAGCTCCTAATGGATATGTCGGTATTTGAGAGATAAATGAATAGGCTTTTACTAAAAAAACATAAATTTACTTTCTCAATCGCTTCGATATCCGATTTCCCAAGGACTGCAGATCTGAACGATCATCACAAGCAAAAGCACCGAGGTGTACATCACGATACGCCAACCAGTCCAATCGTACCAATGGCAAGTCCCAGAACCAGCGCAGGTGGCGCCTCCCGTAAGATGACGCGGCATATAATTTGCCGTTTCGAAGCGCCCATCGCCTGATACGCCTCAATGACGCCGGGGTCGACCTCCAGCAACGCCGTTTCCATTAAACGGGAGAGATAAGGCGCGGTGTAAAAAACAAGCGGGACAATCGCCCCCTTCACGCCGATGGTCGTGCCGACGGGCCATTTCGTTATGGCCGCCATAATAATGATGAACGGTATGGAGCGAATCACATTAATGGTAGCATTCAGGGGATGATAGACAGCTGCATTGGCATAAAGATGCCCCGGTCGCAGCACCACCAGCAGCAATCCGATCACGGTTGAAAAAACAAGCGAATATCCGACCATGACAGCTGTTTCATTAATAGACTTCACATAGAGGTCCGCATCTTCGATTAATTTATTCAACAATTTTTCTTACCTCAATCCTTAAGCCCTGCTCCTTCAGAAAACGCGTAAAACAGATCAATAACCGGACCTTGCTCGACAATGCTGCCATTCTCCATCACGGCAACCTGATCGCAGATTTTTTTGATCACATGCATTTCATGCGTGATAAGAACAATCGTAATTTCGTATTTACGGTTAATGTCCAGCAGCAAGTCCAGGATCTCGTCTGTCGTTTGAGGGTCCAATGCCGAAGTAGCCTCATCGCACAGCAAAATCTCCGGATCGTTCGCCAACGCCCGGGCAAGGGCAACATGCTGCTTTTGTCCGCCGGAAAGCTGACGCGGGTAGGATTGTTCCTTGTCCCGAAGTCCGACCAAATCAAGCAGCTCTCTTACCTTGGCTTCGATCTCCTTCTTTGGCCTCTTGACCAGCTGGAGCGGGGCGGCTACATTTTGATACACGGTTGCTGAAGAAAGCAGATTAAAGTGCAGAAAGATCATCCCGATCTTTCTGCGCATCATCCTTAAACCATGCTCGTTTAATTGCGACATCTCCACACCGTTGATCCGAATGCTGCCTGAGGTGGGCTTTTCCAAATAATTGATGCAGCGCAAAAGCGAGCTTTTGCCAGCCCCGCTGTAGCCGATCACCCCGAATATTTCACCTTTGCGGATATGAATATTGGCTTGCTTTACCGCTTCAACCCGTCCTCCTTTTTGTTCAAACGTTTTACTGACGTCTCTTATTTCAATCAAGATGGCCTCTCCCTTCATACAGCGATAAAGCAAAAGGTCCCTTCCGAGTGGAAAGAGGACCTTTGTTTTTCCATCTGGCGTATCACTTACCAGGATGGTACGATGTAGCTTTTCCAGATTGTCCTTCGCCGCTACCTCTTTCACCTTTTTCCAGATTTCTTCCTCCACGCCTGCGGAAATGCCCACCTTCAGCTTTGCTTTCTCGCTGACCGGACTGGTTGAAGGCGACGGAGCCGGGGTAGCACTGGCCAAAGTTTTTGGATCTGCGGGCTTGGCGCAGCCGGTTGCCACCATGATCAAAATCATGAAAAAACGGACAGTACATGCAGCCTCTTCATCTCTCTCTCCACTCCTATACTTAATTGTTTATAGGTCAAGCCCTATTCAACTTAATTGCAACGCCTTTTCGAGCGCTCCCGTCGCGCCAAAGCCATCGTGGTAATCAATCTTCTTCCCCTTCTTTTTCGCAAGCTCCCTCACGGCCCACATCGAGGTATGCTTGATCGCGCCTTTTAAAACAATAATAATATCTGCATGATTAATGATTTGGAGGAAGTAGCTTTCCACGGGGCCTCCACCCGTTTTGCCGCTGTGATGCTCGATAATGAACCCTCGCTTCTCGCCTAATTTCTTGAAGGTGTTTGTTTGACTACCGCCGATAATCGCCACTGTCTTCATGCTCGCTCCTCCATTCGATGACCATCTTTAGTGATCCCTTCCACAATCTGTTATCCTTATCCTAACTCATTATCCATAAATGTCAATATGTTTACTCGGAATTATTTTGCCGTGCACCGTCCCCCCCACCACTGCCGGATGGGACTGCACTTCTTGCTCATTTCCGCTATTTCGTTTAGGTATTGACATCTGTAAGTGCGGGAATATTGATTTCTTTCACACACGCGGCTTTGGAAAGACTGACAATGCATTTCACCAAGGCAACCAGATCATGAAGCGGAATCCGCGTCCCCTTATAGGCTTCAAGCGCTTTGTCGGCTCCCTCTTCATAAGGAATTTCAGCGGCCAGCTCACCGGGATTGATGCAGGTGACGGCGATACCGTCATGTCTGACATGCTCTCTAAGCGCCTCTGTAATGCCGCGAATCGCAAATTTGGAGGCGACGAAGGCGACTTGGGTGCTATTCGCGTTGCTCAAACCGGCCGTCGAACCAATAAAAATTAGTTTTCCGGCTGCAGACCGGCGGAGATGAGGCAGCAGCGCCTGTATGCAAACAATGGCCGACGTAATATTCACTTGAATCAGATGACTGAGATCGGCAGGCTCATCCTTATCAAACGTGTAATGATCCTCGAACCCTTCTTTTTCCCAAAGCCCCACATTGTAAATGACCACGTCCAGCACAGCATCTCCCAGCCGCTCGGCGATCTGGCTGGCCGCATGAAGCTCCGACAGGTCCGCTTGAATCCAGGTTCGCTGCACCCCGTCATCCAGATTCAAGCTCTCAGGCTTGCTCCGGGAAACGACCCATACGCGATCTCCGGGCTGAGGCACTCCTCTGACAAATGCATCTCCCAATCCTTTACTGGCGCCAAACACCATATAGTTTTTCACGGTTAACTCCCCCTTGTTTCAGATCAAGTACATACAAAGGTAATATACCATCAGGCGTGTTGATTAACCAGTTTTTAGGTGGCTAGTTTTCTTGTATCGGTCCAGCAGGAAGAAAATGGAGCTCTCCATTCGGGAGAAAGCTGATCGAGAAGATATAAACGTACGAAAGAAACGATCAATAGCGATTTGCATGTGATGATGGATGACTTGGTGCTGTTATGCAACCACAACTTGCTGCTTTGTCCACGCCGGCACGGTAGCTTTCCCACTGCCCTGCAGCAGCATTTGTTAAAAACTGTAGCAGGGTGTATGTCGTGAATTTCTTCCCTTTGTCGTGATAGCCGATCGCTGCCACAACCGCCTTTACTTCTTATTCGCTAAGCAACATTTGCGTAAAGTTCGTAAATGGGGTAATCTTTTTCATGAGAGGTCTCCTTTTCGAATCGTGGTGTGGTAACTACCGATTCTACTAAAGGCGAGGCCTCTTTTCAAATTCTATTTCCCTGTTACTGGATAACCAACACGCCTGGAAATATGGTTCTCCTTCAGGCTTAATATTTACATGTTATCTAACGGAAGCCGATGACTTTCCTGCTTTGGCCGATGCGGAGAAATAACTAATCTCGACGGGTGAGGCAGGCTTTAGTTTCGATTTCCCCATTATTTTCTTGGAATCGCCGTCCTGGCTTTCATCCGAGCAGTCCTGGCGGTATTTTCCCTCCTTCAGCTTCATGTCGATAAAATCGACGACCTGTTGCAGCGAGGCGATTTGGCTGACGATATTTTCTCGGTGATTCCTTAAGCGTTCCACTAGTTCGGGATATTCCGCAGGATCGGCGTCGGCGGAGACCGCCAAAAACGGCCGCATTTCCTCCAGTGGCATCCCCGTTTTTTTCATGCAGGTTATCAGCCGAATCGTATTGATGTCCTCTTGCCGGTAAATGCGATGTCCGTTGTCCTTCCGGTCCGCTCGAGGAAGCAGCGCGATCTTTTCGTAATAACGGATTGTATCCTCGGAAATTCCGATTGTATCGGCGGTTTGCTTTATCGTAAAAGTTTGCTCTGCCTTCATCCTGTCCCCCCCCCCCCAGAAATTGCCTTCCTTGTTCATCATACATCTTGGAGCTGGCTCCAAGTCAAGTCTCTTAGCCTTGGGATCAAACTTTGTTATCGCACCTTGACTTGGAGTCGACTCCAAGTTATAGAATGTGCTCTATCGAGGAAAATATCCCGACATAAGGAGGAGACGTAGAATGAACAGGAACAATCGCAAAAATATTGCACTGATTACAGGTGCAAGCGCCGGGATCGGGTTGGAATTAACCCGGAAATTGCTGTCGGATAACTGGCAGGTGGTTGCTTTGAACCGTTCCGATTTTCCGGAAGATGATACGGAAATCCAAAAAGCTGTCATGAACGGATGGCTTCGGATTTATAAAACAGCAGATCTCACCGATTATGCCAGCTTAAGAAGGACTTTGGAAGAAATCAAAGACAAGGAGCAGTGGATCGATATTTTGTTCAACAACGCCGGTGCGTCTTTTTCTGAACTAAGCTATTCGAAGCAAGGGCGCGAGAAGCATTATGAGTTGCTAACGGTTGTTCCGTATATCATTCTTGCGGAATTAAAAGAACTCATAAAAAACGGCACCTTAAAAACGGTGATCAACACCTCATCTTCGGCACTAAACTATGTGAAAGAATTTAATATCGAAATCCTGGAACGCCCCCAAGCCTTCCGCAAACTGTTGGGTCCTTATGCCACTTCAAAGCTGGCGCTTTCGCTGTGGACTCAGGCTATCGCATCGCAGCTTGCCAAGGAAGGCATTAAGATCCGCAGCGTTGACCCGGGCGGCAATAATACGCTAAGAAAAGGAAAGAAATCCGGACTGCCTCTCGTGGTTAATTTACTAATGAAGCTGTTTTTCTCTCCGCCTACCCACGGCGCGAACCAGTTGTATGAGGGGGCCTTCGGGGAACACCGTAATGAGACCGGTATGTTCTTGCTGAAAGGTCAGGCTGCGAAATTAAAGTTTAATGGTCAATCCATGAACGTTTTGGAAAGGATTAATGCAATTTACCAACACGAATTTCTTGGTGAGCGTTCCTAAGGTCTGACGACACGCTGCACGGCTAGACAAATTCATAGCCGACCACGCTCGCCAGTGCGCGTGGTCGGCTCCGGGGTTCTTGCAACTGCTTTCTTCAGCTTCTTGTTTGCAAGCTGTTGACAGAAAAGCCCAAAGAGGGCTGCAGCAGGTCACTTGCTCATAACCTGTCACACCCCCCAAACCCTTGTCCGACGCGGCCTCTCGGCGTTTATTCTTCCCCCACCGCTACCGCATTCTCCCCATAACTAATCCAGTCGCTCCAGCTCCCCGCATACAGCTTCACATTGGCGACTCCCGCCTGACGCAGCGCCAGCACGTTCGGGCAAGCGGTCACGCCGGACCCGCAATAGACGACAACCTCCTCGGCTGCCTTCAGGTCGGCAAAACGTTCCGTTTGCTCCTCTACCGGCTTCCACAAGCCGTCCGCGTTCAGCCCGTCCTTCCAGAAGCGGTTGATCGCACCCGGAATATGGCCTGCGACCGGATCAATCGCTTCCTCCAGCCCCGCGTACCGGCGCGGCTCCCGCGAATCGACAATAACCGTGCCGGGACGGCCCAGGCGCTGCTTCACGTCATCCATCGACAGCACCAGCTCCGGACGCACACGCGGACGGAAGGTGGCGGCATGCTCCAGCGGCGGTTCATCGGTCGTCGGGTACCCGGCTTGCTGCCATTTGGTGTAGCCGCCGTCCAGAATCGCGACGCGATCATGGCCCAAATACGTCAGCAGCCACCACAAGCGGGACGCCATCGCTCCGCCCTGATCATCATAAGCGACGACAAACGCATCCGCATCCACCCCGATGCTGCCGAGCTTGGCGGCAAGCGCGTCCAGATCAGGCAGCGGATGGCGGCCGCCGTGGTGGCTTTTCCCAGCGGACAAGTCCTGCTCCAGGTCCAGATAAAACGCTCCTGGAATATGGTCGGCTTCGTACGCGTCACGCCCTGATGAAGGATTTCCCAAAGCAAACCGGCAATCCACGATGACAATATGATCATCGGTTCCATGTTCAAATAGCCACTGTTGGCTAACCACCTGCGACTGCGTCAAAGCGAACACTTCCTTTACAAGGATAAGTTACGGTATAGTTAACAGTATACAACGGACAGCGGCGGGACGAAAGAAATCCTTACGCCAGAAGGAGCCGCAGCGTATGACCCATTCACCTGAACCCCTTATTCAGCCGACGGCTGACGGCCGCTCAAGTACCGGCTTCTATATCGCGCCGCTGCAGTTCAGCCATTGCCGCGAAATTTGCGAGTGGCGGTATGAACCGCCCTACCAGCTTTATGAATGGCGGCCCTGGGAGCTGATGGCTTCCTTGCAGGAGGAGTTCGCCGATCCGCGGCTGCGCGACGAGCAATACCGCGCTGTGCTGGACGCGCAGGGAGCTTTGCAGGGCTTCGCCCAATTTTTCCCGATGGTCGGTGTAACCCGGCTTGGCCTTGGACGGCGGCCGGACGCATGCGGGCAAGGAAGCGGCGCGCCGTTTGTGCTGGCCATCGCTACAGAAGCGCGCAGGCTGCAGCCGGGCCACGAAATTGACCTGGAGGTGCTGACGTGGAACGAGCGTGCGATCCGCGCCTATGAGAAGGCGGGTTTTGCCATCACCGACACCTATGAGCGAATGAGCCCTGCCGGCCTGGCCGAGTTTCACTGCATGGTATGGTCGCCGCCGGAAAAATGAACTAAAAGGAGTACGATGCTTCTATGCTAGCCGAACATGCGGCAGCTCTTCGCTTGATCGCCAGCCGCCTGAACCGCGAGCAGATCGAATGGGCGCTGGGCGGCTCAGCCATGCTGAGCGTCTACGGTCTGACGGCGCGCGCCAACGACCTGGACCTGCTCGTTGCCGCCAAGGACGCACCGCGCGCTCACGAGACGTTGAAGCAGCTCGGTCATTCCATCGTGATGGCGCCCAAGGAGCCGTTTTGCACGGTCCACTTTACCCACTACACGATTGCCGGGACGGAGGTCGACCTGCTGGGCTTATTCAGCATCCGGCATGAGCAAGGCACATACCGGCTTGATTGGCGTCGGGAGCAGCGCGACCGGATCATACGCTTGGCAGCGGATACGGCCACCGCCGAACGGACAGCCGCCGAAAAGGTTGACATTCCGCTCGCTTCGCTGGAGGACTGGCACGTGCTGTACAGTCTGATTCCAGACCGCATCACCCGTGCGGAAACCATTGAACAGCACTGGCGCCAGACCGGCGGCCCCGAGCCGGAGCGGCTGCGCCAAGCGCTCGAACGGGAGCTGCCGCACAGCTTGCGCGAGCGCCTCGAACGGCTGCTGAACGCTTAGTCCGCTGGCTCCAAATGAACAACTGCTGAACGCGTAGCCGGCCGGCTCCAGACGACGGCCCCGCCCCCGCAGGACAAGCCGCAGCTGCCCGTTTCGGGCGGAATGCGACGCTTCGTGCGGTCCATCCGCGCCGTCCTGTTATCTCCCGGCGCTCCGTTCGCCTCAGCGCGCTATTCGCTCCGGTGCTCTACTCACTCCAGCGTCGGTTCGGCAGGCTCCCGCTTGTCCGCCTGCGTTTACCGGCAGCCCCTGATTTTGCCCCGCAGTTGAACCTCACACAACGAACCTCACACCCAAGCGTCATTTAAATAGCCGCGTTTCTCCCAGTAGCCGACATGCTCCCCTTCGATCAGCTCAATACGGTTGAGCCACTTGACCGACTTGTAGGCGTACATTTTGGGCACGACCAGCCGGACCGGTCCGCCCAGATCGCTAGGAATCGGCTTGCCGTCATGCATGACCGCTACCATCACATCGTCCATATCCGCCTGCTCAAGCGTCAGCGTATCGGTGTAGACTCCGTCGCCGGAATAAAATTTGACCGTCTTCGCCTTCGCCTGAACCCCGGCAGCCCGGAGCAGCTCGCGGAGCGGGATACCCTCCCACGTATTGTTGTACACCGACCAGCCGGTCACGCAATGAAAATCGCTCACCTGCACCGTCCGCTTCAGCTCGACAAACTGCGCCCAGTCCCAGTTGGACGGCTTCTCCACCAGTCCGTCAATGCGGAAGGACCAGCTGGCATTATCGAACTTCGGAATCGGCGTCACCGTGTACACACGAAATTGTCCATTCGCCCCGCCGCCGACGGGCGGCAAGGAAGCGGGCAGCGGCTGCGGCGCAGGCAGCAGCTGGTTCGCATCGCGGGCGATCAGCTCATCCAGCGTCTGCGTGCCGCTCAGGTTGGCCCCGAGCGCGCCGCTAAGCCATTTCAGAAACGATGGTCCTAGCGTAATCCCCAGCCCCGCGCCAATGCCCCACTTGATCAGCGATCTGCGCGACAGCACGCCCTGCGGCTCGGCCGCCGGGTGAAGCATCGGCTCCTCCCGCCCTGTTTTCACCGTCTGCCGATGCGGCTCCTTGAGCCACTTGGCCCGGGTTATCGAGTGGTAGATCAGATACGGCAGCCCGACCCAGGTCAGCGCATCATGCACCACCAGCGCCACGTTCGACACACCCGGCCCTACGGCCCGGAACTGCCAGAGCAGCACGCCGGAGACGAACCAGCCGACGAGCAGCGTCAGCACGACGAGGACATTCCACTTTTGCCACGGCTTGCCGCGCAAGCTTTTCCAGTGCTTCGCCGCCAGTAGCAAATAATAAAGGACAGGCAGCAGAGAGACAATGCCGACGACAATATGCGCCGTTTTCAGCCAAACCCTGCCCTCGCCCAGCACGCCCCGCCAATAGCCGCCAACCAGCAGCAGCCCGGTTAACGCCAGGATGACGACAAGCCAGCCGTTCCAGGCGTGCAGCAAACCCAGCTTTTTCCCATAGCCCTTGCGCAAACGTTCCATGATGGTTGGCATGCGGTTGTACCTCCTCTTGTTTGGCGGCTGCCTGCTGCTCCCGATTTAGACGAGATGAATGACCCTTGTAAATGAATCGCCCCAATCGAGCCGGATCAGATGACGCTTGGGATCATGCGTGACCTGACAATCGCCGACGTGCATCGTCGCCTCCGTCCCCAGTCCGTAGAACAGATCGTCGGCCAGCGTCTGCATGCAGGCGGTACGCTCCTCAGGAGGCAGCTCGGCCCAATCGTTCGCCTCCATCTCCAGAAACTCATGGCAGCCGTCCACCGATTGAAGCGCTTCCGTAAAATCGCCGATAATGTCCTTATATTCCCGTCCAAATTTAATCCCCATGCCCGTTCACCCTTTCTTCGTCACAGCTGTATTGCACTTATTGTACCTGCAAAGCCGCCGCTCCCGCAACCGGACCGCGGCCCGAATCAGGCCCTCCCTGTAAACGGAACGACCCGGCCGCGCATTCGCATGCAAAATCTGGTACACTATAAGGATAGACAAAACGAGCGGAGGGCAACGGATGCTCAAGCTGCAGATCCCGAAAAATCGAATAACGATGCTGGCGCGGTATTTGCGCGACCATTTTGCGGCGGAGCAAGTGGAAGAGGGCTGGGAATGTCTCCACAAGCGGAGTGTCGAAAGCATCGAGCTGCAGCAGGGCCTGGAGGTTCACGCACTTGTACGGGAAACCAAGGCGTACGAGGTCATATTGGATTTGGAGGCGCCGGTACGCAGCCAGTGCAGCTGCCAGGATGGGGATTACTGCAAGCATAAGGCAGCGCTTGTGTTTGCGCTGTACACACCGTACGGCCGGCCGGAGCTGCTGCTGCAGCAGTTGAAGCAAGCCTTTCTCGTTCGCAGCCGGCAGCAGCAGTCCCGGCAGTCGAGCCGTACAGCTGAGAAGCGGCAGCAGGAGCGGCTGGAGCCGCCTGTGCCTGAGCAACCGCCCGGACAATGGCGGCGCTTCTTCGATCAGCAATTTTACGGCTTCGGCTTGAACCAGCAGCAGTCGATCGAGCTGTTTTACAACAGCGCCAGAGAGTCGCTGACCCCGTATGCCGCAGGCTGGCCGCCGCCGCTGCGGGATTTATATGCGCTTCATCTGCTGCTGTTTATCATGCGGAAAATCGAGCAGTTTGCGGCGGATACGAAAAGCTCTTACTTGTCCTATTATATCGAAACCGGCTGCAAGACGGTCGCGCGGCAATGCCAGGAGGAGCTGCAGGAGCGGCTGCCCCGCATGGATCTGATCGGCATGGCGGGCGCTTATCCGGCCTACTGGAAGGAGACGCTTGCGCTGATTGCCGAGGCGGCGCTCACCGGCAAGGAATCTCCGTTGCCGTGGTCAACCGTCTACCGGAGCATCTGGTGGCGCATGGCGGCCGAAACCGCCTGGGTGCGCAGTGAACGGCAGCGAATCCGCAAGCGGCTGGCCGCCTCGGAGCTGAACGCCAGGCAGGAGGACGCGCTGCGGCTGGCGGAAGCCCACTTCGCGCTGATGGAGGAAGGCGACGAAGCGGCGCGCCGGCAGCTGGATCAGTTGAACCGCAAGGAGCCGCGCGACTTTTTTCTGTATCTGCACGACAGCTACCAGCAGGAGCAGTGGGCGCGGATGCTCGGCTGGCTGCGCTGGCTGCTGCCGTTGATGCAGCGGGCCCAGCCGGACGATTTGCGGCAATTTTGCCAGTATTGGATGGAGGCTGTTCAGCGGCAGCCCGATGATTCCGAATGGATCGAGGTCATGGCGGCGCTGCTGCCCCGCACGTACCCGTTTTATACGGCTTATTTGATGCGATCCGGCCGCTATCAGGCCTGGGTTGACCTGCAGCTGGCCAGCCGCGTCTCACCGCTGAACCTGTATGCGCCCGACCTAAACGCTGTCGAGCATCACGATGCGTCGCTGACCTTGCCGCTGTACCACCAGGCGGTCGAGCGCTGTATCGCCGAGAAAAACCGGACGGCCTACCAAAGCGCGATGAAGCTGTTGAAAAAACTACATCTGATTTATACCAAACTTCAGCGCCAGGTCGTCTGGGACGACTACCTGTACCGGCTGGCCGGCAAGCATGCCCGGCTGCGGGCGCTGCAGGAGGAGCTTCGGAGGGAAAAATGGATTCCATAAGCGATACGACCTCGATTCGCGTTCATCTGCGCTGGACGCAGCAGCACAGCTTCTTCATCTGGGGCACACGCTACAACCAGGGCATCTGCGACGCCTACGATTTGCGCGACTGGCTGTTCGCCTGGCATGCGGCTTCTTTCTACGGCTCGTTTATCGAGGTAACCGAAGCGGACGGGATCGAAGGCTTGCTGCTGCCTGCGCTGGAGGCGCTGGACTACTTGGCGGCGCCGCCGACGGTGCAGCACCAGAAGCTGGAGTTTACGCTGGAGCTGGCTGAGCTGATCCGGCTGGCCGCTCCCGTCCGCGACGCGCTTGGCGCAGGGCGCTTTATGCCCGACTTTGCCAAATGGAAAAACGGCGAGCTGGGCTGGAAGCTGGAGCTGCCCGCGATGGCGGCTACCTGGGCTTCGGCGCCGCTGGCCCGGCAATGGCTGGAGCAGCTGATCCCGCTGTGGATTGAGGCCGACGGCGTGATGCGTGCGCATCTCGCAAGGCTGGAGCGCTCATTTCCTCTGCTGCGGCGCGGCCAGACATCCCCGGATGTGTGGATGGATGAAGAGGACTGGCTCGTTTCCATCGGCTGGCAGTCGGACGGAACGCCGTTCCGCACCTGTCTCAAGCTGGAGGAGCCTGCCGCCGACGGCCAGGATTGGCCGCTGCGGATCGTCCTCCAGGACCGCAAGGCCAAGGAAACGGCCATTGAGCTGCCAGCCGGCGTCATCCGCGCATGGGCTGAATTGGAGCTTGAGGACGAGTTCGTCGAAGCGCAAGCTGACCGTCCCGCCGACCTGCCCGACGGCGGCGGCCGGGACAATACCAACGGCGACGACGCGGCCCTGCTGCCTGCCGACTGGCGGCCGCACCGGGTCCGCGCCGTGCGCGACGCGGCCAAATGGACGCGCATCGCCCCGTGGCTCGCGGCAGATGCAGGCGGCCTGCGCGGCGGGCTGTCCTCCGACGACGCGTGGCTGCTGCTGACGCAGGGCAGCCTGCAGCTGATGGAGTCGGGGTATTCCGTTTTCCTCCCCGCCTGGTGGGAGCGCATCCGCAAGTGGCGGCCGCGGCTGAAGGCCAAGATCAAGTCGTCGGTCGGCTCCGGACCGCAATCGGTGCTCGGCTTGAACCAGCTGATGCGGTTCGACTGGAAAATCGCGCTCGGCGACCTGGAGCTGACGGAAGAGGAATTTCGCGAGCTGCTGGCGCAAAACCGCAAGCTGATCCAGATTCGCGGCCAATGGGTGCAGCTGGACCCGGGTCACCTGGAGCAATTGCAGCAGGTGATGAAAAATGTGCAAAAAAAGCAGGGGCTGACGCTGCGCGACGTCCTGGAGCTGCATCTGCTCGGCTCCTCCGAGGGCGAGGAAGAGAAGGAGTTTCATCGTCCGCTTAATCTGGAGGTCGAGCTGAACGAGCAGCTGGAGGAGCTGGTCCAGCTGCTGAACCATGCCCAGCGGCCGCCGCTGCTCGCACCGCCCGCTTCGTTCCGCGGCACGCTGCGCCCCTACCAGCTTGAGGGCATCTCATGGCTGCTGTTTCTGCGGCAATGCGGCCTTGGCGGCTGTCTGGCCGACGATATGGGCCTCGGCAAAACGATTCAGATGATCACCTATTTGCTCCATCTGCGCGAACAGCAGCAAGCTGGGCCAAGCGCAGACGCGCTGCAGCACCCATGGCCTGCCGCCGCAGAAGGCAGCCCCGCAGGCAGCCCGCACCCGCAGCACCCGCAGCCCGAAGCTCGCGGCGCGGACGGCTTCCTCGCCGGCCTGCAGCGCAGGACACAGGCGGACGCGCAGCCTGCCGGCCCGTCGCTGCTCATCTGTCCGACGTCTGTGCTCGGCAACTGGCAGAAGGAGCTGCAGCGGTTTGCGCCCGACCTGCGCATCCATCTGCACTATGGCCCAAGCCGGGCCAAGGGCGATGCCTTCATGGCGGCCGTCGGCGCGTGCGATATCGTGCTGACGACCTATACGCTTTCCCACCTCGACGAAGCCGAGCTTGGCTTCATCGAGTGGGAATGCATCTGTCTGGATGAGGCGCAAAACATCAAAAACGCCTACACGAAGCAAGCGTCCTCCATCCGGACGCTGCAGGCGCGCCACCGCATCGCGTTGACCGGTACGCCGATTGAAAACCGGCTGACGGAGCTGTGGTCGATTTTTGACTTTCTGAATCCCGGTTACCTCGGAACGCTGCGTGACTTCACCCAGCGGTACGTCCATGTGATCGAACGGACTCAGGATGCCGAGCTGATCGCCAAGGTGCAGCGGCTGATCCGTCCGTTTCTGCTCCGCCGCGTGAAAAAAGATCCGTCAATCCAGCTCGATCTGCCGGATAAATATGAATACAAATCGTATATTTCGCTCACGGCGGAGCAAGCAACCTTGTATGAGCATTACATCCGGGATATGTTCGAGCGGCTCGACAAGCTGTCGACAATGGAGCGGCGCGGCCTTATTCTCGCCTCGCTGACCAAGCTCAAGCAGCTGTGCAATCATCCGGGGCTGGCTGGGGGCGCCGGCAGCGCGACAAGCGCGCGCCTGAACTGGCGCGGCCGGTCGAACAAGGTGGAGCGGCTGCTGGAGATGGTGCAGGAGCTGCGGCAGGAAGGCGACAAATGCCTGATTTTCACCCAATTTGTCGAAACCGGCCACCTGCTGCAGCAGGCGCTGACCGAGGAATTCGGCGGAAAAATCCCGTTCCTGCACGGCGGCTCCGCCAAGGTGGAACGGGATCGGATGATCGACGCGTTTCAGAACAGCTCCGGACAGGCTGCGAGCGAATCCGGCATTTTCCTGCTGTCGCTCAAGGCAGGCGGCACCGGACTGAATTTGACCGCGGCGAACCATGTGTTTCATTTTGACCGCTGGTGGAACCCCGCCGTGGAAAATCAGGCGACAGACCGGGCGTTCCGCATCGGGCAAACCCGTCACGTCCAGGTCCACAAATTCGTGACCCTCGGCACGCTGGAGGAGCGCATAGATGAAATGATCGAGCGCAAGCTTGGCTTGAGCCAGCAAATCGTCGGAACCGGGGAGCAGTGGATTACCGAGCTGTCCACCGATGATTTGCGGGACTTGTTCACTTTGCGCAGCGAGTGGGTCGATTAGGGCGTGTCTCAAAAATCGCTGAAGTGCATCTTTTACCGCCTTTTCGCCCCCTGCCGCGTCACTTTACCTTGACGTGCCCCGGCACGCCTGCGGAAAACTTCCTTGCTTGGAACGAAAATTCGGCAAAGTCTGCTGCCTTCAGCGTTTTCAGACACGCCCTAGCCGATCTCCAGATCGAAAAACACATAATGCGCCTCGCCAAGCGGTTCCGAGTACGTCTGCATCGAACGGGACGTGCCGAGGTCGCTGTAGGGCTGCGACAAGCATCCCTGCCTTCCGTGCTTCATCTGCAGAACGGTAGGGATGAAGTACGGGCGCCAGATCCAGTTCGAGCCCTCGTACGCCGCATCCCGGCTCCAGCTTCCGTCGGCGGCGCGGGTGAAATTCGAGGACACCTGGAACCCCTCCTCCCGGCAAATATACATCCGCACGACATTGCCTCCCACATGGCCCGCCAGCTTGTTCAGCAGCGCGTCGGCTTCCGCCGAGGAACCGATCCCCGTCTGCTCGGACAACAGCTCCCGCAACCCGTTCGCAGCTGCGTACAGTCCCTGCTGGCGCTCCAGCTCGCTGCGAGTGTACAGCGCAATGTTGTCCTGAAGCAGCTGCGCGTACGCATCCTGAGGCTGGAAGGAAGCCTCGGCCGGTGAGAACAGAAACCCTTGCACATAGCGCGCGCCTACCTTCAACGCATAGGTCAGGTCCGACTGCGTTTCCACGCCCTCTACCAGCATGGAAGCCCCCATCTGCGCAGCCAAAATCGAGAAGGAATTCAACAGCGCATTATATCCCTCATGCACGACGCCCTTTTTCATCAGCTTGAGATCAATTTTTAAAATATTCGGCTTTAACGAAGCAATACGATCGTAATTGCTGTGTCCGCTGCCAATGTCGTCGATGGCGATCGAGCAGCCCGCTTCCCGGTACAGCTCGATCATGGCGGAGAGCTCCTCCAGATTGCCGGCAAACGGCTCCTCCGTAATCTCAACAACGATCCGCGCAGGGTCCAGCCCGTGGCGCTGCGCCATCTCCAGCGTCGGCAGCTCGCTGACCCGCCGCGCTTTGCGGTAAATCCAGGACGGCTTCAGGTTCAGAAACAACCGCTCCTCACCCGCCAATGCAGCCATAGCCGCAATCGCCCGCTCGCGAATCGTCCGGTCTACCTGCAGCAGCTGCGCGTCGGTCAATCCGCTCTGGTGGAAAAACGGTCCCAGACTTCGTACAGCTCCGTCCACAACATGGCGGCCGAGTGACTCATACCCCATAATGCGCTGCGTTTGCAGAGACAGAATCGGTTGAAAGAACGGGAACGTCTCTGCCGCCGGAGGAATCCATACCGGAGACTCCGAATTAGACATCGATTGTTCCTCCTAACTCGTTATGAAAATCAGTTCGCAGGCATGGAAGAATACATGACATGTCTAGGCCTATTGTATGATACCTGCGTAAAGAGCGCAATTGCAACTTCATGAAAACAAACGCAAGGGATTTTGACGGTTGCTGTCGAAGTAAGTGTGTCGAATGCTTGAATTTACATAAAGGTGGTTAATGATGAAACTGTCCCGCTCCCGTATGTCGATCGTCTATCCGATCATCCTGGTCGCACTGCTTGGGCTGATCAGCGCGTCCAGCTTTATCGCGTCCTCGAATACCGAAACCAAAATCAACAGCCTCGTTGACGCCATTATTCCTGTCAATGATCTGGCAGACAATCTGCTCATCGACCTGATCAATATGGAGACGGGTCTGCGCGGCTACGAGCTGTCCGGCGACATCGCCTTCCTTGAGCCGTATAATCTCGGCAAAACGAAGCTGCAGCTCGATCTGGAGCGCATGAGCGAATTCGAAAAGCTATACCCGCGGCTGCGCAGCGTGATGAACCAACGAGGGCGGCCCTACATTCAAAATATTCAGAGCTACTATGATAGCCAGCTCCAGCTGGTCAACAGCGGACAACGGGATGAGGCGCTGCGCCGTATCCAGAATGGCAAGTCGTATATGGACAGCTTCCGGCAAACGCAGACGGAGCTGAAGTCCGAGATCGACAACATCGCCACCGAGGCGCGTCAATCGGCCCGTATGGCCGAACGTATGGCCCGGCTCATTATCGCGGTCGGCGGCATCCTGGCCCTTGGCGTCAGCTTGTTTTCGATGGTTGTGTTTATCAGAGCCCACCGCGCGGAAACCGCTCTGCGCAAAAGCGAGGAAACGTACCGCTACATGGCGGAAAGCCTGGAAACCCAAAATGAGGAAATTATCGCCCAGCAGGAGGAGCAGGAGGCCACGCTGGAAAAGCTGTCCGAACGGGAACGCGAGCTGGAGGCGATCAGCGGGTATCAGGAAAAGCTGAGCGGCTCGGCGCATCTGGACGCTTTCCTGAATCACTCGATTCCCGCCCTGCTGGAAACACTGAAGCTGGATGCGGCCATGCTCGTGCTGAACCGCTCGACCCGGGACGCCGAGCAGGAGCTGCCGGGCAGCGACCAAGCCGGGACCGGGCAAGCTCCGGCTCCAAAATACGACGAAGCGCTGTTTGAGCCCGTGTTTTCCATCGGCTATCCGTCCACGCTGCCAGCCGTTCGCCTGAGCGAGCTGTACGGCACCGCGCGCCGGGTGCTGGAGGAGAAGCGGATGCTGGAATCGGTCCGGCAGCTCTCCGCCGCCGAGCGCGGGTTCCACCAGGGAGTCGAGCGAGCTGTCGATTACTACTTCCCGCTGTTTAACGACCAGCAGGAAAGCATCGGCTTCCTGCTGCTTACCGGCTACCATATTACTTCGTTCGAGCAGCGCATGCGCACCGCGCAAGGATTGATCCGTCAGTTCGGACTCGCGTTTATGGTGCAGCAGGCGAATGAAGCGCGCAACCTGCAGGCGGATCGCCTGCAGCAGCTGAACGAACAACTGCTGCACGAAAAGAAATTCATTGTCGAGCAGCGCGACGTCATCAATAATATTTTGCAATCGACCAACGAAGGCATGCTGATGTGCGACCGCAACGGCATCATCCAGTTCGTCAACCAGCGGATGCTGGAGCTGACAGGCTTTGATTCGCCGGTCGGGGAGCCGGTGCTCACGTTGGGCAAACGGATGCTGTCCGGCTCGTCCTCCAGCGCTCATGCGATTATGGCCTTCGAGGAGCTGCTTAGCGGGCGGCTTCCCAAATTTTCCGAACGCTTTACGATCGAAAGCGGCAGCGAGCAGCGCCGATTCGTAGAGCTGTACGCCACCCAGGTCGGGGCAGAATTGATCGGCACCGAGCCGGGCTTCCTGTTTGTCATCCGCGACCGGACCGAGGAAGAAAAGATCGACGAGCTGAAAAACGAATTTATAAGCATCGTCTCACACGAGCTGCGCACACCGCTGGCCAGCGTACTCGGCTTTATTGAAATTTTGCTGCACCGCCAGCTGACACCGGAGAAGCAGCAGCGATATTTGCAAACCGTGTATAAAGAAGCGAACCGGTTGTCCACGCTGATCAACGACTTCCTTGATCTGCAGCGCATGGAGGCCGGCAAGCAGGAATATCGGCTGCTGCCGCTGGAGCTGGGCGGACTGGTCCGCGAAGTAATTGAGCAATGGAACAGCAAGCAAGGCCACAAGATTCACCTGCAGGCTCCCGAACAAGAGCTGTGGGTCATGGCTGACGCAGACCGGATCATGCAGGTCGGACATAATTTGCTAAGCAACGCAATCAAATATTCGCCGCAAGCGGATCGTGTCGATGTGATCCTGGAGGTCAAGGGAGACTCCGTCTACTGCCGCGTGCAGGACTACGGTCTCGGCATTCCGGACGATGCGCGGGACATGCTGTTCTCCAAATTTTACCGCGTAGACAACTCCGACCGCCGTCAGATTGGCGGAACCGGATTGGGCTTGTCCATCGTCAGGGAAATTGTCGAAGCGCACCAGGGGACGATTTCGTTCGAGTCGGTCATGGGCGAGGGCAGCATCTTTACGGTCCACTTGCCGCTGTACAAAGGGGCAAACGCCAACCACGGCATTCTGCTGCTGGAGGATGACGATAATCTGGCCAAGCTGATCCAGGTCGGCCTTCAAAAGCTGCAGCTGCCTATGGTTCATCTGCGGTCTGCCGAGGAAGGCTTGCTTGCGCTGGACAGCAGTGTCCAGGCTCCTCCGCGCCTGTGTATCGTAGACATCGGGCTTGAGGGCGCCAAAACAGGCTGGGACTTCATCGCCGAGCTGTACCGTCATCCGAAGCTGCACAGGACGCCGGTCATCGTGTCAACGGCGATGGAGCCGCCGCATGATTACCGGGAGAAGGAAGGAGAGACGTATTTGCGGAAGCCGTTCTCGATGGAGAAGCTGCTGCAGGTTGCCGAGCAATTCGTGCAGCAGAGCGAGATTCGCACAGCTTACGTATTCCCGACCGAAGACGAGGGACTCATCCGCTCCAATTTGGCCCGGCAGGGCATCGAAATTGATTCCTTGCGCCACCAGGCCGGTCATATCCAGATCGAGCCCAAGCCGCAGTCCTGATGCTGCGCGCCTCCGGCCTCAGCTCCGCATAACCGACGCAAGCCGGCTGTCTGGCTCGTCCTCTAAGCTCAAACAGGCGACCGTTCCGTTCCGGTCGCCTGTTTCCTTTGCCTGCGGTGGCTGTTATCGCGTTACCGCACACGAGCCTCATTCAGCTGGAACTGGTTCATCAGCTGTTCCAGAAACGCCGTAATCGACTCCACCCGCTTGCTCGTCAGCTTCACCTGACCGGTGTCCGCCATCAGCTCCTGCACCTTGCCCTCGACCTCGCGGGAAATGACCCGGTTGTCCTTGCTGATCTCGGCAATGCGCTCCATCAGCCGGACAACCTCGTCGATCACCTGCGTTTTCAGCGAATCATTGCCTGACGCATTGTTCAGCAGCTCGGAAGCCGCCGCAACGAGCAAGCCGCCCTCCTCCACGACACGCGTGCCTTCTTCCATAGAGACGACGGCTTTTCCCGCGTGCGCATAAATTTCCTGCACCGTGCCGTTGATTTCCTCGGTCGACTGCCGGGTCAGATCGGCCAGCTTGCGAATTTCAGCGGCGACGACGGCAAAGCCCTTGCCATGCTCCCCAACGCGCGCCGCCTCGATGGACGCGTTCAGCGCCAGCAGATTCGTCCGCGCCGATATTTCCTCGATAACCTGCAGCACCTGCTTGATTTGCTGCGTCGTTTCCATAAACGTCGAGATCGTCCGGTTGGTTTCCTCGACCTTGGCTGAAATATTGGACATCGTACAGCCGATCCGCTCAACCTCGTGCCGGGCGACGGCAATTTGGCCGGAAGCATGCCCTTCGATTTCGCGGAGCGTCTGCTTCATCTCTTCTACTGCAACCTTCGCCTGGTCGATATCCTTCAGCTGCTTCCGCAAGCTGCCGATCATATCATGAATTTTCATATTCATCCGCTCGGTCGAGCCGGCTGTCGTGTCCGTCGATTCATTCAGCAGCCGCTGGCTGGACAGCACATCCGCAGCCGCCCGTTTTACCTGCAGCATAATCCCTTCCAACGAATCAATCATGTTATTGACCCACTTGGCCAGCTCCCGCGATTCGTCACTGCGGAATTGCTCGGGCCGCAGCCGCTGGGTCAGATCGCCCTTGCCTTCGGCATTCATGCGGATAAAACGCGCGAGCTGCTGCAAATGATCCACCAGCGGAGCACTCCCGTGACGATGCAGCAGCGAAGCCGCCATCAGCCCGATCATCAGCTGCAGCAGTCCGGCAGCGATACCGATCAACCAATAGGGCAGCCCTCCGCGGGCAAGGAAGCCAATCAGCAGCGCTGCGCTGACCATTCCCCCGACGACGAGCGGCAGCTGCAGCCGCAGGAGCCGCCAGTTCATCCCGCGAATCCGGTACACCTCCTCCAGATCGCCCTCGCACATCATCCCCCACTCGTCGGGACAATGAGCCAGCCGGAACGTCACTCCCTTGCCGATAACCGGAATATGGCGGTAATCGGAGTAGCCGGGGAAGGCGACAAACAAATGGCTGCCGCTCGCAATTGTATTCGCCACACCCGGATGCAGCTCGCCCGTTGCCGGATCGGTAAATCTCAGCTCCAGCTCGGTATGCTCCTTGACCGTCACCATGCCCCAATCCGTCGTCACGCCATCCTTCAAATTTTCGCCATGCGTAAAGGTGCGATCCTCGAACCGGCTGCGCGATAACGCCGTTCCCGGCGCAATATGGGTCTGCAAGCCCGCCGATGCCATAAACAGGTAGTTGTCCCCGGAATCCGGGTACACATGCCCCGATTCGCGCTGGATCAAATCGCCGATTACATCATTCGGCACTCGCCCGCAAAGCGCCCCGCGCCAGCGGCCCTCAACAACAATCGGCACAATAAACAGCAGCGTCATCTCATCATGAAAGCTGGAGGTGCTGGGTCCGATTTTGACGGTCAGCGGATCGGCGTATGGACCATACAAGCAACGGCGGCCGGCAGGTACGCCGCGCGCGTAAGTCAGCCCGGCTGCGAGGACGCTTTGCCCGCCGTATACGGTCGCTACATGCGGCTCATATGTCGAAAATACAACCTCCTGCCGCTCGTTTAGAACGAACAGCTCCGAGAAATCCGGCGCACGCTGACGGGTCGAGGCGCAATCGCCTTCCCATTGGAGGGGCGCAGGCTTCAGTCCGGCGTCCGTCCCGCTCGCGACGGCAGGTACAGCCGACAGCAGCCGTTCCAGCAAGCGATCCAGCTGTCCCCAATACTCGTCGGCCCAGCTCATCAGCAGCTCCTGACGGGTTGCCGCGATTCCTTCGAAAATCTCCTCGACATCCCGCTTCATCTCGCGGTTCAACCGATACGACCACCAGAGCGGCAAGCCCTTACGCAACCCTAGCCAATCCATCATCATTTACCACCCCATCCTAACGGTTTTCTCTTTATATTTTTTAATATGTTATGTATTATAACATATTTTTCATAATTTTCATTACATATTATGTAATTATGCCTAGTTCCTTTTGGTTTTTTTTCCATATGCCCATGACCCTCGGCCTCCGCCTGCTGATCCATCAAGAAGCGCCTGCTTATCCTATCGCTCAGCTTCGCTGAAAGCAATCGCAGCCTTTTTTATAATCGCGACAAAAACGCCTCCATCGCCCATAAACAGCATGGGTATGGAAGCGTCTTGTTTTTTTAGAGTCCTATTCAGCTTTAACGCAGCCTGCGCACGCCGCCGTCTCACTTGCCCGACAGCGCCCGACAGCCTCGCCTGCAGCGGCGCGCTATTCAAATCCAAGCGACCCGATAAACCGGCGGAATGCATCACGTCCGGCTTCGTCGCGCTTGAACACACCGGCGTCTGTCAGCACACGCTCGAACTTGCGGCCGACCGCATCCTGCAGCGCCAGCTCCGCCTGCTCGCGCGAGAGGGAAGCGCCATGCGCCGCCAGCAGCTCCTGCAGCCAGGCAGCGTGCTTACGCAGCGGATGATCTGCATCGTCCTGCACCGCAGCCAGGGCAGCTTCACCCGTCAGCAGACCGACCGCCAGCTCCAGCTCAGCCTTCAGCCGTCCCGGCAGCACCGCGAGCCCCATAACCTCAATCAGGCCGATATTTTCCTTCTTGATATGATGCAGCTCCTGGTGCGGGTGGAAAATACCGTCAGGATGTTCTTCGCTCGTCCGGTTATTGCGCAGCACCAGGTCCAGCTCGTATTCGCCGAGCGCGTTGTTGCGGGCAATCGGAGTCACCGTATTATGCGGCACCCGCACGCCATCCTGCTCGCTGAACGCCAGCACCTCGCTCGCCGGGTCGCTATACTCGCGCCAGCGATCCAGAATAAGCGACGCCAGCTCCAATACCTGCACGCGGTCATGGCCGGAGAGACGAAGCACCGACATCGGCCATTTGACGATCCCCAGCTTCACCCCGCTGTAAGCCGGATTTGTAAACCGCGCCTCTGTCGGGGCCTCCTCCATCGGAAACCGGTGACGGCCGCCCTGGAAGTGGTCGTGGCTCAGGATCGAACCGCCGACAATCGGCAAATCGGCGTTGGAGCCGATAAAGTAATGCGGAAACACATCCACAAAGTCCAGCAGCCGCTCGAACGTATGCCGCGACATTTGCATCGGACGGTGCTCCCGGTCGAAAATGATGCTGTGCTCGTTATAGTACACATAAGGCGAATACTGGAAGCACCACGGATCGCCGGTCAGCTCCAGCGGGATCACGCGCAAATTTTGACGCGCCGGGTGGTCGAGGCGGCCTGCATAGCCGACATTGTCCACACACAGCAGACATTTAGGATAATGACTCGCCTTGACATGCTTGAGCATGGCGATTTCCTTCGGGTCCTTCTCCGGCTTGGACAAGTTCACCGTAATTTCCAATTGCCCGTATTCGGTAGCTGTCTGCCAATACAGGTTGTTGTTGATCCGGTCCATGCGGATGTAGTTCGAGTCTATATTCAGCCGATAAAAATCATCCGTCGCATGCTCGATGCCATCCCGCTTGGCCGTTGCCCAGAAACGGTGTACAACCTCGGACGGCCGCGGCATCAGCAGCCCCATGATCCGCCCGTCCAGCAGGTCGCGGTGCGTCGTTGTATTGTCCGCAAGCAGCCCCGATGCAGCCGCATAATCCAGCAGCGGCGTCAGCAGCTCGGCGATGCTGTCGGCCTTCTCTTCCGTCAGCTCGCCCGTATACGGCTCCTCCAGCCGCAGCAGATCAAGCAGCGCATTGCGCGCGGCCACCACGTCCAGCGGCTCCAGCAGCTTGCGCTGCACGCCGAACTGCAGCAGCCGCTCCACATCAGCAGCGGCTTGGCGGCCAGCGGCTTCCTGCGCGATAAGATCGTCTGTCGTGCTCATCTGTTCCACTCCCGATCCCGGAGCATGTCCCGTAAGGCCAGGCTGCATACAGAAGCACCTGCCGACGGAGCCATGCCCCTTATCTTATATAATTCGCCACATGCGGCCCAGCTTATGCTTCACAGCGCTGTAAGTGGCGGTCAGGTCAATGCTTCGACACCTGTCAGGATCTAAGCCTTGTCGTTGTAGCCGTTCGGGCGGGCCTGGTGCCACGCCCACGCCGAGGCAATGATACGCTCCAGCGAATCGCGCTGCGGCGACCAGCCCAGCTCCGTGCGTGCGCGGTCCGACGAAGCGACCAGCGAAGCCGGATCGCCGGCCCGGCGGGTTTCCATCACGGCCGGAATCGGATGTCCGGTCACCCGGCGGGCGATGTCGATCACTTCCTTGACGGAGAAGCCTTTACCGTTGCCAAGGTTATAAACCGCGCTGTCGCTGCCTTCGCGCAGCTTCTTAACCGCGAGAATATGGGCGTCTGCCAGATCGGTCACATGAATGTAGTCGCGAATGCACGTGCCGTCCGGTGTCGCGTAGTCGTCGCCGAACACAGAGATATGCGGACGTTGACCCAGCGCAACCTGGAGAATAATCGGAATCAGATGCGTTTCCGGCTGATGATCCTCGCCGATTTGGCCGCCTTCATGCGCGCCGGCCGCGTTGAAGTAACGCAGCGATACATATTTGATCCCGTGCGCAACATCAAACCATTTCATCATGTGCTCCATCGCCAGCTTTGTTTCGCCGTAAGCGTTCGTCGGCAGCGTGCGATCCGTCTCGACAATCGGTACCTGCTCCGGTTCCCCGTAGGTAGCCGCCGTCGAGGAGAACACGATGCGCTTCACGCCATGCTCGTTCATAACCTCCAGCAGGCAAAGCGTGCCGTACACATTGTTATGATAATACTTGCCGGGGTCCTTCATGCTTTCGCCAACCAGAGAATTGGCTGCGAAATGAATAACCGCGTCAATTTCATTTTCCTCAAATACGGCGCTGAGAAACGCTTTATCGCGCAAATCGCCGACGTACAGCTTGCCGCCCAACACCGCCTCGCGATGCCCCTGCTGCAAGCTGTCAACTACGACAACCTCTTCGCCCCGCTCCAGCAGCTCCGCCACTGTATGCGACCCGATATATCCGGCTCCGCCCGTTACCAATACCGCCATCGTTTTCGCTCCTCCCGAATGCGGGATAGCCGGCTGACGCCAGCCTCCCAGTAAAGTCCAAGCCGTACGCCTGAGCTACAGCTCCTTAACGCCGTCGCCGATATCGCAGACGTAGAAGCTCGCTTCCAGTCCTGTCTTCTCCTGATACACCCGTCCGACCTCCTCGATAAAACGCGCGACCGTATCCTCGTGGACAAGCGACACGGTGCAGCCGCCGAAGCCTGCGCCCGTCATCCGCGCGCCCAGCACGCCCGGAATGTTCCAGGCCGCTTCAACCATCGAGTCCAGCTCAAAGCCGGTCACCTCGTACAAATCCCGCAGCGAGCGGTGCGAGCCGTTCATCAATTGACCAAACGCCTCCAGATCGCCGCGCTCCAGCACTTCGATCGACTTCAGCACGCGGTCGATTTCCTCCACGACGTGGCGGGCCCGCTTCCGCACGACCTCATCCTCGATCAGCGACTCCGCTTCGTTGTACTGGTCCAGCGTCAGCTGGCCCAGCAGCGTCAGCTCCGGATATTTGGCACGCAGTGCGGCTACCGCCTGCTCACACTGGGAGCGGCGCTCGTTGTAGGCCGAATCCACCAGCCCGCGCTGTTTGTTCGTATTGCCGATGACCAGCTTATACGCTCCGCTCTGGAACGGCACATGCCGGTATTCAAGCGTATCGCACATCAGCAGCACGGCGTGATCCTTTTTGCCCATTGCGACGGCGAATTGGTCCATAATTCCGCATTGGACGCCGATAAATTCATTTTCCGCCTTCTGGGAGAGCAGCGCGACCTTGATCTTGTCCACCGGCTGTCCCTCCAGCGTAAGCAGCGCGAACGCCGTCACCACTTCAATGGAAGCGGACGAGGAAAGCCCTGCGCCGTTCGGAATCGCTCCGCTGTACAGCAAATCGTAGCCCCCGATTGTAACGCCCGCCTGCTGCAGCTCGAAGATCACGCCCTTCGGATAGTTCATCCAGGCGTGCGCCGGATCATTCGTCAGGTTTTGAATGGAAATATGTTGGTGCAGCTCAAAGTTCGTGGAGGCGAATCCAACCTGCTGATCGTTGCGTTTGCGCGCCAGCAGCGTCGTGCCGAAGGTCAGTGCCGCCGGGAACACATACCCGCCGTTGTAATCCGTATGCTCGCCGATCAGATTAACGCGGCCAGGCGCATGAAATACATGAACCGGATGCTCACTGTCCGTGCCGTACAAAGCCGTAAACCGTTCCTGCAAAGCTTGAATCGTTGCCATAATTAATTTCACCTCTTCTGAGAGAATAAAGGATGATTCCGTTGCTTTCAGTATAGCCGCCAGAGGCTGGCGAGCACTATGGAACGATGTCAGTTCGATATGGAAAAATGTCAGATTCGCATGCTATACTGATACCTGCATGATGCATGCCTGCATCGACGAAAGGAGCCGTCCGCCCATGTCCGCGTCTCGCCCGTCTTTGCCCAAGGAAAGCTATTATGTCGTGTCCAACCCTGCGGTTTCGCCGACACCCGGAGACGAGCCGGGCGTCGCCGTCCTGTTCGCAGGCAACAGCCAAACAAAGCCCGGACATAAGCCCGGACCCAAAATTGTTGACTACTATTTGCTTCATTATATTTTATCCGGGCGAGGCACGTACACATGCGCCGACCGGATGTATGAGCTTGGCGCGGGCGATACGTTTCTGATTGAGCCTGATACGCTTGTACAGTACACCGCCGATGTCGAAGATCCGTGGCATTACCGCTGGATCGCCTTCAGCGGCGGCGGCGCTGCCGCCCTGCTCGGCCAGGTCGGGCTGAACAGCCGGACCCCGGTCGTCAGCAGCCCCCGCAACCGGCGCGTCCCCGCGTTGTTCCGGCAAGTGCAGGAAACGTTCCGGACGAGAGCGGCCGGCGCCTCCCTAAAGGCGGCGGGCTGCCTGCACCTGCTGCTGGCCGAATACGCCGAAGCGCTGCAGCCGGCCGAGCCGCGGCTGCCGGCCGCGGACACCGGCGGGGCGCGGATCGTGCAGCAGGCGCTGCATTATTTGTCCACGCAATACGCCGAACCGATTACGATCGGGCTGATGGCGGAAGCGCTCGGCTACAACCGCGCCTATTTGTCGACCTTGTTCAAGTCGCATACCGGCGTCAGCCCAATCACCTTTCTGCTGCATCTTCGGCTCGACAAAGCCCGCCACCTGCTGCGCGAGCGCCCCGAGCTGACTGTCGAGCAGATTGCGTCCTCCGTCGGCTTTCAGGACCCGCTGCATTTTTCCAAGCAATTCAAGCGGCAGTACCAAAGCTCGCCTACCGACTACCGCCATTCCTTGTTAGCAGGCGGCTCCGGGTAACCGTATTATTCGGACAGCGGCAGCATAAAAGCGATACATGCCCCTTGCCCGAAGCGGCTGTTCGCCCAAATGCGCCCGCCGTGGAAATCAACGATTTCCTTGGCAATCGCCAGACCAAGACCGCTGCCTCCGCCTGATGTGTTGCGCGACTTGTCTTTCTTGTAGAAGCGGTCGAAAATATACGGCAAATCCTCCGGGGCAATGCCCGTCCCGTTATCCTGCACCTGGATGACCAGCGAATGCTCGTCCACGTTAAACTGGAGCAGGATGAGTCCGCCTTGCGGCGTATGCTTGACTGCATTGTAAATCAAATTGGTCAGCACCTGATCAATCCGGTTAATATCGACACGCACCTTGGCAGGCTTCCGGCCTACCGGACGTTGTCCATAAGCGATCGTCTCAAAGCGTAAACCGGCGCCCGTCAGCTCCGGCTCATACCGCTCATCGAAATAACGAATCAGCTCCTCCGTGCTGACGGTCTGGATGTCAAATTCGATCTGGCGCGCCTCCAGCTTGGACAGCTGAAACAAATCCTGGATCAGCCGGCTCAACCCGAGTATGCGATTATGAATCAGCTTCAAATATTTTTGCTGTTGGTCCGGCATCACCACCCCGTCCATCAGCGCCTCTACATATCCTTGAATCAGCGTCATGGGCGTGCCCAGATCATGCGAAATATTGCTGAGCAGATGGCGCCGCGACGTTTCCATCCGGGCCAGGTCTTCATTAACCAGCTCCAGACTGCGGTTGATCCGTTCCAGCTCGGCCGTCCGGTCGTGAATTTTCTGCTCCAGTCCGGCGTTGAGCTCCCGCAGCTGCCGCGACAGCAGCTCAACCGACGAAATGGCTCTGGCCGCTCTGGCGCTTAAAATAAACGAAATGCACAACGCACCCAGCAACAGCACGAGCGCCGTCAGCTGGTCCACATAGCTGAACGTCTGGCGCAGCACCGCATCGCCGAACAATGCCATCATACAGACGACTGCGCCAGCCATAACAAATACAGCGCCCTCGCGGCCGTGGCGCAAGGCAAGCCCAAGCGCAAGCAGCATAAACATCGCCAGCCCAAAGGACACCCATTGAAACAGGATGCCTGTCACGGCTGCCCACAGCGGCGGCAGTACCAGCACGCTCAGCATACTGATCAGGCTCAGCCCGATAATCAGACGGGCCAGCAAGGCAGGCACCTCGCGGGCATATAAAAGCTTGACAAACAACGTGATGGCGATGACACCCAGAAATAAACAAACCTGCTCGACCCGCAGCAAGCCGACGCCGGACAACCCGAAGAGCCCTTGCGGCAGCAGCCCTTCGCTGAGCAGCAGCGTACGCAGTCCAAGCAGCAGACAAAACAGCCCGAACAAGCTGGCCTCCATCTCCTTGCGCCGCAGCAAAAACTGGATGATATAATGCCCGCCCAGCACCAGCAGTCCGCCGACAGCAATCATGTCCAGCATCAGACCGATCCGTATTCCGTTCTCCAGCTTCTCTGCCCGGCCAAGCGAAGGACTGCTCCATAATCCGCCGGTCCAGTGGTGAAAGCCCGACGACTGGATGACGATCTCCAGCTTGCCGTCGACCGGCTTGAAATGCAGCAGCGGCGGCGTATAGTTCGCTGCCGAGAACGAAGAGCTCTGCGTGCGCGGGCCTCCCTCCGCCAGCAGCTCGCCGTTCAGCCATACTTTGTAAGGAGGCTGCAGCCGGGGCAGCTGGACTGCGAAGGTGTGCGGTGAAGCCGACATGGCAACCTCCAGCCGGTAGGTCGCGAACGCTTCTCCCGTTAGTGCGGCAAGCGCCCGGCCGTGACTGTTCCAATGCGCCGGAAGCTCCAGCTGCTCCGGAAGGCCGGCCTCCCGCCCCTGTTCGCGAAGCTGGTCAGGCGTCAGCAAGCGCTGTCTGTAAAGCTCCCATTCACCATCAAGCTTCAGCACAGCTTCCTGCTCCCAGTTTACCTGCTGCAAATTCAGCTTGCCGCGCGCTGCCGCATGACCCGATTCTTTAGGCTGAAATAACCAGAACCCTGCGCCAAAAAGTGACAAACTTAACAAAACTATAGCCACGACGACCCAAAACCATTTATAATAGGAATAGTTTCTGGAAATGGATACCACTTTCTTTCTTGAAAAAATGTTTCATTGATGGGCATTTTATCCGTGTTAGGCTAGCTTGGAGGAGAACTCACATGTCTGGAGAAAAAATTCTGATCGTGGATGATGAGCCAGAAATTGTCGAACTCATAACCTTATACCTACGAAAAGAGGGATTTCATGTCATCACCTGCTCCACCGGAGCAGAAGCCGTTCAATCGGTGCGCACGTATCGGCCGGATCTGGTCATTCTCGATATTTTGCTGCCCGGGATGGACGGAATCGAGGTTTGCCGGCAAATCCGTAAATATTACACGACGCCAATTCTGTTCCTGAGCTGCAAAAGCGAGGACATGGACATTATTCTGGGCTTCAGCATCGGGGGCGACGACTACATGACCAAGCCGTTCAGCCCCGGTCAGCTCGTAGCGCGGGTGAAGGCGCATCTACGCCGCAGCGTGCTGCTGGAGCAGCACAAGGAAGAAGCGCAGATTTTGTCCTTCCCCGGGCTGGAGGTCGATCTGCTGAGCCGCACCGTCAAGGTGGACGGGCAGGCCATCCCGCTGTCCTCCAAGGAATTCGATCTGCTGCTGCATCTCGCCCGCACACCGGGAAAGGTGCTGTCGCTGGAGCAGCTGTACAAGCTCACCTGGGGGGTGGACAGCAACGGCGATACCCGCACTCTGCTTGTCCACATCAGCAATCTGCGAAAAAAAGTCGAGCCGAATCCGACCGATCCGCGTTACATTTTGACCGTTCGCGGCGTCGGCTACAAGTTCAACGGCTGAGCCAGAGCTAGTCTCCAGTTGACTGTCGAGCTCTCTGTCGTCGCAGCTGAAGCCATGACTGCCGGTTCGACTCCCGCTGAGCTGAGAGGTCTGTCTTGCTGCTCTGCGGGGCTCAGGCCGTCACCGGGTCGGCTCGTGTCCGACCAGCCGCAGCAGCTCCGTCAGCTCCGCTCCGGTCAGCTCGCGCCATTTCCCGACCGGCAGGCCGGCAAGCTGCACGTTCATGATCCGCACGCGCTTGAGGCGGCGCACCTCATAGCCGAAGGCGCTGCACATCCGTCGAATCTGGCGGTTCAGTCCCTGCGTTAAAATAATACGGAAGGTCCGGTCGTCCACCCTGCTGATGCGGCAAGGCTTCGTCATCGTACCGAGAATACGGACGCCGCCAGCCATACCCTGCAAAAATCCCGCGGTAATCGGCCGGTCCACCGTCACGATATATTCTTTCTCATGCTCGTTCTCCGAGCGCAGCACCTTGTTGACGATATCCCCGTCATTGGTCATCAGGATCAGACCCTCGGAGTCTTTATCCAGTCGGCCGATCGGGAAGATCCGTTCCGCATGGCCGACAAAGTCGACGATATTCCCGCGCACATGGCGCTCCGTTGTGCTGGTGATGCCGACAGGCTTGTTTAACGCCAAATAAACCGCCTTCGTTTTCGTGTCAATCGGCTTGCCGTCCACATGGACGATATCGCCCTCGGCAACCTGGCTGCCCAGTCCAGCCTTCTCGCCGTTGATCGTGACACGGCCAGCCTCCACCAGCTTGTCCACTTCCCTGCGGGAGCACAAGCCGGTTTCGCTAATGTATTTATTGATTCGCATCGCTAGTCTCGCTTTCCATGGATGTCATTCACCTTATCATATCACGTTTCAGGGGGATTATCGCATGAGCTTTCCAGCCAAAACGGTCTATTTCTTCAGCTTCTACATGTTCGCCCTCAGCCTCACGCTGCTGCTGGCTCCGAGCCTGCTGTCCACGCTGCTCGGCTACGAGCAGGAGGACTACATCTGGATTCGGCTGATCGGCATGTTTATGCTTTATCTGGGCTTCGACTATTTTCAATCCGCCCGCGAGGGCATGCGCGGTTTCTTTTATTTGACCGTGTTTACACGGGCCTCTCTCCCGTTTTTCATGACCGTATTTGTGACGCTTGACATGCTGAAGCCTATTTTCATCGCGCTCAGCATGGTGGACTTCAGCGGAGCTATGCTGACCTTGTACGCGCTCCGTCGTACGACCGCCAAAGTCAACTCCTAAGACAAACTACCCATTTTAACCCATTATATCATCAATCATCCAGTACGGGAATGGGCAGAACTTGGCGAAGGTTGTCTGTTTCACTCGCCGCTCCACCGGTTAAATAGGGGTACTCGGTGAGTCCTGCCAGTCCGGAAAGCCGCCTGAATACGGATTGGCGGGCCTGGGCGCCGAAGTTTATTCTCGAAGGAGTGTTTGCGCATGTCTCGTAAAAAAACGCTGCCGTCGATCACCCAACCTTTCGCCCATGTACACAACACCTTGTCTACACTCGGCTTTACCGAAGCCTTCGCCCCTGCCGGGGTCGTCTACGAGCTGTCGTTCCGAGATCCCTCCTCATCGAAGGAATACCCTTTTCGGCTATACGCCCAAACCCAGGACAACGGACTGACACGCATCGACCTTAATGAAGCCGCCTTTGCCGGCAGCCATGAGGTGCCTGCCGCAATTGCGGGAGCCGCCACCGAAATATTAATTGACCTCGCCGACTATCTGGAAACCGTCCCTTCGCGGACCCGGTTCCTGTCCGTCGATGCCGCGCAGAACGGCCGCATGGCCAGCAACGAGGAGGAAGTGAAGCGGCTTGGCCGGTCCATGTCCCGGATGCCGACCAATGCGCAGGTGAGGGAAAGCGGACTGTTCCCTGACCCGCTGCAGTAAGAAAACCTCTATCGAGGCCATTCAGGATGATCGACCGCGTTTCAGAGGTAGGTTTTCTTGCGATTATAGAATCGTTCAGCTCTGCTGAAAACTTATAAATTCTATAATCTTAAAAATAGCTTCGGATCGAAGCACTTTCGATGAAGATAAATCCGTGCGACCCGCTGCGGACATGATGCACCGTATTTCAGTAAACAAGGCTCCCTCCGGTTCATGATGCCGGTCGGGGCCTTTTTTACGGTTCTGCCTGTACTACCGAGCCAAATGAAGTCCGGCTTACGAAATTAGTAAAGAAATGTGGACGAACGTGCAGAAACAGCTGCGCCACAGAACATGATTCCGGTCATGATCCGACATAGAAGGGGGCTACACCTGATGAAATTCCCCCCGCCATCGTTCAAGCGGGATAACAGCCAGCAGCCTCCGTCTCCGGCGCGCGCCATGCGGTCGGCCTGGGGAGGCTCGCCGTCGGCAGATGCTGCGAGCTCCGGCCCGCGTACCGCTGGGAAGCCGGCTGACGGAAAACGTTCCGGGCGTCTGCGGTTCGCGCTCTGGTCGAGCGTTTGCGCTGCGCTGCTGCTCCTGACCTTGATGGGATTAGTCGCTGGCTGGGTAAGCGGACTGGATATCAGTAAGCTGGAGCGGCCGTTGCCCGAGCCAAGCTTCCTTCTTGATACGCAGGACCAGCCCGTCTCCCAGCTCTCCTCCTCCAAAGTGGAGCCAGTGCCGCTGGCGCAAATTGCGCCAACGCTCCAACGGGCGATTGTTGCCGTCGAAGACCGGCGCTTCTACGAGCACCGGGGTTACGATCTAAGGTCTATGGGAAGGGCGCTGCTGCGCGACCTGAAGGCCGGCTCCATGGAGGAAGGCGGCAGCACCATCACTCAACAGCTGGCGAAAAATTTGTTTCTGTCCTCGGACAAAACACTGCTGCGCAAGCTCAAGGAGCTTGGTTATGCAGTCAAAATTCATGTCGCCTACAGCAAGGAGGAGATCCTGGAGCTGTACCTGAACAGCATTTATTTCGGTGAAGGCCGCTGGGGGGTAGAGGGAGCGGCTCGACACTATTTCGGTAAATCCGCCGGGCAGCTCACCTTGCCGGAAGCGGCGCTGCTGGCCGGATTGCCTAAAGCTCCGACCCGTTATTCCCCGGTGCGCAATCCGGAGGCGGCATTGGAGCGGCGCAACCTTGTGTTGTCCTTGATGAAGGAGCAGGAGCTGATCACCCCTGCCGAATATGACCAGGCCTCGGCCGCGCCGATCAAGCTGCACACCGACAACGATGAGTCGTTGAAGGGCAAATTTCCGGCATTCGTGGATGTCGTTATCGATGAGGCGGAATGGCTTTACGGGTTCACCGAGCAGCAAATATTGACCATGGGGCTGCGCATTCATACGACGCTTGATCTGCGGATTCAACAGGCGGCGGATGATGTATTCGCCCAGGAAGGGCTTTTTCCGGCCAGCCCGGACGGGCAGCTCGTGCAAGGCGCAGCCGTCATCCTCGACCATACGGAAGGCTCGATCCGCGCTGTCGTCGGCGGGCGCGGCGAGCAGCCCTATCGCGGCTTCAACCGCGCAACGGAGCTGAAGCGGCAGCCTGGCTCAACCTTCAAGCCGCTTGCCGTGTACGGACCGGCGCTGGAGCAGGGCTATACCCTGCAGTCTCCGCTTTATGACGGCGAGCTGGACATTGCAGGCTATCGGCCCCGCGACTGGGACGGCCGGACGCGCGGCGAAGTTTCGCTGCAGGAAGCCGTTGTACGCTCCTGGAACATTCCCGCCGTCTGGCTGCTGCACGAAATGGGCATTGAGCGAGGGCTGGATTACGTGCGCCGGGCGGGGATCACATTGGGCGAGCCGGACCGTCACCTGAGTCTCGCGCTGGGCGGGCTGAGCGAAGGCGTTTCACCGCTGGAGATGGCTCAGGCTTACAGCGCATTCGCCAATCTAGGAATCCGTCGGGAAGCTCATGCCATCGAACAAATTACAACGAAGGACGGGCAACTGCTTGTTCAAGCCCATCCGCAGCAGACGGCGGTTACGTCGCCTGTGCATGCGTACACCATGACAACGCTGCTGCAGGAGGTTGTCGCCGCCGGTACCGGCACGGCTGCCAATCTGGCCGGACGCCCCGTTGCCGGTAAAACCGGTACGACCCAGCTTCCGGCGACCGAGGAATTTAAGGCCATCGGCGCAAACGGCGCGAAGGATGCCTGGTTTGTCGGCTACACCCCGGAGCTGACTGCTGCCATCTGGGTCGGCTATGACAAGACAGACCGTCAGCATTACTTGACTACCTCCGGCGGCGCCACACCGGCCGCACTGTTTCGCGAAATGCTGACACGGGCGCTGCAGGGCACGGAAATCAAGCCGTTTACCGTTCCGCCTGACGTGCTGCGAGCCCGGGAAGAGGCGCTTCGCCTGGAGCAGGAGCGGCAGCGGGCCGATGAGCAGAAGGAGAAACAGGAGAAAGCCCGAAAGGCGCAAGAGGAGAAAGAGAAGGAAAAGGAGAAAAAAGCGCAGGAAAGAGCGAACGAAAAAGAAGAAAAAGAGCGCGCGAAGGAGCGCGACAACGACAAAAAACGGTCCGACTTCGAGGACAACCGTAAGCCGCCCAAACGGCCGGACAAGGATGATTGACATCGTTGCAGCGGGCCATGCTCGACGAAGCAAGCGGAATTTTCGCTGCACGCTTCGCCTGCATGGGCAGGCAGAATCAACGAGGAGGCGGCTTCGATGATATACCGTCTGGTCGTGAACGGAAGGACGGCCAGCTGCTCCTGGCAGCCGACGGCTCGCTCGTCTTTGCGCTTGCCGCATGCGGATATGCAACGTTCTGTCCGGGGAAAGCTAACCGAAGGGTTGCCCATTCCCCAAGGAGGCTGAACAAACGATGAAAATTGAAACAGACGGCTATCAAGTCGCTGCGTTGTCCGCAGCCGATGATGCATTGTCGATTATCCGCGAAGCCGAAGCCCGGCTGACGGAGCTGACAGGCGACTCCATCACACTGATCGCGTATACGCCGACGCCTGACGCCCGGGCAGCCGCTATAGACGGATAAGCCGAACGATTCTCAGCCTGTCGACGAAGCGGCGGCGCCCTTGAAAGACAGGCCGTCAACGAGAGACGACCTGAGAAAAAAAGCCCGGCCAGCCTGTAAAAAAGGCGGCCGGGCTTTTTGATTTGACAGCGGAGAGTCGGAGCTGCTCCGCCGCTGGCGACGTGCGGCGACATACGCGATCCCGCCGCTCGCTTGAATTTTACAATCCGTTGTCCAGGCTCTCCGTGCTCAGTATGACAGCTTCTGCTTCCATATACACAGTCTGGTTCCCACGCCTCCACCCATGCCTGGTGAATGCCGCATGGCGCAGCTCGCACTGTCGAGCTTACACCCGTTCCCACCGGCTGGCGTGCCGGGTCAACAGCGATGGCAAGACGGAATCCGCCTGCCCGTCTGCGATCAGCAGCCGCACCTTCGTCAGCCACTGCTCGAACCCTTCATATCCGGCCAGCTTGCGCGCCGTCTGCTCCGTCACATAAATAAAATAAGGCGGCTTATATTTCTCCTCCATAAACCGAAAGGCTGTGTCCGCAGGCGTGTATTTCTTCCTCTTCCCCTCCAGCCGTTCAATCGTCCAGTCGATCAGCGGCGCTGCGTCGTCAATCAGCTCCTCCAGCGCCTGCACCCGGCGGTAATAAGGCTCGGCCTCCCTTTTTTCCATCCGGCGCAGCGTTTCTTCATGCAGCGGGTAAAACACCAGCTTGGCAAAATGCCGGTCCTCTGCCAGCTGGAGCAGCTGCTCCAGCCGCGGCAAGGTAAATGCGCTAAAGCTGTCATATACCCAGATTGTGCCGCGTTCCCGGTCCTGCTCCTTAGGCGGCTCGTATCCGTAAGGGACGCGTAATTGTTGCTTTGGCATGCCAATTCCCCCTCGTAGCTCTCAGGTTTATGCGGGTGAACCACTCGTTTTCGGCAAGTCGCTGTGCAAGAATATCCCAGCTTATCCTGTGTTTCATTTTAGTATACCATGATCAACGCTTGCCATTCCTCGCACCATGAGTAGGAACGGGCATATTTTCTGCACTTCCGGCGCATCGTAAGACGGCGGAACTTGATCCGCGAGGGCATACATTTCATCAGAACGAGGAGTGTTAGCATGAGCGAAAATAAAAAGCATCAAGGCAACTACGAGGGTACGGCGTCCATGTCTGCGGAAAATCAGGATATGGAATTTGTCAACGACACGGTCGAGCAAGTGAAAACGACGAAAAACTTAAACGGCGCCACGCAAAAGGAACGTAAATAACGGAAGCAGAAGGAACTTAAGCAAAGGAAGCAGAAGGAGCGTTTCTAACGCACGCAAAAAGAAGCAAGCAGCTGCCGCACGTACCTTGGCACCGTTCTCCAATCCGGCCTTCGGCAGACACACGGCAGCCCCGTGAAGCCGCCCCTCACAATGACGCAATGTTGCGGGGGCGGCTTCTGTCGCCTTTCATCAAGCCGGTCCGCTGTCATTGGCGGTATGCTGATCACCGCTGCCTCGCTCCAGTGACTTCCAGACGCGGCGCAGCTTGGCCCAGCCCTCCAGCTTTGCTTCGAAGCTCATCGCCCGCGCCGGGCTGGAGGAAGGCAGCGTAGCATACTGCCGCATGTCCGGCGCGGACAATTCGGGCCGGACATGCTTGCGGTACAGCTCGGCGGCTGCGCTGCCATTGAAGAACACATACTCAATCTTCGGCCAATGCTCGAACAAAGTCTCGAAAGCGTTGGCTTCAGGCCGCCGGATCGCCGAATCAAGGCTTCCTTCCCGCTCGCACGCACGCAGTACGTCCCACAACGCTATCCCGCGCGAAGCAGCGAAATGCAGCCGCTGCTCGTAGTCAGCTGCAGGCTCTCCTCCATCCAGCAGCGCATACAACAGGCGCCAGAACATATTGCGCGGATGTCCGTAATACTGCGCAGCCTGCAACGATGCCTCCCCCGGCATAGAGCCCAGAATAAGCAAGCGGCAATTGTCTCCGATTAAGGGACCGAAACCGACCTTTAGCTTGCTTTGCCGTTCCTGTTGAGATTCCGGCTCCATTAGAGAGCTTCGTCGCTCTGCCTCGTGCCTGTTCAAGCTCAACGCCCCCTCCGCTCACTGCCATTTAACTTCAATAGTACCATGCTCTTGCTATACAGAGCGCCGCTCCGACCCTCCCGCTGACAATGGCCAACAAGTTGATGCTGCGTTATCGGCGATAACCGTTCAGCTCCTAGCTCCTGGTTAACCGGGCTCCTTCTGTCCTTGCAGCGTCAGCAGATCGCCCAGCGCATGCTCCAGGTACGGATCGGCGTGAATAAAGTCGCGGAATCTCGCATATTCCGCCTCCAGCTTGTCCCGCTCTGCCGCAGCCGGCGCTTTCCCGGCTTTGACCGCGCGGATCAGCAAATTTTTCGGCGTATGCTCCAGATCAATAAACTCCAGCAGCTGCGTCTTGTAGCCCGCCAGCTCCAGCAGCCGCGCCCGCAGCGCATCCGTTGCCAGCGCCGCAAACCGCTCCTTCAGGATGCCGTGCTGCAGCAGCGGCGTCAGGGTCTCGCTGCGCACTTGCCTGAACAGCTCATGCTGGCAGCATGGCACGGACAAAATGACGGAAGCGTTCCACCGCACCGCCTTATCCAGCGCCGCATCCGTCGCCGTATCACAGGCGTGCAGCGTGACGACGAGATCGACGCGCTCCAGCTCATCATATTGGGCAATATCCCCGACCAGAAAACGAAGCCGGTCATAGCCGAGCCGCTCCGCCAAGCCGTTGCAGAAGGCGATGACATCCTCCTTCAGATCAAGCCCGACCAGCTGCAAATCGACGCCCTTCATCACATGCAAATAATGATATAACGCAAACGTCAGGTACGATTTGCCGCAGCCAAAATCGACAATATGCACCCTTCGCCCAGCTGGCAAATGAGGAAGCACATCGGCGATCATCTCCAGAAACCGGTTGATCTGCCGGAACTTGTCGTACCGCTTCGCCAGCACCTTGCCTTCGGCGTTCATAATACCTAGCTCGATGAGAAATGGCACCGGCACGCCATCCTCCAGCTCGTAATTTTTTTTACGGTTGTGGGCGAGGGGCCGGGCCGCGTCGGCCTGCTTGGTCGGCGGCTTGCGCAAAATGCCCAGCTTGCCCTTCTTGCTGATCAACACCTGGTAATCGGCTTCGCCCGCTTGCAGCAGCCCCTGGCGGAACGAGCCGCTGAGCCAATCGGCCAACCGGCGGCCAGCTTCGGCTTGGGGCACATTTTCATGCTGCACCTTGGCTCCTGTATAAGCGCTGAATTGATAAAACGCTTCGCCGCGCAGCGCCACCGGCTTCACCGTCACCTTGCCCGGTTCGCTGGCTCCTCCGCTTCGGGGCTGACTGATCGTAGCCTGAATCAGCTCCTGCTCCTGGACCAGCCGTTCAATTAAATCGTACAACTCCTGCATGCTTCCAACCCCATTCCTTTAGGTAGGCTCCTTGGCCCTGTCTCTTCCACACCTTGTCTGAAAAGGGACGGCCGGCGCGTATCATACAAAAAACCGCCCGCAGCAGCGGGCGGGTCGAGCTTATTTGCTGTAACGCGAGATCAGTTCCTTCAACTGGCCGGACACCGTGTTCGCTCCCCGTTGCAGTTCACTGGCCGGAATCGTGAACCGTACCTTGCTTTCATCCAGCCCCATCTGCTCGGCAAACATCCCCCGCAGCCCTCTCGCCTTGCGGTCGATCTCCAGAAACAGCTCCAGGTCGCCGCCGCGCGGGAAAAACAGCACCTCCAGCTCATCCAGATAACCTCTGAAGTTCGTCGTTGGCACAAATTCAAACTCCTGGACAAACGGCAGATGGCCGCCGAGCTTAGGTGAATAATCATTGGTTACTTCGCGGAGGCGGAAGCCAAGCTTATCCAGCGCATCCAGCACCGTCTGCATGGCCTCGTTGGGATGAACCTGGATCAGGTCGCGATCCGTCGGGTCAATGGCGGAGCTGATATCCAGCCCTGTTTCAACCCAAACCGGAGCTTGACGCAGCGTAACCGGCATTTGCTCCGGCAGCTGGAAGCTGAACGAAATTTCCCGCACCTCGCCCGGCCCGATCACAAACGCCTCAGACAGCTGGTATTTGGCGACAACCGCGTCCTGCTTGACCTTGCTGTCGTTTTGCTCCTTGATGTAGCTCGTTTTCACATACAAATAAATGCGGTCAATCTGCTGCTCCAGATCGCCGCCCTGAATCCGTACCTGTCCGCTTAATTGCCCGCCAACCGTCACTTCGGTCTCATCAAGCTGCGTATCTACCTTTGCCGAGCCGATGCCTACACTTGCCAGCATTTTTTTGAAAAATGACATGGTCCCGCCTCCTGTTTAGTTGTACCGTTGTACGGCCGCCCTGCCTGCCGATCCTCGCAGCCGACTTACCGCATGTTACGCATAACACCCGGTTGCGGTTTCACTGTGGAAACGCATCTGACAGCCCGGCAATCTGGCTCGTCTGCCTTCTGCATCCTGCAGGAGCGTTACGTCCGGCGGCGGCGCTTCCGCCAATACCGGTAGCCGCGGCGCACCGTATTCAGCAGTACATCAGGTATCGGAATCCGCCCCAGCCAAGGACGGTAAAACCGGCGGTAGGCGCGTTTGAGATCGTCCCACATCCAACACGGGTCCTGCTTCAGGAAGTCGGACACATCCACGACCTTGCCTCTCCCGTCCTGCAGCATCACATTTTTCCCGTGCACATCATGGGGATGCAGGCCTTTGCTCTGCGCATAAAGCAGCGCCTGGTCAATGTCCAGTATAACCCGTGCCGGAATCGGGATGCCCCGCCGCAAGCACTGATACAGCGTGACCCCGGTCAGCCGCCGCAGCACCAGATAGCTCGCCCCCGCATGCAGGCATTCGGAATATGCCGGATGCTGGCCCAGCCTCTTGTACACTTCCGCTTCGTCCTCAAGCCCCGGCCTGCCTGGCGCATACACTTTGACCACAAGATCAGGACGGTCAGGATGCACCAGCACAGCAGCATAATTGCCGACGCCCACCGTTTTCCAGGAGCTTGGGGTCCGATACACCTTGACAGGCTCATGATGCTGCTCGCTGGCGATCTCCAGACCCGGCAGCAGCTCCGCTTCGATCCGTTGAATGAACCCGTCCAGACTCGAAAGTTGTCTCTCCTTGTCAGCAGCTGTGCTTGTGCAACCACTCCCCATAAAACTTACCGTCTTCCTTCCCCGCGCGTCCTGTCCGGGTCCCCCCGTATGCCCATTCCAGCGCCTTCGCCCTATTCGCTTTGTCCCTCCAGTGTACCCGGTTTTGGCCGACTGGGGAAGAGGGAACAGGCAGGCGTGCATAAAAGTTTCATGCCTACGAGACATTCGAACAGACACCGGGTAGATGTGCATCATACAATAACCTAGATCGATGAGAAAAGGAGCGTGAAGTACAATGGCATATTGTCATAACTGTCCGCCGCTCAGCCCCATTATGACCGCCCCGACGCAAATGTATAACAACTTTTATTACCCGCAAGCACAGCCCATTATTCATCCCGTGGAGGTCATCAACCAGCATCACTGCGTGCCTGTGCCGCAGCATTACGTGACATACAGCGAGAAGGATGTCATGGTCAGCAGCGTGAAGAAGCGGAAAAAAAGAAAGTAAGGCTTGGCCCCACACGAAGGCCGGATCAGCAACACCGGCCTTCGTGCAGCAGTCCCTCATTGGCAGAGAATCGGCAGAAAAACTTCGAAGCGCAGTATACCCCGTTTACGCCTTCGGTCGAACGATATTTAGTCGCTGGACAAGCCGTTTATACTTTCAGCTCGCTGTGTCTGATTGAGGAGCCTTCAATTTGAATCGTCGCATGCCCGATGCCGAATTTTTCTTCTACCAGACGCAGCGCCTGCTGCAAAATCAGCTGATGGTCAGCCTCGTCATCAACCAGCAGATGGCAGGTCAAGGAATCCAGCCCTGAGGTAATCGTCCAAATATGCAAATCATGAACCTCCCGCACACCGGCAATTCCCCCTAGCTCCCGCTCCACCTCCGGCGCATGCACCGACGAAGGCGTTCCCTCCATCAAGATATGCACGGTATGCCGGATAACTCCCCACGCCCCGCGCAAAATAAGCAAGGCAACGACTACGCTGATGACCGGGTCGGCCCAATACCAGCCGAACACCCACATAACAACACCTGCGGCAATTGCTCCGACAGAGCCGAGCGCATCGCCGATCACATGCAAGTATGCGCTGCGCATATTAACATTGCCCTTTACATCCCCTTGACGCATCAACGCCCAGGCGCTCAGCAAGTTCGCCAGCAAGCCTACGGTTGCAATCAGCATCATCGAACCGCTCGCCACCTGAGGCGGATCAGAGAAACGCTCCACGGCCTCCCACACGATAACGCCTGCGATAATAAATAAAGTAGCTCCGTTTAATAACGCGGCCAAAATCTCAAAGCGGTAATACCCGAACGTCTTCGCTGGCGATGCTGCCTTGGCCGCAAACGTTATCGCGATCAGGCTCAATATAAGCGAGCTCGTATCGCTGAGCATATGTCCGGAATCCGATAGCAAGGCCAAGCTGCCCGTCCATAATCCCCCGAAAAACTCCAGCAGCATGATGCCTGCCGTAATGATCAGCGCCATCGTCAGTCCCTTCCGGTTGCCGTCCGCGCCATGATGATGGTGGTGATGTCCGCCGCCGTGATGGTGATGGTGGCCATGGCCTGACTTGCTTCCGTGATCATGTTTGTCGCGATGGCTATGGCTGTTGTGGTCATGCCCTTCGTGGTTGTGCTTATCGTGGCTTTGCCCCTTATGGCCGTGTCCTTCATGATCATGCTTATCGTGGCTTTGCCCTTCATGGCTTTGCCCTTCATGGCTGTGCTCGTCGTGACTATGCCCCTCGTGGTCATGTCCTTTATGGTCATGCCCCTCATGGTTGCACTTGTCGTGGTCATGCCTTTGGGCGGAGCTAGGATTGGGTTTGCGGTCGTTGCGCATACAAGGACCTCCTCTCGGTTTTTACACGTACGAATCAAACGTATTTTTATAAAAACAACACATGAGCATGTATTCATATGTTTATTTTAAAATGATCCGCAGCTGTTGTCAATACTTTCCCCGCCAGACCATCGCCTATTCATAAACCCGTCAGTCTGCTGCCAGCAGCGGTTCCCGCCAGTTGACCTGTTCTCCCGAGGAATGCCGCGCAGCTAAAGCGCCGGGGGCGCAATCAAGCCCCTCCGGCGCTAGCTCCGCTGGCTAAAACAAATCCAGCTGGCGCGGCGCAAGCGGCTCCGTCTTCATCCCGAGCAAACGCATCAGCTCAAGCCCGTTGGCCGCCGCATCGCCGCCGGAGTTATTGTTGAAGATCAGGCAAATTTCGCGGGTTTCCTGAGCCAGAAGCAGCAGCCGTTCCTTCCATTCCAGCAGCTCCGCTTCGTTGTACCGGTACAAGTACCGTACCTCCCGCCAGTTCGGACCGCCCCCCTGATTCCAGTTGGCGGCATTTCGTCCGTGCATGCGCACGACCGTAAGCGCCGGATGCGTCGCCCGCAGCACAATCGGTATAGAGCCGACGCCAGCCTGCGGCTCGTCGCAGATGCTGTGCATCCAGCCCTCGCGGGTCATAAATGCCAGCGTTTTCTCACGCATGCCTTCCGTAAACCAGCTTTGGTGGCGAAACTCCAGCGCAACCGGCGTATCGCCCATCAGTCGCTTCGCCTCCCGCAGCAGGTCCACATGGACGCGATTGCAATCAAACCACGGCGGGTATTGGAATAAGACGCACTTCAGCTTGCCCGCCTCCAAAACAGGCTCGATCGAGGTCCGAAACGCCTGGAACATCGCCTCCGTATCTGCAAAGGGCACCGGCTTCCGGGCATGACCGGTCATCCCTTGGTAAGCCTTCACGACAAACGCAAAGTCCGGGGGCGTCTCCGCCATCCACCGGATAAAATTTTCCTGGGATTGCACAGCGTAAAACGAGCTGTCCACCTCCACCGTCGGAAAATAGCGGCTGTACAGCTTCAATTTATGCTTGCCTGCCGAGCCTGGGCCATACAGCTCATCATGATCGCCCCAGCCGGAAAGCCCGATGCGAATCATCGTTGACTCACCTTCCACTCTGCATCTTGCCAACGCAAGCCGCAGGTACGTGACTGTACGCCGGCAACCGGATTTGCATCCCGATGCCTGTTTATTCGTATACTTCTCATATTCGCTACACTTTATATAACCGACTTATATAATCAAAGGAGCCGTGATCCGATGTCCGCTGACCCGAATCTCCCCATCTCCTCGCCTGTCGCATACCCGGTTCCCGAAACGGAAGACGCGCTGCGGCGCATGCTGCAGCAGATCCAGGCTTGGGAAACTGGCCAGAAGGACCTCTGGTTTTGGGAAAAAATTGGCCGCCTGCCATTCCAACTGCTGGATCGTCTCACTCCGCAATCGATTCAAAAAAAGCTCGCCGAAGCGATGGACGAGGTCGGCAGCTACGTGCAGACAGGCGGGCAATATTTAGTGTCGGAGCAAGGCGTGCTCACCCGGCTTCGCCAGGAAATGGCGACAGCAGCCACCGGCTCAAACGAAACGCGACCGAACGCCAAGCCGCTGGAGGCGCTCACTCTTAGCGCGGTTCACAAGCTGCCGCTCTCCGTCATGGACGCCGCGTCCCGGCAGCTTGCTCAAAGCCGCATCACGATGGCAACAGCGCAAGGGGCGACGACCGGCTTTGGCGGGTTGCTGACGCTTGCTATTGATATTCCGGCCATTCTGGGGCTGTCGCTCAAGACGATTCAGGAAATCGCCATGACCTACGGCTACGATCCTAATCAGAAGGCCGAACGGGTATTTATTATTAAATGCCTGCAATTTGCTTCCGCCGATATCGTCGGCAAAAAAGCTGTGCTGGAGGAGCTGGCCGACTTCGGCAACGACCGGCGCCAGCGCGAGACGCTGTCGCAGCTGCAGGGCTGGCGGGAGGTTGTCGCCGCCTATCGCGACAATTTCGGCTGGAAGAAGCTGTTCCAGCTCGTACCGATCGCCGGGATGCTGTTCGGCGCTGTGCTGAATCGCGGCGCCTTGCAGGACGTCGCCGAAGCGGCGACGATGCTGTACCGCAAGCGGCGCGTGCTGGAACGGCTGCGGCTGCTCGCGGACTGATCCGCTTCACATCAAGCGCCGTCGTGCTTGCTTCCAGCCTTGCTGACGGTGAAGCGATGGATCAGCTGCTCCATCTGACTGGACATGCCCTCCAGCTCTACGCTCAGGTCAGCAAGCTGACGCGTCGCGTCCAGCTGCTTGTCTGCCGCCGCTGCGATGCCTTGCCCATGCTCCGAGCTTTGGCGGGACAGACGTTCGATCTCATCTGCCGAGGTTGTGACCTGCTCCGCCCCGTTCGCAATTTCCTCGGAGACGGCGGACAGCTCCTGCACCTGACTGCTGACACGCTCGACCTCCTGCAAAATACGCCCGAACGCCGTCCCGGCGCTGCGCATCACACGCAGCCCGGCGTCGACCTCGCCGGTCTGGTGCCGGACACCGGCAACCACCTTGCCGGTATCCGCAACCATCGCTTCGATCAGCTCGCCGATGCGCAGCGCAGACTCCTCGGACTGCACCGCCAGCTTGCGCACCTGATCGGCAACGACATGGAAGCCGAGACCATGCTCGCCCGCCCTGGCCGCCTCGATGGCGGCATTCAGCGCAAGCAGATTGGTCTGCGAAGCAATGGCGCGGATCAGATCCACAATTTCGCTTACCTCGTCCGTGCGCTGCTGCAGCCGCTCTGCGTCCTGCGCCGTCTCGCGGGCCGACGCCTGTACGGCTGTCATTTGAGCGGAAGCGTCGTTAATAAACGCGTCTCCGACCTTGGCCGCATCGGTCGCTTCCTGCGAAGCCTCAGCCACGATCGTCAGCGAGTCCGCGATCCGCCGGACGCCTTCGCCCACTTCGCCGACAGCCTTCGCCGTCTCGCCGGTATATTGCGCCTGCATGCGGGCATCGGCTGCGGATTGGGCCAGATGACCGGCAATCCGTTCGCTGGAGACGCTGGTCGCATCTGCGCTCTCGGCGAGCAGTACGGTTGCCCGGCGAACCTCCACGACATTATGCTGCACACCCTGGATCATCTCTTGCAGCACATGGACCATCCGCTGGAACGTACCCGCCATTCGGCCGACCTCATCGCGTCCTTTGACCTGCACGGTCACCGTCAGATCGCCGGCCTGCACCCGCTCCATCTCGCGAGTCAGCCGCAGCACAGGGGCTACAATCATCCGCGATACCGCAAAGATGGCGACCAGCGATGCGAGCAAAATAACCGACGACAGCAGCAGCACCTTCCTCTGATTGGCGCCCAGCAGCTCGTAAACCGACGTTGCATCCAGGTCAGCGCCCAATACGCCCAGCAGCTGGCCGTCCGGCGTCACAATCGGGATATAGGCGGTCACAACCGCGCCGTACGGCTCATCTCGGGTCAGCTCGCCCACATACGTCTTGCGCTCCTGAAACGCCTTGATCAGTGATTCGTCCGGGTCCGGCTCCGCCTTGCCCAGCGGAGAAAAGTCATCTCCCTTGGCATCCAGCGGCATGCCGTCGACGACGTAGTAATATTCGGTGGCGTCGCCGTTTTTACGCTCAGCCATCGTGTACAAATATTTGAGGCGATTCGCTTCGCGCATACCATTGAATTTCAAGCGCAGCTCCCGATAATAAGCGCTTTCCTGCTGCTCGTCGAGCAGCTTGCGGTACGATGCAAGGTCAATTTGTTTGACCGCGTATTCGGACACCCCGCGTGCCTGCTCGCCCAGCGACTGGGTAATCAGATGCAGGGAGGAGCTGTAAATCTGATAGCTGAGCAGCGCTCCGGCCGCCACGATGATGGTGGAAAAAATCAGCATAATACGGAGATGAAGACTTTTCAAACAACGTTCGCCCCTTTACACATTCATCCGCTTACATAAGCTCTACTACCAGTTTACTGTATTTGGTACTTTTATACTATAAATTTGTCGGATCGTTGCACCAGCGGTTGTACGATGCCGTTTTTCGTAGATTCGTGCAGAAAAACCATTATATTTACAGGCGAATTTGTGTATTATAGGGAGTAATAGATTCAGGCATCCCCTAGAGAAAGGTTGGAACCACACGTGGAAACTACGAAACCGGCGCCGGCCTCCTCCGGCAACTATATCAAGCAAATCGTCATCGACGATCTGAAATCGGGCAAGGTAAACGAAATCGTCACCCGGTTCCCGCCGGAGCCAAACGGCTACCTGCATATCGGCCATGCCAAGTCGATCTGTCTGAACTTTGAGCTGGCCGACGAATTTGGCGGACGCACCCATCTGCGCTTCGACGACACGAACCCGGTCAAGGAAGATACCGAATACGTCAAGTCGATTCAGGAGGATGTGAAATGGCTCGGCTTTGAGTGGGAGAAGCTGTTTTTTGCCTCCGACTTCTTCGAGGAAATGTACCAGCGGGCGCTTGTGCTGATCCGCAAGGGCAAAGCCTACGTCTGCGACCTGACGGCCGAGCAAATCCGCGAGACGCGCGGCACGCTGACCGCCCCTGGCCAAGACAGCCCGTACCGCGAACGGAGCGTGGAGGAAAATCTCGACCTGTTCGAGCGGATGCGCCAAGGCGAGTTTCCGAACGGACAGAAGGTGCTGCGCGCCAAAATCAACATGGCTTCGCCCAACATCAACCTGCGCGATCCTGTGCTGTACCGGATTGCCCACGCGCATCATCACAACACGGGCGATGCCTGGTGCATTTACCCGATGTATGACTACGCCCATCCGCTGGAGGATGCGATTGAAGGCATTACCCATTCGATCTGTACGATGGAATTCGCCGACCATCGGGCGCTGTACGACTGGGTCATTCAGGAATGCGAGATGCCGTGCGTACCGCAGCAGTATGAATTTGGCCGCCTGAACGTCACCAATACCGTCATGAGCAAACGCAAGCTCAAGCAGCTGGTCGATGAGCAGGTCGTAGACGGCTGGGACGATCCGCGGATGCCGACGATTTCCGGCTTGCGCCGCAAGGGGTATACGCCGGAGGCGATCCGGGATTTTTGCCGCGAGGTTGGCATTGTGAAAACAAACAACAGCACGGTCGATGAAAAGCTGCTGGAGCATTTTATCCGCGAGGATCTCAAGCTCAAGGCGCCGCGTACGATGGCCGTCATTCAGCCGCTGAAGGTCGTCATCACGAATTACCCGGAGGGTCAAGTCGAGCAGCTTGAGGCCGAGATCAATCCGGAAAATGAAGCGATGGGCAGCCGCCACATTCCGTTTTCCCGGGAGCTGTACATTGAGCGCGATGATTTCATGGAGGAGCCGGTCAAAGGGTACCACCGCTTGTTCCCCGGCAACGAGGTGCGGCTCAAGCACGCCTACTTCATCAAATGCGAGCAGGTCGTGAAGGATGAGAGCGGCGAAGTTGTTGAGCTGCACTGCACGTATGATCCGGAGACCAAAAGCGGCAGCGGCTTCACCGGCCGCAAGGTGAAGGGCACGATCCACTGGGTGGAGGCAGCTCAAGCGAAGCCGGCCGAATTTCGGTTATATGAGCCGCTGATCCTGGACGAAGCCGCGAGCGGCAGCGACGACTTCCTCAGCAACCTGAACCCGAACTCGCTGCAGAAGCTCCAAGGCTTCGTGGAGGACAATATGAACGGGGCTCAGGCGCAGGATAAATTCCAGTTTTTCCGCCACGGGTATTTTAATGTCGATTCTAAAGATTCGAACGCCGACCGGCTGGTGTTTAACCGGATTGTATCGCTGAAAAGCTCCTTTGATCCGAAAAAGTAAGAAAAGTTTCAATCGAAGCAACTCGATGATGCTACATTCCGCATGCCAAACAGGCCCTTCCTCCCGGAACGGGCCTGTTTGCTGCGGCTGTCAGCCGCTGCCTATCTGGAGCGCCGCAGGCGGCGAATCACGCTGACGACCGCAAGAATCAGCGTCGCGGCCCATGTAAACAGAAGCGCTAGTCCCAGCCCGATGTTCGCATCTTGATACGCATGACGAATATCGTCCACCGTCAAATAAACTAACGGAGCTGCAAGCACAACCAGCAGCAGGAGCAGCCCGGCGGCGCCTTTTCCTTTGAGGTCAGGCAGCGTCCGCCATAGCTCGAAGTGAACGGCCGTAAGCGCCAGCAGCGTAATGATCATTTTGACCATCGTCTGGCACACCTCCCTCTAGGTATACCATACCCGACACGAGTCCGCGGCAATCCGCAATCGGGATCGCTGCTGCAAAAAACGGCGGCGCCTGCAGAAAAAGCAGGCGCCGCCGCTGCAAGGGCGCGCATGGTGTATGAGGTCTTGCCTTTCAGCTGTCGATCCGTCTGGTGCAGGGTGCTCAAGCCATGGGCAGTGGGCCGATGATTAGTCGTTTTTTTCGATCCGGTTAATCACAAGCGCCGAATTTTGCTCGGACATGAAATCGAAAAACTTTTCCTCGGTTTCAAAAAGAAAGGTTTGATCTTCTGTGACAACCGTATAAATCGCCTCTTCGTTCAACGTTGCCCACCTCCTTTTGATATACCCTATGAGAGCAGAAGCCAGAACATGCAGACCCTTACTTTTATTATTTAACCGCTTTCACAAATCGTGAAACAGGCTGCTTGCGATTTTCTGCAACGAATTTGGTATACTACGGATGGACCTGTCTGCCGGCGCTTCGCCGACTTCGACCAAGGCATCCGGCAGCCGCTCGCCATTTGAAATTCGAGGAGTGGATCGTGCATGTTTATTCAAACTATCGCCGCATTCGAGGAAGAATTCAAGCTGGAAAGCGCTTCGACGCTCAAGGTGTTCCGCGCCCTGTCCGACGCCTCGCTCGCTCAGGAGGTCGCCCCCGGCTACCGCACGCTCGGCCAGCTCGCCTGGCATATCGTTACCACCTACCAGGAGATGCTGCCGCGCACCGGACTGCGCTTCACGTCGCCGGACGAGCATGCCGCCGTGCCGACGACTGCCGCAGCAATCATCGAGGGCTATGAGCAAGCAGTGCGGGCGGCGGCGGAAGCGATCCGTACCCAATGGACAGACAGCAATCTTGCCGCAGTATCCGACATGTACGGGGAAAGCTGGCCGAACGGCGTGACGCTGCACATTTTGATCAACCATGAGGTGCATCACCGGGCGCAAATGACCATTTTGATGCGGCAGGCGGGACTGAAGGTACCCGGCGTATACGGGCCGTCCAAGGATGAGTGGCCGGGAGCCGCGCAATAACACGTTGAGGCTCGTTTGCGTTTCCGGGCGCATCTGTTCCTCCACGCCGCGCATGCCTCTGCTGGATACCGGCAGTTGCACTAGCTTGTACTCTCCACACCAGCCGTATGCTACGGAAGGATCATGTCCGGCTCGCTGCACTAGAGCATCGCTTCCATCTCGCCGATTTCGCCGCGCTATGCCTGTCTGTCGTAACGTCCGGCTGCCGCTGCGCCGCGCATACGGCCCCGTAGACTGAGCCAGCCGACCAGCGCAAGCGACAAGATCCCGTACGTCAGCACCATCCACTGCAGCCCGATCGTATCCAGCAGCAGCCCTGTGCTAAGCAGCACGACCTGAAACATAACGCGGTCCAGCATGCTGCGGAACGAGAAAAACCGGCCATGATATGACTTAGGAATCTCATGCTGGAACAACGTCGCCGCCGCCGGGAAAAACCCGCCGACCGCTATGCCGAATACAGCGAAGGCGGCCAGCGACAGCGCCGGCAGCTCGGCGAAAAACAGCAGCAGCTGCGCAAGCGCGACAAACGAAGCAAACAGAAACAGACGGCCCAGCAGCGTCCCTCCGTGGGCGAAGCGTTTGATCAGAAAGCCTGTCACAATAATGCTGGTCCCTTCGACGGCGTACAGCCAGCTCTTGATGCCCGTGCTGTGCTGCAGCTCGCTGATATTGATCACCATCAGATTGAAGCCGCCGATAAATAAAGTCGGAACGATCATCAGCAGCAGCACCGTGACGACCGCCGGATGGGAGCGCAGCAAGGGCACAATCGCCTTGAAGCCGCGCTCCGGCATGCCGGGGGCCGGATCGGCTTGTCCGGCAGCTGCCGCCGACGCTTGCGTCGCCAACTCCGCAGCCGTCCCGATCGCGGAGCTGGCCGCCTGTTTGTGGTCATCGGCCGCATCGGCTTCGTCCGACGCGCTTGAATCAGCGCCGCCTGCAGCATCCCCGGACGGCTTCTCGCGCTCCTTCCCGAACGGCTGCTCCTGCAGCCGGAGCAGGAAGGTCGAAGCGAACAGCAGCGCATAAGCGATAATCGACAGCGTATAAAGCCCGTACAAGGACATGACCGCCAGCAGCAAACCGGCAAGCGTCGTCCCCAAAATCCGGGCCATCGTGCCTGCGTTCATATGAACGCCATTCAGCGTCAGCAGCTCGCGCTCCGGCACGATCAACGGAATGACCGACTGCAGCGCCGGGAAATAAAAGGCCGCCGAAGCCTGTAGCGACACAAAAAACACGATCATCCACAGCACCGATTCCTGCTGCAGCGCAATAAACATAAAGCCGACGCTTAATGTCCGTCCGGCGCTGGCGTACAGCAGCACCTTTTTCTTCGAAACGGTGTCGATCACCCGGCCCGCCAGCGGCCCGAAAGCCACCCCGGCGATCAACCCCGCGAATAAAATCAACGATTTGACGAAATCGGACGGTACATGCTGCTGCATAAATTCCAGATTCGCAATAATCGACATCCACAGCCCCAGACCGGCAACAAACTCCCCGGTGAGCACAATCCATACATTCCGGTTTTTCCACATTTTTGTTATACCTCGGCTTTCCTGATTCCGCTCCTGATGCCAGCCTCCTAAGGTTACCACAACGCGGCAGCAGCAAAAAGCCCTTTATCCAAAAGGCCATTCGGATAAGGACTTTCTGTCGCAAAACAAATCTCGTCTTGTCGCGTCAATGCGGACGTTTGGGCTGCTTTTTTAACCCGCTGTGAATTTTCTTCCAGCGTTCCTTCTCGGCTCTCGCCAGCGAGCTGTCGGTTTTACGCGCCTCGAAGGCCAGCTCCTTCTGGAGCTTGAGGTAGCTGTCGTAGCGGGCCGAAGCCAGCGTTCCGTTCGCCAGCGCGGCTTGAACGGCGCAGCCTGGCTCGCTGCCATGTGCGCAGTCGCCGAAGCGGCAGGCTCCCGCCAATTCCTCCACATCGCCGAACGCGGTGCCCAGACCGCTGTCGGCGTCCCACAGCTGCAGCTCCCGCATGCCGGGCGTATCGAGCAGCAGCGCCCCCTCGGGCAGCCGGATCAGCTCGCGGTGCGTCGTCGTATGCCTCCCCCGGTCATCCCCCTCGCGGATGCCTCCGGTGCGCAGCACCTCGCTGCCGTACAGCCGATTGACGAGCGTAGACTTGCCCGCCCCCGAGGAGCCGAGCAGCGCAACCGTGCGCCCCGGCTGCAAATACGCCTCCAGCGGGCCCAGACCCGCGCCAAGCAGCGAGCTGATCGCGTGGACCGGCACGCCGAGCGCGATGCCTTCAACCTCAGCGATCCGCGCCTCTACGCGCTCGCATAGATCAGCTTTGCTCAGTATAACGACCGGAGCCGCTCCGCTCTCATACGCAAGCGTCAAATACCGCTCCAGCCGCCTCACATTATAGTCCTGATTAAGCGCATGCACGAGGAACACCGTATCCACGTTAGCCGCTACAATTTGCTCCTCGACAGCTGACCCGGCGGCCCGCCGGGAAAATTTGCTGCGGCGCGGCAGCACCGCATGAATCGTCGCGCGTCCGTCGGACAGCCGCGGCTGCAGCGCCACCCAATCGCCAACCGCCGGATAATCGGCGCGGCCGACCGCCTGGTGCGCCAGCTTGCCGGATACCTCGGCGAGCAGCTCGCCGCTGGGCGCAACGACACGGTACAGCCGCTTATGCTCCAGCGTCACTCTGCCCGGTTCATAGCCATTTGCTCGATAAGGGACAAACTCCGCCCCCAGCGTATCGTCCCAGCCCCATTGCTCCGGCGTCCATTCAGGTGTCCATTCGATCGAAATAGGTAAAACCTCCACGTCATAACTACGGGTTGCCCCGTTGTCTTTCCATTGTAGAAGAAGCTCCGCTGCCCCGCTATGGAGAAGACGGTTATAACGAAACATTCGCGCGGTCGGATTTCCTGTAGAGACCATGGTACAATGAAGGGAACGGATGACGACGATAAAAGGATATAACCAGACATGGTTTAACTCTTTCGGAAAGCGAGGAATTTAGCTTATGAGCAACGACAACCGTCCGGACCTGCTCCCCGGAGTCCAGCCAAACCAACAGCAGCTTGCGCCGAACCAGGCTGCTGGCCGGGAAGCTGCACCGCCTACAGCCATACCGCGCATAGCAAAGCAGGCCGCTTGCTTGCCTAACGATACGATCAGCACTGCTCCGCTTCACCCAAACGCGACCCAACGCGGCGTAACGCTCTGGTTAACCGGCCTGTCCGGGGCCGGCAAAACGACCATCGCGCAGGAAGTGCATCGCTTGCTGCTGGAACGCGACGTCCGGACCGAATACCTTGACGGCGACCTGCTCCGGCAAACATTGTGCCACGATCTCGGCTTTTCCCCGGAGGACAGGCATACCCATATCCGGCGAGCCGTCTACGTTGCCAAGCTGCTGACCAGGCAGCAGGTCATTTGCCTCGCTGCGCTGATTTCGCCGTACCGGTCGATGCGGGACTACGCGCGGCAGGAAATCGGGGACGTGCTGGAGGTTTGGGTCACGGCTCCGCTTGACGTGCTGATCGCCCGTGATCCGAAGGGGCTTTATCGGAAAGCTTTGCGCGGCGACATCCCCGATTTTACCGGCATTCAGGCTCCTTACGAAGAGCCGCTTGCGCCGGACCTTGTCCTGCATACGGATCACTCGGACTGCGCAGCCTGTGCCGCTGCCGTGATCGGCCTGCTGGAGGCGCGCGGCTACCTGCCTAAGGCGCGGCGCTAGTCACGGAGCTTCCCCGACGGCGTCGCCCAGACTAGCACTAGCGCCCTGAGCCACACACTGACTCACGCCCTGACTCACGTTCCTGAGCCACGCAATGACTCACACCCTGACACACCACACTGACATCACTTCAGATGTCGGCGAAGGACCTCCGGCTCCCCGGACTGACTACCGCTTGTCCTCCCGGCGGATGCCCTCGTCGCCAACATCAGCGAAGGCCGTAACGCGCGGCCCGTTCTTCGTCCCACGCCTCGGCAATCCGGCGGATCACCTCATTGCGCTGCCCGAGCAGCCGCGTCATATAACGCTCCAGAAACAGCCGGTCGGCCAGCCGGCCGAGTGCGCCGAGCGGGGACGTGTAGTCGAACGTGTCCGTCAGCAGCGTCCCCGTCCCCTGCGGCTCAAATGCATGCTCATGATAAAAGCGGCGAAAGGCGCCGCTGACCTGCTCGTCCACGAACCGGCGGGGCCGGTCCAGCTCGGTAATCCGGGCGGTGAGCCGCTGCCGGACCCCGAAATGAACCGCCTCCCAGGTGACGGTCTCCCCGCATTCGATCAGACCGCTTGTCCTCCCGCCGATCGCCCGCTCCCCTGTCTGCGCCATCGAGTCCATATGCATATCAATGCTGCGCGACAGATCGAAGCATAATGCCGGAGGCGCTTCGATATAAAGCTGCTGCAGGATGACAGGCATCGCCGTTCTCTCCTTCCTCCGTCCGGGGCCGCACATCGCCTGGCCGGACAGCTACCCGTTCATGTATTTGGCTTCAACCCTCTTGCCGATCAGCCACATCAGGCCAAACGCAGCCGCAATCACAAGCAATTTCCACGGCTGCCGCAGCAACCCGGCCACATCGCTGCCCGCCAGCGAGACAAGAAAAATCATGATCCCTTTGCCCAGCGCCGTCGCCAGCAGAAACGTCAGAAAACGCATCCGGGACAACGCCGATACAAGGGTTACGACCGCTGAAGGCGTGAACGGGAAGCAGGCCAGTATAAACACCGACGTAAAGCCATGCCCCTCCAGCCAATGCATCAGCCGCCCGGTACGCGGCAGCTTGCGCTCCAGCCAGCCGCGCAGCCGCGAGCCAAACGCCCGCACGATGGCAAATACGCTGACAGCTCCGCAAACGACGCCGATCCACGATAAGAGCATCCCTTCGCCCAGCCCGTAAGCATTGACGTTGGCGATCACAATCGCAAGCAACGGCAGCATCGGCAGGAACGCTTCCACGAAGGGCAGCAGAATGCCTGGAAGCGGGCCCAGCGCCTCGTACCGCTGCAGCCAGTGCTCGACATCCTCCCACGTTAAATTCGATAACGCTTGCGTCCACTCCATACGTCTGTCTTCAACCACCTTTGAAGTTAAACTGCTTCCCTCTATACGATTCACTATACGACGAAACGAAGGGCAAATCAAAGCCGCCCCCTGCACAGGGAGCGGCTGACGATTCGGATTACTCCTGCAGCCGCAGCTGCTGGGAAGCAAATTGCCGGTACAGCTCATGCGTGTGGTACAGCTCGTCATGCGTGCCGATGCCTGTGATCTCGCCTTTCTCCAGAAAGACAATCTGATCGGCGTCCATCACCGTCGAAAGCCGGTGGGCGATGACCAGCGTCGTACGGCCGCGCATCAGGTTGGACAACGCCTGCTGCACGACAATTTCCGACTTGCTGTCCAGACTGGAGGTCGCCTCATCGAGCATCAGCATTTGCGGGTCACGCAGCAGCGCCCGGGCAATCGCAATCCGCTGGCGCTGGCCTCCGGACAGCTTGATCCCGCGCTCGCCGACCTCCGTAGCATACCGGTCCGGCAATTCGTTAATAAATTCATCGGCATAAGCCATGCGCGCCGCCTGCTCCAGCTCGTCCACCTCCACCTCGCGGTCGAGGCCGTAGCACATATTTTCACGGATCGTGCCTGAAACAAGCGGACTTTCCTGCGACACGTACCCGATCCGGCTGCGCCAGGACGCAAGTGTGTAGTCCTGAATCGGCAAGCCGTCCAGCACGATCCGGCCTCCCGTCGGCGTATAAAACCGTTCCAGCAGCGAAAACAGCGTCGTTTTGCCGCTGCCGCTCGGACCGACAATCGCGGTCACCTTGCCCGGCATCACTTGAAATGACACCTCGTGCAGCACCGGCTCGCCGGACTCGTAAGCGAAGGATACGCGCTCCAGCCGAATCGCACCGTCGGTCGCTCCAAGCGGCTGGCCGACAAGCGACTCCTCCGGCTCGTCCAGCATCTCAATGATGCGCTCGGTTGCGCCCATCGCTTTCTGAAATTCGGTGAAAAACTGCGAGATTTGAGTGACCGGCATCACGATCTGGAACACATACAGCAGAAAAGCGACCAAGGCCCCGGCCGTTAAAGCTCCCGACGAAACCCGCAGACCGCCGTAGCCCATAATGAGCACAAACATCAGCAGCATAACCAGCGAGATGATCGGACTGAGCACCGCCTGAACCTTGCCCTCGCGAATTCCGTAGCTCAGCAAATTGCGGATGCCCTCCCGACCGTTCCGATATTCGCGCTCCTCGGCATTGGACGACTTCACAAGCCGCACCTCGGACAGCACCCGGTTCAAGGTGGACGTAAACTCCGCTGTCTCGCCCTGCAGTCCTTTGGAAATCGTATAAATGCGTTTCCCCAGCGGCACCAGCACAGCGGCGGCCAGCGGAATAACGACCAGCATCATCAGCGTCATCCGCCAGTCCAGCACAAACAGCATGACGAGCGCTCCGATAACCGACACAAGACCCGTAAAAAAGCCGGCCACATGCTCGCCGATCAAGCCTTTGAGCACGCTGGTGTCACTGGTCATCCGGCTGATCGTTTCGCCCGTCTGGTGCCGGTCATAATAGGACACCGTCAGCCGCAGCTGCTTGTTCCACAGCCGCTCGCGCAAGTTCGCCACGACCTGCTGGCCGACCCGGCTGAGCAAATAAATCGAGAAGCCGGACGCAAGCGCCTGAGCGACAAACGCCACGGCAATCAACGCCAGCTGCCCCAAGGATAAGCTGGATAGCGTAAACTGATCGACGAGATTACGCGTGAGCAGCGGGATAATCAATCCGGCTACTGTATTGATCAGACTGAGCGCAAGCGCCAGACCGAGGATGCGCCTCGGCGGCTTCGTTTGCAAAATCAGCCTGAGCAGCGCCCTCCAGCCCGGCTGGACGGCCATCGTTTGTTCCATATGCCTGCTTCCTTCTTCCTTTTACGTCGTTACGGCTGCCTCTGGTTGCCTTCCCTTCAAGAATACCGCATACTGAATGTACGTTTCATTACCCTGGGAGGTTGCAGCATATGCACATTGATATTTATTCAGATATGGTATGTCCTTGGTGCCGAATCGGCAAACAAAATCTGTTGAACGCGCTCGCCGCGTGGCCAGGCCGCGATCAGGCCGTCGTACGCTTTCACGCCTATGAGCTGGACCCGGGGCTGCCGCCGGAGGGCAAGCCGTTTCAAGACGTAATGGCCCGCAAGATGGGCGGGGCGGCCCAGGTTGCGCAGGCAACGAATCAGGTGACCGAGGCGGGAGCCGCCGTCGGCGTCACGTTCCGCTTCGATCAGGTCACACGGATGCCGAATACGCGGCTGGCGCACCAGCTGACCGCATTGCTCGCTCCCGAGCGTCAAGCGGCTTGGGTCGAGGCGGTCATGAAGGCTTATTTCGAGGATGGCCAGGACATTGCGCGGCAGGAGGTGCTGCTCGGGATCGCAGCGGAGCTGGGCGAGTCTGTCGGCGAGCTGGAGGCGCGGCTTGCGCAAGGAGACGGCGAGCAGCAGGTGAAGGCCGATCAGCAGGCGGCGGCCCGGATGGGGATTACCGGCGTTCCCTTCTTTGTCTTCAATAACAAATACGCCTTGTCCGGCGCTTACCCGGCTGAGCAAATCGTCAAGGTGCTGGAGCAGACGGCAGCCGATACAGCGGAAGGCTGATGCCCAGTCCTGCTTTGCCATTATGCCTGGCCCGGTACGCAACTCGCGCGCCAGCCGACAATGAACTAGTCAGACAACACACAAGGAGCTGAACCTCGCGACTGGCGGGGTCCAGCTCCTTTCTTTTAGCCAAGAAACGACTTGAGCATCCACACATGCTTCTCAAGACCGGCATGAATGCCTAGCAGCATGTCGCCTGTCGTCTCGTCCTGCTGCGACTGGGCCAGCTCCATGCCCTGCTTCAGCTCGGCGATCAGCACCTGGAAGTCGGAGACAATGGCGCTGACCATGCCTTCCGCTGTTTCACCGCCAGCCGCCTCCTGCACGGAGGCCAGCTGCAGGCTGCCTGTCATCGTCGCCACCGGCGCGCCGCCGAGCGCAAGCAGCCGTTCGGCCAGCGCGTCCACATGGAGCGCCGCCTCGGTGTACAGTTCCTCGAATTTGAGATGCAGGGTGAAAAACTGCGGCCCCTTCACATACCAATGATAATTATGCAGCTTCGTATACAGAACGGTCCAGTTGGCGATTTGCACGTTTAAAACGTCGGTTATTGGGGTTGGCATGCTTCTATTCCTCCTTGAATTTAGGTTAAAAGCTTCCGGGCGAAAGCCGCAGCCCTGCCCGAAACCAGGCTTAGCCTCTCCGCTGCTACGCTTGCTTCAAGCCTGACTTCCCGGCTCGCCCGCAGAAGGGCCGCCCGGCGGCTGCATATAGGCGGACAGGTCCACCCCGAGCCCCGCTGCAAGCCTTGAGCCGTATTCACGGTCAGCGCGGAAGAAATGACAGACAGCACGCAATTGAATTTGTGACGGGACAGCCTGCAGATCGTTGACCAAATTCGCAATCAGACGGTCGCGCTCCTCCGCTGTGAAGCTGCGGTATTTGTCGCCTGCCTGGGTAAAATCATCGACGGTTGCGATACGGCGACGCTCAGCCTGACCGTGCAGCGGCGCAGGAGTATCGCGGTATGCCGCCGCCTCGCGCGGGCTGTCCGCGGAGCTGTTCGGCTCATAATTGTAAGTGGACGCGTCCTGCTTCATCGCCATCGCCCCATCACGCTGGTAGTTGCGGACCGGCGCGTACGGACAGTTGACCGGAAGCTGCAAGTAGTTGGCTCCCAGACGGTAACGCTGCGTATCGGGGTACGAAAACAGCCGGCCCTGCAGCAGCTTATCCTCCGACGGCTCGATGCCGGGCACCAGCGCACTCGGTGAGAAGGCGGACTGCTCTACCTCTGCGAAAAAGTTGTCCGGATTGCGGTTCAGCGTCATCGTTCCTACCTTATGCAGCGGATATAGCTCCTCCGGCCACAGCTGGGTCGGATCAAGCGGATCGAAGCCGTGCGCGTCCAGGTCCTCTACCGGCAGCAGCTGCACATACAGTCCCCAGCGCGGAAACTGGCCTTGTCTGATCGACTCGTGCAAATCGCGGGTAGCGTGGTTGAAGTCCTGTCCCTGCATTGCCCGCGCCTCCTGCGCGGAAAAGCTCACGACGCCCTGCTGCGTTTTCCAATGGTATTTCACGTAGGTAACGCGTCCGTCCGCATTCACCCACTTGAAGGCGTGAACGCTGAAGCCGTCGAGCTGGCGGTAATTGGCCGGCGTCCCGTTGTCCGAGAACAGCCACGTCAGCATATGGGTCGATTCCGGGGACAGCGTCATGAAGTCCCAGTAGCGGGCCGGGTCCTGGATGTTCGTGTCCGGGGCAGGCTTGAGCGCATGCACCATATCGGGAAACTTCATCGCATCGCGGATGAAAAACACCGGCAGATGATTGCCGACGATGTCGTAATTGCCCTCCTGCGTATAAAACTTTACGGCAAACCCGCGCGGGTCACGAGCCGTCTCAGGCGACCCCGTGCCATGAATAACGGTAGAAAACCGGGCAAATACCGGCGTCGTTCGGCCCCGCTCGGCAAACAGATGCGCCTTCGTATAGGCGCTCATGTCATGCTCCGCTTCGAAGACGCCGTGGGCGCCTGCGCCGCGGGCGTGTACAACCCGCTCCGGAATCCGTTCGCGGTCAAAGTGCGCGAGCTTCTCCAGCAGATGGTAGTCCTCCAGCAGGGTCGGGCCGCGTTGTCCGGCTGTCCGCGAATGCTGGTTGTCGCCGACCGGTACGCCCTGATTGGTCGTCAGATAGGACGCCGCAGGCTTCGATTGGCCGGATAGATCAGCCGCAGGCTTGCCGGCCGGGCCGGTTGCAGGTGAAGAGGTAGCATGATTCGGGTTCATCAGATTCGCCATCCTTTATATTTAGACTTAATCTAAATTCATAAGCCAAGTATACAAGGATTGCCCGACGGCATCATGAAGACCACATGAGCATTCCATGAAGAATAGATGAAGGCCGGATGAACCGGCGGCCTGCGATCTATTCGTCGGCCAGCCGGTATCCTACACCACGTACAGTTACAATATAGAGCGGCGAAGCGGCGGGATCGCCGAGCTTTTTACGCAAGCTTTTGACATGCACATCAACGACGTTGCTGCCGCCGAAATATTGGCTGCCCCACAGACGATCCATAATCTCCTCGCGGGACAACACGCCCCCCTCGGCCTCCATCAACAGCAGCAGCAGCTCGAATTCCGTCTTGGTCACCTCGATGCGCCGGGCGGCGCGGGCGACCGTCATCCGTTTCGTATCCAGCACCAGATCCTTGAATACACGCACCGTGCCAGGCTGAGCGGGCCAAGGGCTGGACGAACCCGCAACGGGCAGCTCGGAAGCCGCTGCTGCGATTCCGCCGAGCTGTGCGGCCCGCGCCAGCAGCTCCAGCGACCGGTCGATCGCCACATCCAGCGGACAGGGCCAGACCAGCGTTGCGCTGACGTCTCCGCTGCTGCGAACCAGTGCCGCCTCGGCCGCTTCATCCGGCACCAGCCACAGAAATTCGGCCCGGCTCCGCGTATCGGCCGCTTCAACGTAGAGCTCTGCCGCCTCGCCCGCAGCCTCGGCCGCCCCGGTGTCGACAATAATCAGCTCCACGGGCAGGCCGTTCATCACCGCCGGATCGAAGCGATGAAATACGAGCACATCCAGACAGCGGGTGGACAGCTCGCCTACAAGCCGGTGGACCCGCTCCGGAAAGGCGCTGATCACAGCCACCCGCTGCGTTTCACTGCAATAAGCGCCGATTGGCATCTCGCCCGTAGCCGACGCCTGTGGCGGGACAGTCGGCTCACCGGGCAGGTGGCCCGTATCCGGCGAAGCAGCCGGCGGCGTTAATTTTGAGCGGATCGGCATGCGGCGCAGCTCCCTTCGAATACAACATGTGAACCGTCAACCCGGTAACCCGTCTCCTGCTCGACAGCGCTGATCCAGGCGGCAGGCGTAGCGGCATGCACTTCGTCAACCCGGCCGCACTGCCGGCAGACGATATGGTGATGGTCCTCCATCCGGGCATCATAACGGCTGGCCGCCTCGCCCAGCTTCAGCTCCCGGATCATCCCCATCTCGGACAAATAACGCAAGGAATTATAAACGGTGCCATACGCCAGATGATGCCCCCGCAGCCGCAGCCGCTCAATCACCTCGGCGGCGGTCGGATGATCCTCGCTCTGATGAAGCACATCGTAAATCGCTTTGCGCTGCGGCGTCAGATTCAATTTGCCCATAAGGCCGACCTCCCTGCATATATAGTTCATTCGTGATCTTGAAAGATATGAGGTCTGTGTATCGTAGCATCGCTGGCGCTCCCGAAACAAGAAATAGACCGCCCTTGACCAAAGGATGCGGTCTATTTCTGATCGGCCGATTAGCCTGTTGAAAACCCTCGCGCCTGCAAGCAGCACTGCTCGGGGAATTCTGTTAGCCGTACGCCCCGCGTTACCATGTACGCATTCTTACCGCCAGTGTACCACAACAGGCCGGAAAACGAAATATGCCGCTTGCTCCCGTAAACAGGCAGGGGAATGGAAGTTTCTGTCGAATGGGGGTTAAGGAGTAAGATGAAGACAACAACTGACGTACAATCATTCCAAGGAGGTATTACGTGATTAAGAAGACCTACAGCCTGTGGGCAGCAACGTTGTGCGCCGCAGTGCTTCTCACCGCCGCCCCGGCCAATTCAGAGGCAGCAGCCCCCGACGACTGCCACACCGGAATTTTAGAAGCAAGGCAGCCGCGTCCCAGCGGCACTATAAGTGCAGATGGGGTCGAGACATGGTTCGACTACTCCCACCTGCCTGACCCCAACGAAACGATTTTCGCTTGCGTAAATCATCAGTTTCTGTCCACCGATGTCCCGGTCCAGACGGAAAATGGCTTCTCGCTTATTCCGATGCGAGCGCTGCTGGAGGCGCTGGGCGCAGACATTGCCTGGGACGGTGACAGCCGTACCGCGACCGTCAGCCTGCAGGGCAAGACGATTGTGCTGCAGGTGGACCGCCCCGACGCCACCGTGAACGGGCAAACGATCATGATGGATGTGCCTGCGAGAATGAAGGATGGGCGGGTAATGCTGCCGACACGGTTTATTTCCGAGCAGCTCGGGGGCGCTGTGGCGTGGAATTCGGTCAGCAAAGCTATCCTGATCTACAAACCTCTTCAGGCCGAGGTCACCGCACACCCGCTCCAGATCACGGCGCAGCATACGGCCGGCTACCGCTACGACAATTATTTTTCGACAGCGGACCGGTTTTTATTGGGAAATAATAGTTCTATCATGCTGGTCGAGGACATGGGGGACGAGCTTCACGTGCAGAAGCTGACATCCGACCTCCAAAAAACAGAAGAAAAGCTGATCCCCACCCCTCTGCCACAGCTGGGCGGCGTCCATCTCGGCGAAGACGGCTTCTACTATGTCCTGTCTGGACAGTCCAATACCGAGGAATCACCCACCCAAACCGTCTATACCCTCGTCAAATACGACGAGTCCTGGACCAAATCCGGCCAGCTCGACATTAGCGATGTGTATGTGACCGCCCCGTTTTATGCGGGCAATGTGACGATGGATAGTCAGTCAGGGAAGCTGGCCATCCACGCCAACCGCGAGCGCTATCTGACTGAAGACGGGCTGAATCACCAGTCGAACATCACCTTTCTGGTCGATATGGCCAGCATGACCTTGTTATACAAAGGCGGGCAATGGCCGCGAAATCACGTCAGCCATTCGTTTGCCGCCTATGTTCGCTTCGATGGCGACAAGGTCGTCTATGCGAACCACGGGGACGGGTACCCGCGCTCGGTCGTGCTGCAGGTCGAGCAGCAGGAGCAAATCAGCTCGAAGCTGGATATTCTTGAGTTTCCGGGCGAAATCGGCGACAACTACACCGGCGCTCATCTGGGCGGTCTGGAGGTTGCGAAGGACCACTATCTGGTAGCCGGGTCCAGTGTGTCGCTAACGGAGCAATACGGCGCTTCCAAGACGAAAAATGTGTATCTCGGCGTTGTGCCGAAGGGGGCCCAGGATAATCGGGAGGTCAAGGTGCTGTGGCTGACGAGCCATGCCGTTGATTCGGGCGTCAACATCGTGGAGACGCATCTGGTGAAGCTGAACGACGACAAATTTGTCGTCCTGTGGAAGGAATACGGGGATGACGGGAGCCTCTTCTATGCCGTCGTGGACGGAGCCGGCAACCAGCTGCGTCAGCCGACTGCTCTGCCGGGCGTGCCGTCACCGGGTCAGCTTGATCCGCTAGTTCGCGGCGACAGCGTCCTCTGGTACCATTCCAACAGCCACAGCGTCGCCGAACACGATCCGGTTGTGTTCTACAAGCTTCAGATCGACTGACGGAGCAGGGCCGCCGCAGGCTGTTCGTTATAGCGACAGCTTGCGGCGGCCTGTTTGTGGTTTGTGGGCGGCGGGCTTGTCGTTTTCAGCTGACATTCAGAATTCACTCAGCGTCCGCTCAGTTGTTTCGGTTATAATGTAACCATCCCTACAGGGCTTCCAGAGAGGATGACAATCTATGAATATCAAATCCGTACAAGGCATCCGGCTGCTGCTGGTTGACGATGAACCGCATATTTTACATTTTTTAGAACTTGGCCTGATCAGTGAAGGCTTTCAGGTACGCACAGCCCCGGATGGCATGAGCGCCATCTCGGCCGCCCGCGAGTTTGAGCCGCACATCGTCGTGCTGGACGTCATGATGCCGGGCATGGACGGCTTCGAGGTATGCCGGATGCTCAAGAAATCGGGCCTGCCCCTGTCCATCATCATGCTGACGGCGCGGGATGAAGTGGATGACCGTGTCAAGGGACTGAAGCTGGGCGCTGATGACTACATGGCCAAGCCGTTCAGCTTTGACGAGCTGCTCGCGCGGGTTCATGCGCGGCTGCGCAACCAGTTTCCCCAGCTGCTGGAGGAGGTCGTCCACGGACCGTTCCGGCTGGACGACCGCCGCAAGGAAATCAGCTACAACGGCCGTGTGCTGGAGCTGTCCCCGACCGAATACGAGCTGCTCACCTATCTCGTTCACAATCATGGCATCGTGCTGAGCAAGGCGCTGATTCTCGACAAGGTGTGGGGGTATGATTTCGGCGGGGAGGAAAACATCGTGGAGGTGTACATCCGTTCCTTGCGCGATAAGCTCCAGGACCGCGAGCATCGGCTGATTCGCACGGTGCGCGGCGCGGGCTACCGCGTCGATCTCCCATGAGCCGGGGGCCTGCGGGCCGGATCAGACGGCTGCTGCCCGCAGGCTCGCTGAGCCTGCAGCTGCTGTCCCGCTCGCTGCTTATTCTCGCAGCGCTGCTGGCGCTGATCGGCGCGCTGCAATATGTGCTGATGAGCGAGGCGATTTATAAAAATAAAGCGGAAAGCATGCGCAGCCAGCTAAAATCGCTGCCCCCGGATACGATGTGGGGCAACCGTGCGGCCGGCGACGCGTCTCCCGGCGGCGGCGGGACAGGCGGCAGCGCCCCGCCGCACGCAGGCGGTCAGCCGCACGATCCCGGCGGAGCCAGCGGCGAAGCTGGCGCTGGAGCGGCTGATGTGGAGCAGCGTCACGCCGCTCCCGAAGGCCCGTCCGGCCGCGAGATGGGCCGAAAGCCGGTTGTTTTCCTGCCGGAAGGCGTGATCAGCTCGATCGACGCCGATGGCGAAGTGACCGATCTGCCCAACTGGAACGAAGCCGAAGCGCAAGCGGTTCCGCATTTGACGAAGGAGGAGTACCAGCAGTTCGCCCGCGGCAAGCAGGACTGGACGTACCGCGTCATGAAGGCTGCGGACGGGTCCGAGCAGCTCGTCGTCATCGCGCGCACTGACCGCGGCTCCCGCAGCTCGCTGCAGCAGCTAAGCGTCAGCACCAAGCCGCTGCAGGACGTGCTGCTGCGCCAGCTGCTTATTTTCCTGACAGTTTCGTGCATCGCGCTTATTGCCGGTCTGCTGACCTTCCTGCCGGTGCTGCGCCGGACGCTCGTCCCGCTGTCGAATGCCGTCGACACGGTCCGGCAGGTCGATGCGGGCAATCTGGCGATTCGCATGCCCGACCGGCAAGGGCAAGTGGAGATTGACCGGCTGGCGACCTCGTTCAACAGCATGGTGGAGAGGCTGGAGCATGCCTTTGAAGCAGAGCGCGAAGCCAAGGAGCAGATGCGCCGCTTCGTAGCCGATGCGTCCCACGAGCTGCGGACGCCGCTTACGTCAATCCACGGCTTTCTGGAGGTGCTGCTGCGCGGCGCGGCCGATCAGCCGGATAAGCTGCACCACGCGCTGAAAAGCATGTACAGTGAGTCCAAACGCATCAACAAGCTGGTGCAGGACCTGCTGCTGCTGGCCAAAATGGACCGCGCGCCGATCATTCAGCTGGAGGACGGATCGCTGGCCGGGGTGCTGACGGAAATGGAACCGCAGCTGCGGCTGCTGGCAGGCAGCCGGGGGCTGCAACTGGAGCTGCACAGCGCCGGACGCTGCCGCCTGGAGGCTGACAAGTTGAAGCAGGTCATCCTGAACCTGTTTCACAATGCGATTCAGCACACCGACGCACGTACCGGCCGCATTGCCATTTCGCTGCACGAGCGGGACGGCCAGGTTGAGCTGGCAGTGCGGGACAACGGGTCCGGGATGGAGCCTGACAAGCTGCCGCATATTTTCGAACGCTTCTACCGCGTCGATTCCTCGCGCACCCGCCAAAATGGCGGGGCTGGGCTCGGGCTTTCCATCTCGCAGACGATCATCGAGGCGCACGGCGGCCGCATTGAGGTGGAAAGCGAGCTGCACAAGGGCAGCTGCTTCCGGATTTTGCTGCCGCGCCGCGAGTAGCGGCTGCACCCTCTGCTCAAGCGCCGATGATGGGGGCAGCCTGTTGAGCCAACAGGCATGACGCCAGGCATGGCCGCCGCCATCGGCCATGCCAATGAAGAAGCTCCCGCCGCCGTTTAGATGGCCGGAAGCTTCTTTAGTGTGTCTGCCGGGAAGCTGGTTCAGCTTCATGGCTTCTTGGAAACTCAGCATTGCGTCTAGAGCGTACGAAGCGGCAGCTCCGCTACCCGGGCAACCAACCGGAGGAGATTGCCTGCTCGCTCCCGCACACAGAGCCTATAGTGTGCTTGCGCAGCCTATCGTTTCTAGCAGCCTATCGTTTATAATGGAAGGGCAGCTACCGCTGCCAGGAGAAACCAAACGGAGGTGTCCCGTGAAGCGTGTATTGATCTCATTCCGATTTATCCTGATGCTTATGTTTGTCTTGACCGGCTTCCAGCTGGCCGCACTCCCGCCCGCCCATGCCGAATCGTACTATTACAGCGCCCTGCCCCAAGGAACAGTCGGCATTCAGATGCCGCAAATCCGCTTCGAAATCAGCAACGCCCCGGTGGCGACAGCCGACCGTGTATCGCTCAAGCTGGACGGTCAGCCCGTACAGGGGCAATTTGACGCGGCCGCCTTGACGTATACGTACCAGCCTGCCAAGCCGCTTGCAGCGGGCAAGCATGAGGCAGTGATCACTGTCGAGTTCCCCGGCTACGAGCCCATTGTGCAGCAATGGAGCTTCACGATCTCTTCGCTGGCGGTCGCCGAGCCGCCCGACACGTACTCCGCCAAGCAGCTCGACATGATCCAGGCGATCAATGATTACCGGCTGCTGCACGGTCTGACTGCGCTAAAGCCAAATCCGAATTTGACGATGGCCGCCAAAATGCACGCCGAATATTTGCAGGTCAACCGGATTGAAGAGAAAAAGGTGTCGATGCATGACCAGAGCAAATCGCTCCCCGGCTATATCGGAGCTACACCGGGAGAGCGGACGATGTATGCCGGATATTACAACAACGTCGGAGAGGACGTCTCCTTTTACGCCGGAACCCCGGTCGAATCTGTCGATAGCCTGTTCGACGCCCCGTACCATCGGCTGCCGTTTATGATGCCGGGCGCTGTCGAGATCGGGGTGGCGATGGCCGGGCATTTCGCCGTTCTTGAATTCGGCCTGCAGGACACTGCGAGCCAGCAGTTGGTCGTGACGCCCGCTCCGGGCGAAAAGTACGTGCCCGTCGCCTTCAACGGCCACGAGGAGCCGGACCCGATCCGGATGCACAAGGATGCCGCGTATCCGGTCGGCTATCCGATCGTCGCCCATATCGGAGGCTCCGGCGTCGAGCAGGTCAAGCTGGTCGATGCCCGGCTGACCGACGCGTCGGGCAAACCGGTCGAGCTGCTGCGCAACTCGCCGGCCAATGATGACCACCTGCAGCAGGAGGTTATTCTCACGCCCGTCCAGCCGCTGCTCGCGGACAGCGCGTACACCGCCTCCGTCAAGCTGACAGCCGTCATCGACGGCGTGACCCAAACGTTTGAGAAAACGTGGCCGTTCCAAACCGAGCCTGCCGATACAGTCGGCAAAACGAAGCTGCACGCGGACGCCGCCGCCTACAAGCGGCTGGCCGAGCAAAAAACGGATATGCCGCACACGGTAAGCTTTAGCCTGAACGGCGGCAGCTATACGCTGGACGGCGTTCCGATGGAGATGAAGCTCGCGCCTGTCGTCATCGACGGCTCCTCCTACCTGTGGGTGCGCGACCTCGCTTCTGCGCTCGGCGCGCAGATCGAGTGGAACGAAGCGCAGAAGGCCGCCATCTATACGAAGGACAGCCGGACGATCAGCTTCTTTACGACCCGGCCGACCTACTCGCTGGACGGCCGCGAGGTAACCACAGACGTGCCGGCGCAGCTTGTCAAGGACAGCACGATGATCCCTGTACGGCTGCTGGCCGAGGTGCTGGGCGCGAAGGTCACCTACAACGCCGAGCAGCATAGCGTCAGCATCACTTATTAGCCGGAGCCGCAGCCAGACTGTCAGCATTTCGGCATTCCGCTTCAATCACATGGCGCTAACTGGCGCTAATTCGCGCAGCACGCCCGAGACACCCGCCGTTCGACAAGGCAGAACAGCTTCCAACACGCTGCGCCTACAAAGTCGACAGGCGAACCGGGCGTCCGGTGGACGCCGACTCCAGCGCCGCGCAGGTGACTCGCTGGGTCCGCAGCGCGTCGGCATAGTCGGAGCGGATCAGTGACGTATCGCCCGTCCGCACCGCATGGAGGAACGCATCCGTCTCGGCCCCATACGGATCGGACGGGTCGGCGAGCTGCTCGCAGCCCTCCGACGCCGCAATGTCCAGCTGCACAGGCGTCCAGTCCAGCAGCCCATTGCCGGTATACAGTCGCAAGCCCACCTTGTGCACGCCCGAAGGAAGCGCACAAGTGTTGGTGATACTCGCCACCGCACCGGAAGCAAGCTTCAGCGTCACGGCTCCGACATCCGGGACGGTGACGCCCTCGAATTGCGTATGCACAAGCCGGTTGGCGTAGGAGGCATACACTTCCTCGACCTCGCCTGCGGTGTAACGCAGCAGATCGACGATATGGGTCGTTTGCTCGATGAATTGGCCGCCGGAGCCATCCTGACGCCGCCACCAGCCGACCTGCGGCATGCCTCCCGACCATTCGCCGACAGCCATCGTCACCGTTTGTCCTTCCAGCTCCTGCTTCAGGCGGTCGACGGAAGCCTTATAGCGGAAATGGTAGCCGACAGATGTAATCAGCTCGCGGCTACGCACCGCCTCGGCCAGCTCGGTCGGCAGCTCCAGGTCGATGCCCAGCGGCTTTTCGACCAGAAACGGGATGCCTCTGGCAATCAGCTCCCGCTCAATATCGCCATGCGACAGCGGTGGCACGCACACATATACGGCATCAAGCTGCTCGCGATCCAGCATCTGAACCAGATTGTCGTAGCCGCGGGCGTCGCTATACGCCGAGGCCAGCTGGTCAGCTTTATCCTGACTGGTGCCGCAGATCGCCTGCAGACGAACATCTTCTTTTTGCACGAGCAGGTCGGCATGCTTGCGGCCAAACCAGCCTGTCCCGATAATTCCCAGCTTCATCATACGGCTTCGCCTCCTAAAGTGTGTACAGCCTCTATTTTAACGGATAGGGGAAACGAGTGAAAGCTGTTATATAGAGAGAGAAAGGTGTCGCCCACCATGAGCCAACCCACCAAGATGCTGCTGATCGGCATAAGCGTTATTCTCGTCCTGACAGCAAATAGCTTGCTGTACTTCAAGCTGACGCAAAACGCCTTGACAGCCAATCATCAACGCGAGCTTCGCTCCATCGAAGCCCAGATCGGGCAGCTTGTCGAGCAATCGCTGCGCGGCTCCCAGCTGTATGAGGATATGATCGGTGAAAAGCTGCGGATGGCCTCAATCGCCGTCGAGCACGCCTTGCCCGCTGATGTGGAGCAGGTGACGCAGCAGCAGCTCGTCGCCTTGCGGGATCAGCTGCAGTTGGACGAGCTGACGCTGATGAAGCGAACGGACAGCGACATTACGCTGTACAAGTCAACCAGTCCGCAGGAGATCGGCCTCAGCACCCGCTATTGGGGACCGTGGTTTGCCGCCTTCAATCAATTGCTCGACCGGCAGCAGGTCACGATTGACTGGGGACAATCTTTGCCCAACTTCTGGTCCGGCCCTTATGAAATCTCAACCTCCGACTCCCGGAAAATTATGAAATGGGGCTACTACTACAGCGGGCGGACCAACTACATCATTGATCCCTTTGTCAGCAATAAATCATTCGACAATTACCAGAGGGAAACGGGACTAAACGCCATCTTGACCAACACGTTGAAAACCTATCCGTTTTTGCTGGAAATCGCCGGCATCAACCCGCTGACCTTTGCCAAGGAACCCGCGCCGTCCGTAGAGCCCAACAAGCCGCTCGACCGGCTCGCGCATCGCCCTGTATTTTTCGGCACCTATATGTACGGCCAGCCTGAGAAGGACAAGGAATACGTCCGCATGGCCATCGAACAGCGGAAGCCGGTTTCCTACGTGGAGGTCATCGGGGGCAAGCAGGTAGAAAAATCGTTTATCGCGATCCCGAATCGGCTGTTTGTCGCAGCGCGCACGTGGGAGAAGCAGCCGGAAACAGCTCTGCAAGGCTTTTACGTGCTGAATCTGACCTCGGATGTCGATCAGCTGGAAGAATCGCTGAACAAGCAGTTTCGCAATATGCTCTTGATCGTCTCGGCCATTACCGTGCTGAGCCTGCTGCTGGTGCTGGCGCTGATCCGCCTCGTATCGCGGGCCAGAGACAAGGCGGTTCAGCAAATAAGCGAGACGTATACGGAGGAGTTTAATCAAATGTACCTCGACTTCCGGGGGCAGCGGCATGACTTTCTGAATCACGTCAGCGTCATTCACTCCCTCGTCGAGCTGGGCCGCTACCGGGAGCTGATGGATTATACCGGTACGCTGGTCGGCGACATTCAGGCCGTGCAAAGCATCATCGAAATCGGCCAGCCCGAATTCGCCGCAGTCATTCAAGCCAAGACTATAACCGCAACGAACAAAAAAATTCGCTTCAGCCATCACATCGACATCCCCTCCAAGGTGCTGCCGGGGGCGAAGGCATTTGACATGGTGCGCGTGCTAGGCAATCTGATCGACAACGCGTTCGAGGAGGCGGCACATCTGCCGGTCGAGGAACGCTGGGTGAGCTGCAGGAGCTGGCTAGAGCAGGAATGGCTGCATGTGGAGGTCGTGAATCCGCTATCCGAGCGGGGCTTGGGTACGGCGGACGCCGGAGGGGTTGTATTTCGCAACGGGTATACGACGAAGGGGCGGCATAGCGGACTCGGCTTGTGGATCAGTAAAAAACTGGTTCGAAAAAACCGCGGAGACATTTCGGTAAGCGCAGCGAATCAGCAATTTACCGCCCATGTCCAAATACCTATTTCCTGAATCTTTCGTCCGGGTTGACTGAAATTTTCGACATATTTTGTACCGATCAAGCAGCCAATTTAACCAATCAGCATCCGGTCGCTTTCTTCCGGCGCAGTTCCTGTATAATGATGATCCAGGCATGACTAGGAACTCGTCACGATGAAGGAGACAAAGAAGAATGCGACACAGACAAATCGTTATCGTGGATGATCATTGGGAAGTTGCCAAAACGCTTCAAGACGCCTTGCCTGCAGACAGCTTTACCTTAACGTTAATCCGTTCGCCACAGGACTTACAGGCGAAGCTGTCGGAGCTCCAGCCGGACATCTTCCTGATTTCGCGCCACAACGCCGTATCGGACGGCATCCGTACCGCCCGTTATATCCGCACCAAGCTGCGGCTGATTCAGCCTATTTTGTTGTACGGCGACTGCTCCAACGAGACGGATATGATCGCCGGACTGGAAGCAGGGGCCGACGATTACATCCCCGACAGCTCCACGACGGGCCAGGTCGTCGCCCGCATCCAGGCACATCTGCGCCGGATGGAAGGCTTCAGCGCCTCCCGGGACATTGCCCGCCGGCAAACTTTCACCGGTCTGGAGATGGACGCTTCCACCCGCACCGCCTGGATGGACGGGAACGTCATTTCCTTGTCGGCGAAGGAGTTTGACCTGCTCCACTATTTGCTCCAGTCCAGCGGCCGGATTGTACCGATGAGCGAGCTGTTTGCACTTGGCTGGGGGACAACCGTGGCGCACGATATGCGGACGATTCTGGTCCATGTCAGCAACGTGCGCAAGAAGCTGCGTAATTGCTCTCGAACGGACTGCCGGTACATTCTCACCGTCCGCGGAATCGGCTATATGTTCAACAGCAAGGCGCCCGCCACCGACCTGTCCCCTCATTGGAGCCGTCATAAATACGTGGCGCAAACCCGCTCGTCCGTCTAACCTCTGAACTTGCTGTATACCCGCTCGAATTCCTTGCGCTTGCGGCGCGACAAATCCATCTCTGTATCCAGATAGGTGAGCTTGACCGTATACGTGCCCAGAAAATCAGCGTTGGCATAAACCGAATCGACATAATGCAGGTTGACCAGCTGCGATTTATTCGGCATAAAGATCTGCTCGGAGCATTGCGCCGCAATCTCGGCCAGCGACGACCGGGTCACAATCGGGTCCTCGCCGGCCACATGAACCTGTATCTTTCTATCGCTTTTACAGCGCTCCACGTAGATCAGCTTGTTTTCGTTGATGAACACCGGCCGGTGATTGGACTTGATCTCGATAATCCGGGTATCCGGCGCGCCCCCTGCATACACCAGATCCCGCTCGAACGCACGCGTCGCCTTCTCGACAGCCATCTGCAAGCGCTCAAAGGTAACAGGCTTGGCGACGAAGCCGATAACGTTCAGCTCATAGCCGGCCAGCAGCAGGCTGGAATCCTTGGTACCGGATACGAGAATCAAATAAGGTGTGACCCCTTGATCCGCGAGCCGCTTATATGCGGTAATTCCGTCAAGCTCGGCCAGACCAATATCCATCAGCACCAGATCGGGCTTGCAGGCGATACATTCCTCGATCAGCCATTTGCCTGATCCTACGGTGCTGAGCACGTGCAGCCCCAGACGTTTGGCGTAAAGCCGCAGCTTCTCGCGATCCGGCTCCTGATCCTCAGCGATAACCACCGTCAGCGCTCGTGACATGAACTTCCCCCCTGACAACCAACATCATAACCGTCCTATGTATCGTCTTACGTCTGAACCCGTTGAAGCGTTTCAACAAGTCATCCATAGAAAAAAGAACCTTCGTTCTCCACTTTATCGGCGGAATCGAGGGTTCTTATGAGCAGCGGCTGATTCGTTTCTTCCTTGGAAAAGCGCGGCGCAGCAACGTTAAGCGGTCTGTTGCCGACAGCCGGTCCTTACGCTTACCTCGCTTACGATACGCCGTTCAGCTCCAGCGCATCCTCCCGATCGTTGTTGAACGCCTCACGGTCGAATTCGCCTTCGGAGTCGGCGACGATCAAGGACGCGACCGTTGTACCGGTTGCATTCACCGCTGTCCGTCCCATATCGACGACAGCGTCGATCGCCAGCGTCAGACCGATCCCTTCCAGCGGCAAGCCAAGCGCGGTCAGTACAACTGTCGTGGAAATCGCAGCCGGTCCCGGAACACCCGCTACTCCAACGGAGGAAATGACGCTGACCAGCACGATCAGCACGTATTCGGACAAGCCCAGCGGCACATTGTAAATTTTGGCGACAAACACGGCGACAACAGCCGGCCACACCCCGCCGCAGCCGTTCATGTTAATCGTCGCTCCGAGCGGCGCCACGAAGCTGGCGATCCGTTCGGACACCCGCAGCCGCTTCGTAATAACCTCCAGGTTCACCGGCAGCGTTACATAGCTGCTCCGCGTGGTGAAGGCCACGGCAATCGTCGGATAAGCCTTCTTGAAAAACTTCAGCGGGTTAATTCGGACGACAAACGCCACCAGACCCCCGAAGGTGAAGATGAAATGAATGAGCAGCGCCACATAAGTTGCCAAAATCAGCTTGATCAGCGGAGCCAGCGTCTCGATTCCGTAACGGGCCGCCATCGCTGCGATCAACGCGTAGACACCGTAAGGCGTCAGCTTGATGACGTATTTGATCACCTGATGAAGCACCTCCGCCAGCGAAGCAATGAGCTGCTTCACAGGCGCGACGACTTCCGGCTTTTTCGAGCCGACATGAACGATTGCCACCGCAACAAAGATCGCGAAGATCAGTACGGGCACGACCTTGCCGTTCGCCGCTTCATTAAACGGGTTGGACGGCAGCAGGTCTAGAATCACTTGCGAGAACGTCGGAATGTCACGCGGCTTAAAATCCTTCACCGTCTGCTGCACGATGCCTGCGCCCGGATCAATCAGCACCGCGACGATAACGCCGATCAGCGCCGCAATCCCGGTTGTGATCAGGAAGATCGAGATCGTCTTAATCCCGATTTTGCGCAAATGCCCCAAATTGGTCAGCGAAGCAATACTGTTGATGACCAGCACGACGACAAGCGGGATGACCAGCATCCGCACGAGGTTGACATAAATGCTGCCGATGGTGCTGACATTTTTAAAGTCAAGCTGGAACGTATTAAACAAAATACCGGCGACCAGACCAAGGCCGAGCGCAAGGAGTACGCGGTAGCCGAAGCCGACCCGCTTGCGGCCCAGGAAATAGAGGAAGCCAATGATGACCAGCGAGATCAGCAATGTGATCCAGTTGGATTGAATAGCGGTCAATAAATTGTTGTTCATCTTTCTGTCATCTCCTTACGAATAACAAAACCAAGTTATACACTCGGTTTTATGGACTAAGGTAGATACTACACCGGGCTGACAGGAGCTGTCAACCTTTTTTTGTGTACGCCAACTGACTGCTTGTTCCGTACAATCGCGCTACATCAGTCCGCTGGACGGCTGCGTGCCGCCCCTAACAGCCTCGGCCCGTGCCCTTGCCCGCCCCCTTGAATGTGGAGAGCCGACCGTATGCGATGCGAAATAGGCCAAGCGGACGGCAGCATGCACCGTCTGGCTTGGCCTGAAACATCGGAATATTTTTACAAAAATACAATAGCTAATGGACCTGCCAGCTCACTTGGTCAGCCGGAGCGACACAAGCGTACCTTTGCCCGGCTCCGACGAAACGGTCAGCGCGCCGCCCACCCCGCGAGCCCGCTCCTCCATACTGAACAAGCCGACGCCCTGCTCGGTCAAGCTTCGTTTGGCGAAGCCCTGACCGTGATCCTCGATCGTCGTCTCCACCTCGGACTCCGTCTCGCTGACCGTCACCCACACCTCCGATACGTCGGCGTATTTGGCGACGTTCGTCAGCGCCTCCTGAATGACGCGATACATCGTTGTTTCCTTCTGCAAGCCAAGGCGGGTCCGCAGGCGGCAGTCCAGCCGCACCTCGATGCCGTAGTGACCGGCGTAATTTTCGACAAAGGTGCGGATAGCCGGTACGACGCCGAGGTCGTCAAGGACAGACGGCCGAATTTCCCAAGCCAGGCCGCGAACCTCCGCCATCACATCCGTCAAGGAACGGCGCAGCTTCTCCAAGCCGGCCCCCAGCTCGCCGCCCTCGCTTTTGCCGAGCAGCCGGTCCATCTGGATCATCAGCGAGAACAAGCTTTGGCCGATCCCGTCATGCAGCTCCCGAGAAAATCGCCGCCGCTCCTCCTCCTGAATCTGGATAACGCGGGTCATCATCACCTGCAGCTCCTCCTGCACGCGCTTCAGCTCGGTCACCTCGTTGCGAATCGCCAGGTACTGGTACGGCTCGCCTTGTTCGTCTACAAACGGCACAATCGTCGTATGCACCCAGTAAAAGCTGCCGTCCTTCGCCCGATTGCGGATTTCGCCGCGCCAGATGCTGCCCGAGGAAATCGTCAGCCACAGCTGACGCATAAACGCCTTGTCATGGTAGCCGGAATTAATGATCCGGTGATCCTGCCCCAGCAGCTCCTCGCGCGCATACTGCGAAATTTCGCAAAATTTGTCATTCATATATTGAATTTTGCCGCGTCGGTCGGTCAAGGCGACGATGGACGATTCATCGAGCGCAAACTTGAGATCGGCAAGCTGCTGCAGCGATTGCTTGATGGTCGCCCGCACCTGGCCATCCGTGACAGGCTCATTGAGCCGGGCAAGCAGCGAGGCGACATTTTGCCCGATCACCTGGGGCGGCTCCCCGCTAGACGACATGCGATCCTCGCTACTCAAAGTTCAACAGCCCCTTTTTCATCGCAAATTTAACCAGCTCCGGGCGGGTCCGCAGCCCCAGCTTCTCCATGACATTGCTTTTATGCGTTTCGACCGTCTTCACGCTGATCACCAGCAGCTCGGCGATTTCCTTGTTCGCATACCCTTTCGCGACGAGCGCCAGCACTTCTCTCTCCCGCTCGGAGAGCGTGTCGTAGGTGCATTTGTTTTCGGGATTTTTCAGCTTGTCCAAATATTCGCTCATCAGCCGCTTGGTGGCTGTCGGGTACAGGTAGGCATTGCCAGCCGCTACGGAACGAATGGCCGACAGCAGCTCATCGTGCGGGGCGCTTTTAAGAATATAGCCGGAAGCTCCGGCCTGAATCGCGCGGAATAAATATTCGTCATCGTCATGCATGGTCAAAATGAGCACCGCTGTTTCGGGCAGCGCCTGCTTCAGCTCAAGCGTAGCCGTCAAGCCGTCCTTGCCATGCGGCATGCTGAAATCCATCAGCACCACATCCGGCTTCAGCTCCAGCGCTGTCCGGATGCCTTCGTCCCCCTCCGATGCTTCTCCGATCACATTCAAGTCAGGCTGATCGCTCAGCAGCATCGTCAAGCCGGACCGTACGACCGCGTGATCATCGACTACGATGATGGTAATCACTCGCCGATCTACCTCCTTGTTAAGCCGGTCAGGCTCCTGCCTATTGGCCTTACCCTCATCATAATGCACCTTAACAAAAAAATGAATCCCCCTCATCGCCCAAAACGATGCAGAAGATTCATCTATTCAATCGAACGGCCCCGATCTGCGCATGCCGAATGTCGTCCGCGTTGTAATGGTGGCCCGACCGGCTGCCGAGCAGCAGCACCCCGGCCGCTGTCCCTGCGCCGCTCACCGGCAGCGCGACAGCGGTCTGCAGCTTCTCCGCCAGCATCACCGGACAGCTCCGGGCAAAATTGGCGAAGTCCGCCGCTGCCAGCGGCTCCAGCTGCGGCCCTGCAGTGACATAGCGGCCAAGCCGCAGCGCAGCTCCCGCCAAGCCTGGACTGCCCCGGCGAAAGCTCATCCGCTTGACGCGGTCGCTGCGGTTGCCGAGCAGACAGGTCCACAGGTAGTCGCTCAGCTCCTCCTCCGGCTCCGCTTTCCAGGCTAGCGCCGCCAAGTCGCTGGAGGTCAGCTCCTGCAGCCGCAGCAGCTCGGTCCGCACGCTGCGGAACGGCAGCAACGCGGGCTCCTGCAGCCGCAGCGCTTCCCCAGCCGCCCCGGCGCCGGCCCCGCGGCCCGGCCGCTCGCTTCCTTCCGCTTGATGCTCTGCTTCCTCATCCGTTCCCATGCCGGTTCATCCTCTCTTGTCCCTGATTCCCCTGTGACACTTGTGTTTCTATTGTAACGGTTGAAGAGGGGAAACGGTAGTCAGGGAAATCCCTGATTTCGTCGGCGCGAAAACACGGAGGAAACGCTTGTTATTCCCGCACTGCGCCGCCTTGCCCCTGATACCCGCTGTGATAAACCTCACACAAAGTTCAGGGGATTTTACGCCAAAGATCAGGTCTTCCCCCGATAACGAAACCGGCCGGCGCGAGGTATGATGAAAGCAACAAGAAACCAGGGAGATGATCGGGATGATGACAGGAACCGTAATGACAAGCGGAACGAAGCCGAGACAAGGCGGCAGCCAGCCCATCCGGGAGCGACTGACAAATCCGGCTCAGGAGCAGGCAGGCATCCGGGGCGTTCACGCGGTATTTTCACCCGATAGCTTCGATCGGCTGACTGGCGTTATGTATAAGAAGAAGGCGGAAGCAGGCACGATGCTGTACTGGGAAGGCGATGCCGCCGACAAGCTGTATTTTCTGATCAAGGGCCGTGTGAAGGTGACGAAAAACTCGGATGACGGCCGGACCTTCACCTTGTCGCTGCATCAGGCGGGCGACCTGTTCGGACAGCTCGACCCGTTTCAGGACTCGGTGCAGGCATTTAATGCAGAGATGACGGAGGATGGGGAGATCGGCGTTATTCAACGCAAGGATCTGGAGGTGCTGCTCTGGCAGCATGGCGATCTGGCGATTGAGTTCATGCGCTGGATGGGGCTGACGCACCGGATCATCCAGACGAAAATGCGCGACCTGATGATGTTCGGCAAGCCTGGCGCGCTCTGCTCGCTGCTGATCCGGCTCAGCAATTCGTGCGGCATTGAGAAAAACGGCGCCATCAAGCTGGATATCCGCATGAGCAATTCGGAGATGGCCGATATGATCGGCGCGACCCGCGAGAGCGTCAACCGGATGCTGAACGATATGAAGCGGGAAGGCGTCATCAAGATCGAAAACGGCACCATTACGATTGTTAATCTCGCCTATTTGCGGGGCGTCTGCCAGTGTGAAAGCTGCCCCAAGGAAATTTGCCGCATGTAGGCAGCCTCCCGCGCTGCGCACCGTTTCCAGACTTAAAATCCCCTGCCTCCGCCGTTGACGGAAGCAGGGGATTTCACTTTGACAGGGCAGGAGCGGAGCTTGCCCGTTTATCCGAGAGGAATGTCTCATCCGCTCGACCTGTGCGGCCTGCGGGCTGGGCTGCCGCCTGCTACCTGCTTATGGAGCAGTCGGCCAGCCTGTGTCTCGCCGCGCCGGGGAAACGGGCTGCGCGGACTCGCTCCGCATCAGATAAGGGTACAGCAGGATTAAGCCGGCCACATACAGCGCAAGCGCAAAAAACGCAGGCAGCAGATGCCACCAATCGGTGTAGCCGATCCCCAGATGGACGCCGAACGCCGCTGCAAAGCCAGGCGCTCCGCCCAGCAGCAGCGTGTGCCACTGCCACCGCTCTCCGCGCTGCAGCCCCCATAACGCCATGACCGCAATAACAAGCGCATCCGCCAGCAGCGCTCCGCCGAAGCCCGCACGGTCATGGGCGATCAGCGGAATCAGCCGGGGATTGGCCGCGTCCAGCTGTGCGGGAGTGGTTTGCATATAAACCAGATCCTCCGGCACGAACACCGTCGTCACGCCAACCCCCATAATCGTCACGCCGCCAATTGCCAAGGCAAAGCCAAGCGACACGAAGCACAGCTGCCCCCACATCGCCAGCCGCCATATGCGGTCGTTGTGCAGATGAACCGGCCGGCGGTAAGGCTGATCCTCGTTCGCGCGCATCGCCAGCAGCAGCATCGGGAGCAAAATTGCGGCCGCCGTCGCATGCAGCGGGTCGAAGTACCCGGTGCCCAGGTACAAAAAGAAGCTGGAAAACCCGACTGCCGCGGAGGTAAACACGGCGGTTTTGCTCCAATGCTGGCCCTCCTGCAGCCCGTAACGGGCCAGCCGCATATACAAAATGCCGATGGAAATCATCGTCCCGGCAAGCGTAATCCGGTCATGCGACATGAAATGCAGCAGCCGGTCGTTGACTCGGCGGATCGCGTCGCGGTCCATGCCCAGAAATGCTTCATCGTACGGCAGCAGCACTGCCGTAATCGCCACAAACCAGGCGAGCACGCCGCCGATGACCATTCCGAGCCCAAGCAGCCACATCCAGCCCCAATTGCGCCAGAACGGCACGGGTGTCGGCTCGGGCTGCTGCCGCAGCCGCTCATGCGCGATCGCTTCGTTGACGCGCTTGGGCAAGCCCGGACCGGCATAGACCATGCCGCTATGCAGCAGCACCTGATCGGCTCCGGCCGCGATCAGGTCAAGCGCATCCTGCGGCTCATGGACGCCGCAAGCCGCCTGAAGCGTCAGCCGGGCGGTTGACGCAGCGCGGTCCGAGCGGGCAATGCCGCCAGCCGGCTCAGCTTCATGGTTGCGGTCATCGACGGGCATGACCCGGTCAACGCCGTACGCACGGATCAGGCCAAGCAGCTCCAGCCCCGGAGCTTTGCTGTCCTTCCCGATTCGCACCCCTGCCCCCTCCGGGCTCCCCTCTCCGATCACCATGCCGGTCCAGCCCGCAGCCTCCACGATCGGCAGCAGCTCCAGCAGCGCGGCTTGCGGTGTATCCGGCGGAACGTACAGCAGCAGCGGCAGAGCCGGGCCGCATGCTGAAGCTTCCGGGACCGCCCGTTCAGCAGCCAGCGCAGGAAGGCGGCGAACCAGCTCCAGCGTCTCCGTCCGGCTGCATCCGCTCTGCGACAAATCGACATGAAAACCCGCCGCGCCCGCTCCGATCAGCTGCTTCATCATGCAGGCAAGCTGAGTTAGCGTATCAGTGAGGCGCGGACTCACCTGCGGCTGATGATCTGCGTTGGATATGGCCAGCAGCGGCTGCTGGTTCTCATACGCGCAGGAGATGCCCTCTTCGGTCTGCTGGCCGCCACGCATGCCCGAAGCTCCCTCCACAGGCTGCTGGCCGCCACGCATACGCATACCTGCGCTACCCGCTGCCGAAGGCTGTTCACCGCCATTCACGCCTGTGCTACCCGCCGCCGCGGGCTGTTCACCATACCTGCCCAAGTCACCCGCACCCGGCAGCGGAACAATCCGCACCAGCTGCGGCAGCCGATGACGCGGCCGCTTTAGCAGCTGCACCGCCGCCTCTAGCCCTGTATTCTCTGCATACAGCGGGTAGACAATAGATTCTTGCACGGGATCATGCCGAATATCCGCATCACTTCGTTGCGGCTCGACGGTTACCGGACCAAGCAAAACGAAGCCGAAGCCAAATTGCGCCATGGCGGCATGAGCCGTTCCATCCGGATCGACAGAGCCGGATAACCCGACCGGAGCGCCCAGCTCCAGCGCCCCCGCGCGGCTTCTCAGAATCGGGGAAGGCTCCATATGTCCCAACGTGCGAATAATGAGGCTGCCGCCTGGCAGCCGGCTCAGTCCGCCGATCGCCTGAAAGGTCAACGCTCGGGCGAGCCTCGGCCGCAGGCGGAACAGCAGCGGCCGGAACAGGGTCTGATACGACCAGTCAGGCATGAACGTACACCTTGCCTCTCAAATGATCTCGTCATGTTACCTTGCATTCAGTATACCACAGCTCCGCGCCGTAAAGCCGCAGCGACAAGGCTTTACGGCAGATCGCTTGACTTTACAAATTAAATTGTATAAAATTAAATTTATAGAAATCAATAATTTCAATTTCTTCCCAAATAGAGAGGAGACATGATCATGTCTGAAAAAAACCTGTACGCAACCGAAGTCCGTACCATCCGCGGTGAAACCGAAACGCTGGATCGTTACCGCGGCGATGTCATGCTCATTGTTAACACCGCCAGCAAGTGCGGCTACACTCCCCAATTCGACGGGCTGCAAAAGCTTTACGATACGTACAAGGAACAGGGCTTCACTGTATTGGGTTTTCCGAGCAGCCAGTTTATGAACCAGGAGCTGGAGGAAGAAGCTGCGATTGCCGAGTTTTGCTCGCTGAATCATGGCGTAACGTTCCCGATGTTTTCCAAAATCGACGTCAACGGCGCAAACGCCCACCCGTTATTCAAGCACCTAAGCAGCGAAGCACCCGGACTGCTAGGCTCGAAGTCGATCAAATGGAACTTCACCAAATTTCTGGTCGACCGTGAAGGGCATGTCGTCAAACGTTTCGCTCCTTCCGACAAGCCGGAGGAGCTGGAAGCGCCGCTGCGCGAGCTGCTGCAGGCCAAGCGGCCGTAAGGCTTTCTCTGGAAGCGGCTGCTGTCTAGACTCTAAAATTAAAGAATGCTGACCTGACCAGGGCGGCATTCCTTTTTTCATGCGCACAGCCTCTCCGGGCAGTCCCTTCGCCCCGTCGTCCCCCCTCCATAGGTACTCCTTCTGCCAAGCATTCAGCGCCTGTGACTTTTTGCTTCAAGCTTGCGATCTGTACAGTCAATACGGATGAGTTCCTCATATGATTACGGAGAAGCAAAACGATGAGGAGGGAATAGCTATGCCGATTTTGAAACGCAACAGGTGTAAGCTGACTACGTTTCGGCAATTTCTTATATCATCAATTGGCGATCAGGTATTTTTAAATGAAAGATACAAAAAAGCGTTTTCCCGGTGATCAAAAAAGTATGCCAAACAACCGTCGTTGCCGCATCTGCTGACGGCGGAGAATTTCCGACAAGAAGAATCAAGATAGCGAACATTGTGGCCATCAGTAAAGAAATTCAAAATTTCAGGAGAATTGGCCGGGTCGCTGTTCGCACCAAAACGTTGGGGGTGATCAAAGGTTTTCACCTCAGAAGGTTTGCTGATTTTGTTCAACTGGACACCATCTCTCCTCCTGATGAACAAGGGCAAGCCGATACTGATCATCGGAGGCACAGGCAAGACGGGACGAAGAGTCGCGGAGCAGCTCACGGCTCGCGGGCTTGCTGTCCGGATCGGGTCGCGGTCGGGAAGTCCGTCCTTTGACTGGACCGATCGAGCGTCTTGGCGGGACGTCCTTGAAGGAGTACGGGCAGCTTACGTCGCCTATTATCCTGATCTCGCAATCCCCGGAGCACCGGAGGACATTGCGGCGTTCTCCAGGCTTGCAGTCGAGATGGGCGTTCGCAGGCTCATCCTGTTGTCGGGACGCGGCGAAGAAGGCGCCTTCATCGCTGAGCAGGCGCTCCGGGATTCTGGGGCAGACTGGACAATCGTCAGGGCGAGCTGGTTCAACCAGAATTTTAACGAAAGCTTCCTGTGCCATGCCGTGCGAAGCGGCGTCATCGCCCTGCCGGCCAAGGATGTACCGGAGCCGTTCCTGGACGCGGACGATATCGCAGATGTCGCAGTCGCCGCGTTGACCGACGACCGGCATATCGGTCAAACCTACGAGCTGACAGGACCGCGTTCGCTTACGTTTGCGGAAATCGCAGACATGCTTGCACAGGCAACCGGGCGGGATATTCGGTTCGTACGCATTTCCGTCGAGGAGTTCGTTGCGGGCCTGCGCCATGAAGGGCTTCCTGCGGATTTCATCGAACTGCTCGTCGACTTGTTCACCCGTGTGCTGGACGGCCGCAATTCGGAGCTTGCCGACGGTGTGAGCAGGGCGCTAGGACGGGAGCCGCGTGAATTCCAGGAGTTCGCACGCAGCGCGGCGGCGACCGGGGTCTGGTCGGCAGTGGACTCGCATGGATGACTTCTCCTATGTCTATGTCTTGACCTTTACCGCCGCTGTCTCTGCCGCCGCCGTCGGAGGCGTCTTGTTCGCATTCTCGGGGTTCGTGATGAGAGCACTCGCCCGCCTCTCAGCTGATCGAGGCATTGCCGCCATGCAGTCCATCAATATAACCGTGCAAAGCTTGCTTTGCTCGCTGTTGTTTTTCGGAACGGGGTTGATCGGTATCGTCCTGATGGCGTGAGCGCTCATGAGCTGGGGGTTGCCGGGAACGGAGTATGCGCTTGCCGGAGGACTGTTTTACGTAATCGGAGGCCTCGGCGTGACAGGCGCCTTCAATGTACCTTTGAACATGAAGCTTGCGAAGGTGACCCCGGAAAGCGAAGCAGGCAGCGCCTTCTGGCAAAAGTTCGTTCCCGTCTGGATGGCGTGGAATCACGTCCGGACTGTCGCATGCTTTGCGGCTTCGGCCGCGTTTATTGCAGGCTTACTCAAGATGTGAGGAGGGGTTGTCCCCTCCTTCGCAGCGACAAAATCTCAACGAAATAACAGCGTGACTGTCATACATCCGCTTCGCCTGCAATATGAATGAGTTTAGAACAACAAATGAGGTGAGCCGATGGCAGTCGTGAAAGCCAGGGACCAGGATGTTGACATGTTGGCAAGGTTGCTGCGAGCCGAAGCTGTAGGTGAAGGTGAACGGGGCATGCTCCTGGTTGGAAATGTAGGCGTTAACCGGATCAGAGCGAATTGCTCCGATTTTAAAGGCATCCGGACCATTCCCCAAATGATCAACCAGCCGCACGCGTTTGAGGCGCTGCAGCATGGCATGTATTATCAAAAAGCAAGAGAAAGCGAACGCCGTCTGGCACGCCGGGCTGTGAATGGGGAGCGATATTGGCCGGCCAAATTTTCCCTCTGGTATTTCCGCCCGGGAACGCCCACAGCCCCACAGCCATGCCCGCCGACCTGGTATGGTCAGCCTCTTGTAGCACGATACAAGCTTCACTGCTTTTATCAGCCGACCAGTGAAGAATGCGATAATATCTATAATACGTTTTAAGCCTTCGATATCGACCGATTTTCCTTGAGAAAAAGGACCCCAGCCTCCATTTTACAGTGGAGTTTGGGGTCTTTCGTTTGGAAATCAAAGCGTTCCCATGTCACCGGACCTCCAGCGCCTCCTGACGCAGCTGCGCGATAAATCGGTCCAATACAGCCGAATGGCGTCTGTCCGCATTGTACGCGCAATGAATATCGCGCCGGAACGTATTTTGCGGAATCGGCCGGCAAGCCAGCTCGCCCCGCAGCACTTCCTTTTGTACCGCCTGGCGGGATACGAAGGAAACGCAGTCGCCCAGCATCACGACCTGCTTGATCGCCTCCAGCGAATCCAGCTCCAGCCGCGCATACAGCGGCACGCCGTGGCTTTGCGCCCAGCGGTCGGTCAGCTGCCGGGTGCTGGAGGCCGGACCGTGCAGCAGAAACGGCGTCTCCGCCAAATGCGCGGGCTCCAGCTGCGGCTGCTCGGCAAACCGATGCTGCGGCGCGAAAATCACAACCAGCTCATCCTCGCACAGCGGCTCGCTGACCAGCGGCGCCAGCTGAAACGGCTCGGTTGACAGCACCCCGATATCAATCTCATGATCCAGCAGCAGCTGCTTGATCGCAGGCGCGGTCTTGACCTCCAGCGTCAGCGAAATTCGCGGGTAGCTGCGGGAAAAGGCATGCATCACCCGAGGCAGCATATACGTGCCCGGCACGTAGCTCGCGCCGATCCGCAGTACGCCTCGCCCCAGCTCGTCGAATTCCTTCACCACCCGCTCCGCTTCCTGCGCCAGCGCGTTGATTTTCACCGCATAATGGTGCAGCGATCTCCCCGCCTCCGTCAGCAGCGTTTTGCCCGCCCGCGATTCGAACAGCTGCACCCCCAGCTCCTGCTCCAGGTTTTTCATGTGAAAGGTGATCGTCGGCTGCTTCAGCCCAAGCTGCTCAGCCACCGTCGTAATTTTCTGATGCCTCTCCAGCAACTCGACCATCTGCAGCTTCAGCAAATTCAAATTCACCGGATGCCCCTCCTCGTCATCAACTTGGCTAGCATGGCAACAGTATAGATAAAATCTATGATTTTTAATAGTATCCATTGATAACTTTAACAGAAGCTTTACGTGACGATAACATTCTTCTGCATTTCACCCGGTAAACTGAAGCTAATCACAACAAACAGGAAGGATACCAGCATGGATGTCATGATTCGCGGATTGGCAAAGGCGTTCGGCCAGGTGCAGGCTCTGCACCCCACCGACTTGACGATCAGGAAAGGCCGGTTTACAACATTGCTTGGCCCTTCCGGCTGCGGCAAAACAACACTGCTGCGGATGATCGCCGGACTGGAGCAGCCTGATCAGGGCGACATTACGCTCGGTGAACGCGTCTTATTTTCCGCCTCGCGGCGGATCGACGAATCGGCACATAAACGGCAGTTCGGCATGGTGTTTCAGGATTTTGCGCTGTGGCCGCATATGACCGTCTTCGAAAACATCGCCTTCGGCTTGCGGGCGACCGGGCAAAAGCAGGAGCTGAACCGGCGCGTAGAGGAAGCGATCGACCGGGTTCGTCTGCGGGGCATGGAAAAGCGTTACCCGCACCAGTTATCCGGAGGCCAGCAGCAGCGCGTCGCATTCGCTCGGGCGATTGCCATGAAGCCTGCGCTTGTGTTGTTCGACGAGCCGCTTAGCGCACTCGATGCGGTGCTGCGCGACGACATGCGGCTGGAGCTGATGAATCTGGTGCAGGACGCAGGCTTGACCGCCTTGTATGTAACCCATGACCAGACCGAAGCGATGTCGATGTCGGATGAAATCGTCGTGATGCAAGCCGGACGCATTTTGCAGCAAGGCTCGCCCGAGAACATTTACCGGCGGCCCGAGGACCCGTTCGTCGCGCGTTTTATCGGCAAGTCGAACTGGATCGAAACCGACCGAAAGCTCATCCGTCCGGAGCAAATTCGCTGGACAGACCCGGCGGATGGTCAGCCCGCGGAATGCTTTCAGGGCACCGTGCGCAGCGTCAGCTACTTGGGCGACCGTTACGAAATCGGCCTTGATATGGGCGAGCTGGGCCACTGGATCGCTTACCGGGAAGATCGGCTGCAGACGGGCAGGCAGCTCCCGATTTATGTACTCACCGCACATATTCATCACATCAATCACTTATCCTAAGGGAGGAATTATACGATGATCAGGAAGAAAAGTTGGAAAAACGGGGCTACTTTACTGTTAACGGCCATGCTTGGTATGACAGCGGCAGGCTGCGGCACGGCGGCCAATCCGGCCAGCAACGGTGCGGCGCCGACGCCTCAAGCCGAAAAACCGGCGGCGACCCCGGAAACGAAGCAGGATGAGAAAAAGCTGACCGGCAAGCTGGTCGTCTACAGCGCAGGACCGAAGGAGCTCGCTGAGGGCATCCAGAAGGGCTATGAAGCAAAAACCGGCGTCAAGGTGGAAATGTTCCAGGGAACGACAGGTAAAATTTTGGCCCGGATGGAAGCCGAGAAAGCAAATCCTGTCGTGGACGTTGTCGTACTCGCCTCCCTGCCTTCGGCGCAAGGCTTGAAGAAAAGCGGACTGACGCTGGCTTACCCGACAGCCGCCAATGCGGACAAGCTCATCCCTGACTGGTCCGACAAGGAAGGGCATTTCTTCGGCTACAGCGCGTCGGCGCTCGGAATTGTCTACAATACGAAGCAGGTTGCAGCCCCGCCGAAGGAGTGGAGCGATCTCGCCAAGCCGGAATGGAAGGGCAAGGTTAACATCCCTGATCCGGCGTTGTCCGGCTCGGCGCTGGACTTTATCACGGGTTACTTGAGCGGTAAAGGCGAAGCCGGCTGGGAGCTGTTTGATCAGTACAAGAAAAATGAAGTCGCGCTGGCCGGAGCAAACCAGGAAGCGCTCGACCCGGTCATTACGGGGGCGAAAAGCATTGTCGCAGCTGGCGTTGACTACATGACGTATCAGGCGAAGGCGAAGGGCGAGCCTGTCGATATGGTCTATCCGGCCAGCGGCACCGTGATCAGCCCACGTCCGGCAGCTATTCTCAAAACGAGCCAAAACCAGGACAACGCCAAAGCATTTATCGACTACCTGCTGTCGGACGAAGCGCAGAAGCTTGTTGCCAACACGTACCTGCTGCCGGGCCGCAAGGACATTCCGGTTAAGGACCGCGCCGGCGTCGATCAAATTCCGCAAATGAAGATCGACTGGACGTGGATGGATACAAACGGCAACGATGTGACGAAAAAGTTTAGTCAACTGTTCAAATAATACGGCCTGAGACGGTGATCGAATGCCTTACAGAAGCTTGCTATCCTTTAAAACGTTAGGGATGACCCTCGCTCTGCTGCTGCTGGCGATGCTTGTGGTCGTCCCGCTTTTTTTCATCTTTACGACGAGCGTCTATCCGGACGGCGTGCTGGATGTGTCGGCCCCGCTGCGCGCCATTGTCGAAAACAAGCTCGGCGAAGTGTTCCTCCATTCACTCTGGCTTGGCGCATGTGTCGTAGCCGGCTCCACGCTGCTGGCGCTGCCGCTTGCCTGGATGGTTGCCAAGACAAGTCTGGGCCGCCATGCTTGGCTGGACATCGTGCTGCTTGTCCCATTTATGACGCCGCCGTATATCGGCTCGATGGGCTGGATTTTATTTATGCAGAAAAACGGCTATCTGGAGCAGCTGCTGCCCGCAGCCGCCAGCTGGACCCCGGCCTTCTTCAGCCTTTTCGGCATGGTCGCGATCATGAGCCTGCACCTGTTCCCGTTCCTGTATCTGATTTTGCGCAACGCGCTGCTGCAAATCGGCGGCAGCCGCGAGGAGGCGGCGGCGGTGCATGGCGGACGGTTTTTTTACCGGTTCCGGCGCATTATTTTGCCGCTGCTGATCTCCAGCTACGCGATGGGCGCGCTGCTCGTCTTCGTCAAGACGATTGCTGAATTCGGCACGCCCGCTACGTTCGGGCGCAAGATCGGATTTTACGTGCTCACCTCGGAAATTCACAAATATATTTCCAGCTGGCCGATTGATTTCGGCAAAGCGACGGCGCTCGCCTCCGTGCTGCTGAGCACCTGCTTGCTGTTATGGGTTGGACAAACCGTCATCAGTCAGCGGTTTACGTACCGGCTCGTCGGCGGAAAGGGCAGCCGCTCCAAGCAATACCCGCTGCAAACGCTGACCGGGCTGCTTGTCTGGGGGTATGTGACGCTGCTGCTGGCGCTGTCGATCGGCGTGCCGTACTTCTCGATCGTGTCCGCGTCCTTGATGAAGCTGCGCGGCGTCGGCCTCGCCTGGAACAATCTGACGCTTGGCCATTATATCGAGCTGCTGACCTGGGGCTCCAAAAGCATGCAGGCGCTGCTGAACAGCCTCAGCCTGTCCCTCGTCGCCGCAACGATTTCGGTCATTCTGGGCACCTGGTTTGCGCTGACGATCCGGCAATCGCGGACATGGCCGCAGCGGACCACCGATTTGTTCAGCCTGCTGCCCAACACCGTGCCGGGCATCGTCATTGTCGTCGGCCTGATTTTGCTGTGGAACGCGCCCTGGATGCCGATTCCGCTGTACAACACGTACGGGATGGTTGTGCTGACCTATGTCGTCTTCTTCCTGCCGTACACCGTGCAGTATGTAAAAGCGAATTTCTCGCAGCTGGACGACTCTCTGTTTCAGGCGGGACGTGTATTCGGCGGGAAACCGGCTTATATTTTCCGGCGCATTGTGCTGCCGTTGATCATCCCCGGCATGCTGGCGGGCTGGATGATGACCTTCACGATTTCGATCCGCGAGCTGGTCGCTTCGCTGATGATTTTGCCGCCGTCCATGGAGACGTCGGCGACGTATATTTTCGCCCAGTTCGAGCAAGGCAAAGTGTCGCTAGGGATGGCCATGGCCGTCGTCTCCGTCGGGCTGACCACGCTGATGCTGCTGGGCATCAACCGATTAAGTTCAAAGCAGAAAGTGGACTGATGCAGCATGCAACTTGACATCTGGGGAGGGGCCGGCGAGCACGGCCGCTCCAGCTATTACTTGCTTCACGCCGGACGCCGGGTGCTGCTGGACTGCGGGGTCAAAAAAACAGGCAGCGGAGAATATCCGCTGATCGACCCGCAGGCGGCGGCGCTGCTGGATACGGTGTTTTTATCCCATGCGCATGAGGATCATTCGGTCGCCCTGCCGCTGCTGTACAAATACGGCTACAGCGGCGTCATCTGGACGACCCGCGCTACTGCGCAGCAGGTCGGCGCTTATTTCGCTGCGTGGTCCGGGTATGTGAAGGGCCGTCAAGCCGAGCTGCCCTATAACGAAGAGCATATTCAGGCGCTCCGGTTCGCCTATCTGGACGAAGCGGGCGCAGCCGGAACGTGGATTGAGATTGCGCCTTCGATCCGTGTCTGCTGGGGGCGCAGCGGACATTTGCCAGGCTCCGTCTGGCTTCTGCTGGAGCTGGAGGGTCGGCGTCTATTTTTCTCCGGAGACTATACGGACGAGTCGCCGCTGCTGGCGGCTGACGGCCCGGAGCGGCTGCCTTGGCCTCAAGGCGAAGCTCAGCCGGAGACGATTCACGCAGCGCTGGTGGACGCCGCATACGGCATGGATGAGGAGCCGCAGGCGGTCAAGCTGGGCAAGCTTGCCGACCGGATTACGGCTGCGCTGGCGCAAGGCGGCTCTGTGCTGCTGCCCGTCCCGATGTTCGGGCGGGGCCAGGACCTGCTCGTCTGGGCCAGCGAACAGTTCGCCGACGCCGCCCTGTACGCCGAACACGAGCTGATCGAAGCGCTTGCGCAGATGGCCAGTCAGCCGGAATGGCTGCGCCCCGAAGCAAGCGGGCGGATCGCCCGCTGTCTGACAAGCCCCCGGCTAACGGTCATCGAGACGGAGGAGCAGCGCAGCCGGGCGTTTACAGCCGGGCGGTCCGGGTTGTATTTCACCGGCGACGGCATGATGCAGTCGGCGCGCGCGCAGGAATATTACCGCAGACTGTCTGCTGCCGGACGCGGCTGCGTTGTGCTGACCGGCCACTTGGCCGAGGGCAGCTTCGGACAGCGGCTGCTTTCCAGCGAAGGAAAAAGCACCGGCCGCGCTTTAACGGCTAGCGGCCCGGTCGGTTCAGCCGATCTTGCTCCTGCCGACAGCTCCAATAACCGGAAGCCTGCCCGGAACACCCTGGCTCCCGTTGAAGCGGCAGCGCTCCAGTCTGACCCTCACGATGTAAGCGCTGTACATATGGAGACGATCAAGCTGCGCTACAAGGTGCATCAAGGCCTTAACGATGTGCGGCGCATGCTCAGCGCCTTCAGCAGCGAGGTGACCATTCCCGTTCATACTGGACGCGAGGCGACGGATGCCGTATGCGCGCAGCTGACGGCTGAGGGCTTCACGGGGCTTCGCTCCGCTCGACCCGGCGAACGACTGCTTGTATGAAGTAGGAAACGCCATAATGGGCTGTCCTATGATAAAATTGCGGGACAACAATACCCTCCATCATCGGGCTGATCGAGGGTATCTTGTATCCCGTGAAAACGGACGAAGAGTTTGAACGAGTGTACGCTTAATTGTAGATTACATAGGATTACTTAGGATTACAGACATCATGCTCACGCACACACCGGCCTCTTCAGGCCGGTGTGCGCGGTTTCAGCGAACGCCCGGAAGCTGGCTATGCGTGCCTCTGCCTTACTTCAGCTTCTCCCGCAGCGCCGCCAGCCGGGCGTCGTCCGGCTGCCTCTCCCCGTAGCGGCTCTCCTCGTACGGCTCCAGCAAAGCCTCGCCCAATTCGGCCTGCTCCTGAATATGCAGCTGATCCGCCTGCCGCAAGGGCTGCTCTCTCCCCCACCGCATGACGTCGGACACCGTTTCGCGCGGCGTCAGCTGCTTCTGGACCGGGTACCCGCGCCCGGCTTGCTTCCGCAGCCAGCTCCGATATAAATACCGGACCCGAGCCGCTCCATCGGGCAGCTCCTCCCAACGCGCCTCCTTATGCCCGGAACGCAACCGGCCGGAGCCAAGCTTCCGCCAGGGACGGCTGAATGACTCCCACGACCAGACGTCCTGCTCCTCGTCCACATAACCGACGCCGGTCATCGGCTCCGGCGAACGCCGCAGCAGCGCCAGCAGCCGGTCCAGCGCCGCCTTGATGATTGGCGGCCCTTTGCGGTACAGCACAAGCAGCAGCGCGACAGCCAAAGCCAGCAGCAGCAGCGTGCCGATTGCATAAAACAGCATATTCATCAACTGCGCGAGCCAGCCGGGCTCCTGCGGCTCCTCCATGGGCCAGGCGGGTGGCGGCGCCTGGGGCTCTGCAGGCTGCCGAGCGGCTGGAGGCGGCTCTGCTTCCCCGCTCAGCAGCCAACCCAGCAGCGCTTTCACGCCCCGCCACACGATTCCGCTCAGGCTGCCTGCCGCAATAGCAGCCAGCAGCAGCACGCTTACATACCAGCGGTTATGCCGACGCAGCGCAGCAGCCAGTACGGCAGGCCGGTCGCCGGACAAGGCCACCGTATGCAAATACGCGCCATTCATCGAGAAAAGTGCGATGACCAGACTGAGCAGACCGGCCGCCGTCAATACAGGCAGCAGCGGCGTCCACTCCGGCCGAAACGGAAACACGATGGCCGCAAGCATATAGCTGAATGCTCCAGCGACATACAGAGACAACGCATTTGCACGGCTGAACGCGGTCATGCCGAGGTACATGGCTGCCACCGTAGCAAGCAGCCGCAGCCATGAGCCGGCCGTCACAGCCGCGATATCTGCGCCAGCGGTCGCGGCTCCGCCCAGCAGCCAGCCCGCCGGCAGGCCGAGCAGCAGCGCAGCCAGCAGCTGCTGCCACCGCCATTTGCAGCGGAAGCCGATCCAGGCGGCAGGCAGCACTAACACTGGCAGCGCACCGAGCCATAACCAAGGCGCTGCCCCGCTCGTTGACCCAGGCGGCCACCCGTAGCCCGCAGCCGCCAGGGCAATCGGCAGAACGAAAAGCAGCTCCGTCAGTCCGCGACTCCACAGTCTCGGCAGTCTCGGCAGTCTCGGCAGTCTTGGCGCCCCCGGCCGGGAGGCCGCATTCGCAAGCTGTTCGCTCATACCGCCCCCACCTCCGCGTCGGCTTCCACTTCCGGGATCAGAAGCAGCTCCACCCGGCTGCCCTGCGCGCTCAGCCGATCAGCCCGCTCCAGCAGCGAGGCGGCCGTATGACAGGTCAGCAGCACATAATCCGCCGGCGACTCTCGGCCTGCCGCAGCTGCGTCGCTTTCCAGCCGCAGCGCTTCCTGCTCCAGCAAGCCGTTTATCGTGACTACGGTTTCCAGCTCCAGCCGGGCCAGCTGCTCCAGCAGCGCGATGAATTGGCGCTCCCCTCCCCCCGGCGCGAGACGAACCGGCTCAAGCGAGCCGCCGGACAACCGGCCGTTGCACAGCAAGCCGACCTCCATGCCGTGACGGACCGCATACGAAGCAATAGACGCGGCATAACGGATGCCCTGCTCGATCCGGGACGGGTTGGTAACCGCCTTCCACATGCCGTCCGTCACGTCAAGATTCAGCACGATCATCAGCCGCTGGTCGGCGGTAAACTCCTTCCGGTGTACCTGCAGCCCCCCGATCCGGGCCGTCGCCTTCCAGTTGACCGCCGATAGCGGATCACCCGGACGATAATCCCTTACACCTGAGGTCAGAAACGGGTCCTCCGCAATCCAGCGGCGCACCGGCAGCTCACCCAGCCAGCTGCGGACCGGCAGCGGCAGCTCGTCCAGCGCAGCAGGCTGCGGGTATACAAGCAGCTCCGCCTCCAGCGCAAATCTGCGCGAGCCGGTAAACAGGCCAAACGGGTCGCCCGCAGTGACCGTCGCCGAATCGAGCCGGTACAGGCCGCGTTTGGCACAAAGCACCTCATGGCGGCGAATCAACTGCCGGTACGGCCGGAGACTGAACAGGCTGATATGATTCTGAAACAGCTCGCCGCTGCGAATATCCAGCTGCGTCTGCGAACCAAATACGAGTCCGCGCGCAATCAAGGCCTCCAGTCTCAACCACGGCAAGGGCAGCAGCTTGCGGTTCACGATCCGCTCCACCATTTCGACCCGGTCGCCCGCATAAGCGGCTGCCTGCGAGAAGTGGCGCGAATACTCCAGCCTGTGCAGCGCTCGCCAGCGATATACAAGCCCTACAACGGCGAGCATCACCACGGTACCAAACAGCAGCGAAGGAATGCCCATCACCTACCGTCCCCCGGACAGCCGACCAGCCGCAGCTGCAGTTCCAGGTCCCGTTCCAGTTCCGATTGCTCCCGGTTCCGTCCCTTCCGGACCCGTCGGCTCACTCGGTACCTCGACAGCCGCCAGCAGCCGGCGAACGACCTCCGCGCTCTGGCCGCCGCTGCCCCGAACCCGCAAGCCGCCCTGCACCAGCAGACGGTGGGCTAACACCGGGACAGCCATCGCCTTGATATCATCCGGCGTTACGTAATCGCGTCCGCGTACAAGCGCATACGCCTGCGATGCTCGCAGCAGCGCCTGCATGCCGCGCGGGCTGACGCCAAGCGCCACATCCGGCTGTCGGCGCGACGCCTCGGCCAGCCGGACGATGTAGCCGACCAGCTCATCGTGAACGCGCACCTCTGCAGCCTGCTGCTGAGCGCTCACGACTTCATCGGCGCTGGCGACTGCAGATAACCGTTCCAGCGGCTGCGCCTGCCGAAAGCGCTGGAGGATGCCCATACTTTCCTCGAAGGTCGGATACCCCATCTCGATCCGCAGCAAAAAACGGTCGAGCTGCGCCTCCGGCAGCGGAAACGTCCCTTGGTTATCGACCGGATTTTGCGTGGCGACAACCAGAAACGGCCGCTCCAGCTGATGGGTCACCCCATCAATCGTAATCTGGCGCTCCTCCATACATTCCAGCAGGCTGGATTGCGTGCGCGGCGTTGCCCGGTTTATTTCGTCCGCCAGCAAAATACCGGCAAACACCGGACCCGGACGAAATTCAAACTCACCGGAGCGCTGATTATAAAAGTTAATGCCGCTCAGATCGGAGGGCAGCAAGTCGGGTGTAAATTGTATGCGCTTAAATGAACATGCCAGCGAACGCGCTAGCGACTTCGCCAGCAAGGTTTTCCCCGTCCCCGGCACATCCTCCAGCAAGGCATGGCCGTTCGCCAGCAGCGCCGTAAGCAGCAGGTCCACGACCGCCTCCTTGCCGACGATCACTTCCGCAATATTGGCACGAATTCGTTCGATCCACGGTCCGATCATTTGCCCAGTCATCACGTATCCCCTCTCCCGGCATCATTTCCTCAAGCTTCCAGTTCATCCTCTTCATCATAGCAGAAAGCCCGACGCTTGTGGAAATTCAAGCTCAGTTACGGCTTCCGCCCAGGCATGCGAATGCAAACTGGCGATTATTGGGTATAGTATCCTTAGTACCTATTTTATGCATCATGCACAGCTTCTCACTAAAAAGGCAGGTCATTCGATGACGATACGTAAACAAATCGCGACAACCCGGATGTGGCCCGGACACCACCCAGCTTCCACTGAGAGCGTTCATGGCATTCCGCCGCAGCCCCTGCATGACTGCAAGTCGTTCATAGAAAAACGCCTGACAAGCCAACGATGCGCACGGATGCGGGCGCTGTCGCTAACCGCCGCCTTGCTGCTGCCCCTGCTGGCAGGCTGCTTCAACAGCAGCAGCAACGGCTCCAGCAGCAGCGACGGAACAACAGCCCCGCCCGCTGCGGAAGCTCCCGGCGGCTCGGGAAACAGCAGCAACAGCCCGCAACCTGCTCCATCTCCGCTCGCCGACCCGGTTGAAGCCGCGCTCAGCCAGCTCTCAGCGGAGGAGAAGCTTGGACAGCTTGTGCTGATCGGCCTGGATGGACTAAAGCTGGATACGCAAGCCGCCTCCTTTATTCAGGACCGGAAGATCGGAGGCGTCATCCTGTACAAACGCAATCTGTCCACGCTGAATCAGACCGCCTCACTCATCCGCGAGCTGAAAACTGCGGGCAGAAAGCAAAAGCTCCCGCTTTGGCTAAGCGTCGATCAGGAGGGCGGAGCCGTCAGCCGGCTGCCCGCCGACTTTTCGGCGCTGCCGGACAACGCCCGCATCGGCAAAACGAAGGATGCGCAGCTGGCCCGCAGCATCGGCGAGCTGCTTGGCGCAGAGCTGCGGGCGCTCGGCATGAATATGAATTTTGCCCCCGTGCTCGATGTAAACAACAACCCGGCCAATCCGGTGATCGGCCCCCGCTCTTATGGAACCGATGCTGCGCTGGTCGCCGAGCTGGGCGTACAGGCGATGAACGGCATTGCCGCCCAGGGCGTCGTTCCGGTCGTGAAGCATTTTCCCGGCCACGGGGATACGGATACGGATTCGCATCTGGAGCTGCCTGTTGTGCGCAAATCCGCCGAGCAGCTGCGCCGCCTGGAGCTGGTCCCGTTCAAGCAGGCGATTGATGGCGGAGCCGATGCCGTGATGGTTGCTCATCTGCTGCTGCCCAAGCTGGACGAGCATAACCCGGCCTCGCTGTCCCCCGGAATCGTAACCGGACTGCTGCGGGAAAAGCTTGGCTTCACCGGGGTTGTCCTGACAGACGATCTGACGATGGGCGCCATCGTCAAGCAGCAAAGCATCGGCGAAGCCGCCGTCGCCGCCGTTCAGGCCGGTGCAGATATCGTGATGATCGCTCACGACTATAACCTGGCCCGCCAAGCTATGGATGCGCTGCGCAGCGAATTTGACGCCGGGCGGCTGACGTCTGAGCGGTTGGATGCCAGCGTTCGCCGGATTCTTGCGCTCAAGCAAAAGTACAAGCTGAACCACGAGCTGCCCGGCGAGCCGACGATCGAGCCGATCAACGAACGGATTCATCAGCTGCTTGAAGCACATCCGGCCGTGCATGCCCCCGCCTCCACCATCATGAACACCATCCGTATGAGGATGGTGTTTTGCTTTATATTTGTAGAGAAATTTAGTAAAATGTACATATGTTATAAAAGTTAATACAATTAAATGATCGCGGTGAAATTGTATTGAGAAAGATTCGGCAGGCCCAACTCCCTGAACATGTACGACCCGAAGTGCTTGAAGCATTTTTTGATGTGTTTGAAGAAGATAAGGGCATTCTTGAAGACTTAGGGGACCGATGAGATGACCCTATTCCTGACCAAAGAAGAGGTTATTTCAGCCCACTATTTCATCATGCGAAAAATGAATGACGCAGATCAGGCAGGAGTGAAGGATCACGGGTTGCTGGAATCTGCGGTACATAGACCGCAACAAAGTATTTTTGGAGAAGATGCTTATCCCCATTTATTTGATAAAGCTGCTGCCCTGCTAGAATTTCTGGTGAAGAATCATTGTTTCCACAACGGAAATAAACGGACAGCCTATTTGGTTGCCAAATCGTTTCTTATGATGAACGGCAAACATGTAAGAATGGAACGTGAGTACGCTGTAGAGTTTATTGTTGATCTTGCAAAAGGAGTTCACTCGCTGGAGGTTGCTGCAACCATTTTAAAAAAATTTTCTGTAGACAGATAACACCATCCGACGTGATAGTGTTTTGCCGTGCCCTTACCTTACTAAGGTATACCTTGTGCTTCTCCCTGATCCAACAGAGTAAATTAAGTTTTTTCTCACCATGTCATGGAGCACCCTGCCCGCGGCTGTTTGACCCACGTTTATATAGTTGTTCAACCGTTTTTCTGACCATATAGGGATTGGTTTCCAAATATCTCAATACAGTATCTTCTGCGGACATAGTTTCGATATCTGCTACTTTATCTGAGCTAACAGATTGATTCCTATTGTATAGTGTAATCACAAAAGCATTGTCCGAAGCCTGCAGTTCAGGTCCGAATTCATAACCCTGGTAACTGGTCATTATTTTGCTGATTCCCGTACCATAGGCTTCAATGAGCTTAAGACGATAAAAGATAGAAGCCAGCTTTTCATTTCTTGGTTGGGAAATACCTAGCATAATATCATTTATGGTAATCCCTTTTACAAGACCACCAAGCGAAACGAATTCGATGCGATCAGTATATATATTGATCAGAGTGCTTCCGCTGAAGGAATAATCTCTGTGAACAATGGAATTGAGTAAGGCCTCACGTATAGCGGCTTCGGGATANGAATTCGATGCGATCAGTATATATATTGATCAGAGTGCTTCCGCTGAAGGAATAATCTCTGTGAACAATGGAATTGAGTAAGGCCTCACGTATAGCGGCTTCGGGATAATCTCTCCTGTCGATTCGGCTGATTCCTTTGAATTGCGCGGCGGTCTTATTATGCAAATCGATATACGCATACACTCCTGTAAGTTGCTGCAGTAACGAGCCTGTAAATTCCCTTCTGTCTTTAAAAATGCTTTTATCGGGACCGTCAAAAACGGCGGCTTTGACAGTATGAGAGCATTGATCGGATAGTAGTAAACCTAAGTTGGTAAATACGTGATCGGGATTAATCAAATGTAATGTTTTCATCTGGCTTTCCAAAAGCTAGCTCTTGGTGTTTAAAGGCATTGGCGGTTTCTACGAAGGTGATATCCTGATTTATGGAACGAATATCTTCATATTTTTCGCCGTCAGTCTCGATAATCTTTCGCCTAATGGCAGCCTCAGATGCTGGGACGGACGACGTACCTTGTCTCACATAGACGCCAGATGGTTTAAGTCCTTTTTCTGCGATATAATAAGGCCTTGAGGTACCTCTCTGAATGGCAAGAACGATCACCTGAAGACCGTTAACTAGCGTGATGTTCGGGGAAATAAACATCGAGATATCAGGCTTAACGGAATCGCGAAGCATATTCATAATTCGCGTCAGTACGAGTTCTGCATGACTCACACCCACTACGGTGCCGTCATCATCAATTCCTAGTAGAACGCTCCTGAAATAACGTTGTAAACTTAATGCTCTAGCCCATAGCTCCAACGATGGGGCACCGGG
>NZ_JCAMRT010000015.1:0-155366 GCF_059821225.1 Paenibacillus sp. sg306046
ACGACCGTTAAGCCTTCCAGCGTCGATGGTACTTGGACCGCAGGGTCCTGGGAGAGTAGAACGTCGCCAAGCCTGTATGGATTTAACACTTTTATTCGTATGGCCCGTTGGTCAAGGGGTTAAGACACCTCCCTTTCACGGAGGTAACAGGGGTTCGAATCCCCTACGGGTCACCATTTATGAACGCTTAGCTCAGCTGGGAGAGCATTACCTTGACAGGGTAAGGGTCGGCGGTTCGATCCCGTCAGCGTTCACCATATTGCCGCGGGGTGGAGCAGCCCGGTAGCTCGTCGGGCTCATAACCCGAAGGCCGCAGGTTCAAATCCTGCCCCCGCAACCAACTTTATCGACGTGGAGCCGTGGTGTAGAGGCCTAACATGCCTGCCTGTCACGCAGGAGACCGCGGGTTCGAATCCCGTCGGCTCCGCCAGATAATCATTGAAGTTTAGTTATGCTGTTATGCGGAAGTGGCTCAGCGGTAGAGCATCGCCTTGCCAAGGCGAGGGTCGCGGGTTCGATTCCCGTCTTCCGCTCCATTTAATATCGGGATGTAGCTCAGCTTGGTAGAGCACCTGGTTTGGGACCAGGGGGTCGCATGTTCAAATCGTGTCATCCCGATCCGAATGACAAACGATTGTCCGTCACTTATACACATGTATAAGTTGGCGGACTTTTTCTTATGACTACAAGCATATACACACCAACATAGCCTGAAAAGCCCAGTTTGCATCTGAGCCAAGGCTAAATTTGCTACGAATCGTCCAGTCAGCGCGGTGCGGATTGGATGGAGAGCATGGAGCATTGCGCTCGGATCTTGTGGCTTCGTGTCGGTTGACTTGTTGGATCGTGTAGATTGTCTTGTGGCATCGTGTAGGTTGCGTTGCTTAGCGAGTTGGCTGCTCCGAGTTCGGCTGGTCGCGCTGTGCCGTGCCATGCAGAAAAATATGAAGCGCTTTACGGTAAATGTCCAGCGTTTCATCCTTCAAGGCGCGCTTGGACATTTCACCTAGCCCCATAAGCAGAGCCTCCAGGACAATCCCCAGCGTTCGCGCGTTATCCGGCTTGAGCTCGCCGCTATCCATCGCCTGCTGAAGCATCTGCCGGTTGAATTCGATATGTGTGGCAATATAACGCGCGAAATCCTCGTGTACGTCGCTGCGCTCCCATTCGCTGGCCATGAATTCATCCGTTGCCTTCGAAAGCGGGTGGTTCAAATCGTGGGTAACCAGATGCTCAGCCAGGCCATATAACCGTTCCTCTACGGTCGTATACGAATTTTCCTTCTCGTCCCACTGGGCTTTCCACTCCCGATCCCATTCTTGCAGCAGATGCTTGAAGAGACCTTCTTTACTTTGAAAATGATAATAAATATTTCCTTTGCTACTGCCGGTCGCGGCGACAATATCCTCGATTGAGGTTGCCTTATACCCTTTTTGTACAAATAAAGCCCGGCTTGCTTCGGCCAGCTTTTTTTTCGTCTGCTCGCTTTGAATTTGTTTTTTATTCATGCCTCAAACTCCTATTCATTCATTCGTTAGACATCGAGGAAGAGGGCGGATTAGCTGATCGCTTGTCCGGAGCCTGCCTCTTCCGCTTCGAAAGGCTCTATGCCGTACCGGGCCAGCGCCTTTTGTGCAGATTCGCTCATGCGCTGCTGCATCCGGGGATTATCCGCGACACGCACGCGTTTGCCGAGAAAGCGAAGCTTGGATAAGACGTATTCGCTTTCGTCATCGAGAAACTGCAGCCGGATCAGGTAACGGTCCATGGTTTCCTCATAAGTGACTGTTTTTTCGAAGCAGGAGAAGGCGTACAGGATACGCGACAGCTCCTTGTTGTACAGCTGCACAACTTCAATGAGGGCGGACCGCTTTTTTTGCTCCAGCCGCTCGGCGATGGCATTCCGTATAGTAGTTAGCTGATCAGGCGCAAGCGGCTGCTCGTCGATGGCGACAAGATGGGCGAGCTTCGTGTGCATCAGCGATTTTTGCCGCAGGTGATACCAGATCAAGTACCACTCCTGTTTGACCATGGAGTACTCCAGCTTGTAGGGGAAACCGTTCTGTGCCCGAAATTCATGACCGTGCTTGGTACGGCACGTCAGCCGAATGCCGGTGGCCGATGCGATCAGGCAGCGCAATGTCCGCAGCAGCGGGTGATACACCTGACGGCGTGTGCTGCGAGCCTTCTCCACGAAATAGCCTCTATGCTCCAGCAGCGGCTCAGACTCCAGCAGCTGACGCAGCTTGGCGAGCGTATCGGCGCTGAAGGCGGCTTCCGCGGTCGGCAGCTCCAGCATCGTACGCAGCCAGGTCCGCTCATGGGCGGTTACGGTGAACGTGCCTGACTCATGCAGTCGTGTCATGACCTGGTAATTGAAGACTTTCTCGAACGGGTTCATAGTAGTTCAGAATCTCCTTCCATTCGGCGATAAGTTCAAGCCGCAGCCGGGCAGGCTCCAGCACCTCGCAGCTTGATCCGAAGCTTCGCAGCCAAGGCTTGATTTCCGTTGTGCCGTTGACGGTAATTTCATAAATAAACGAGTCGGACAGCTCCTCCGTAATAACACCCCATTGGCCCTGCAGCAGCACTCGTTCCTTGACAAAATTGACGCGCGAGCCTTCCGGGTTGAAAAAACGGGCCCGCACAGTGACAGGCTCCCCTGTATCGACGAGCCAGCTATGGAGGCTTTTCTTCTCCCAATAGGCGAATCTGGCCTGCCAAAGCTCTTCAGGAACCTGTTCTTCCTCCTGAACGCGAGTCAGTCCTTCCATCCGGAACTTGATCAATCGCTGGCGGGCGTTGTGCCCGATCAAATACCAGCGTCCGTATTGATGATCATAGACGATTTGCAGCGGAGTAACCTTCTCCTTGCGTCCCAGCGTTTCCCGTTCAAACAGCGGATTGGAGTTGGCCGACCCGTAGCTTTGATCGCTTTTGGGGGAAAAGTACAGAAACGAAACCATGCGCCGGCGCTTGATCGCCTGAAGCAGTGAATGGAAATGCGCTTCATCAAGAATACGGGAGTAGTAATGATATTTATAGAGAAAAACCTCGGCTGGCTCGATTTGCTCGGGCAGCAGCGCTTTTTTCAGGTTATCGCGTAATAAATACCCTTGCAGAGACGGGACGCTGGTATTGGCCATAATATCGACGTAATCGTACAGGTCGGTCAGCTCGTCAGCTGTCAGTCCTTCGACAAACGTATTGTGCAGCCGGTACCGGTATGGACGTTTGCCCGGCTCCTTGCAGATGACGCCAAGCTCCTCCAGATATTTCAGATCGGAGCGGATCGTCTTCTCGTCAGGCAGCGGCAGCTCGCCGGGAAGCTGAGCGCAGCACGCGTCCAGCAATTCCAGCGCGGTACAGCTGCGGTTATTGAGTGAAGACAGCAGCAAAGCCAGCCGCTCGCTTTCGGATTCCTTCAACGACTTGGCGCGGAACAGAAACAGCAGCATCGGATCGGCCGATTCGAAGTATTGAAACCGCAGCGTTTCGGCAAATTCCCGCCCCTGCTCCTCAGGCAATTGGCGCTGGACGGAGCTGACGATATCTTTCAGGCGACGTAGTGTTTTGTCAAAGGTATGGACGGAGATGCCGAGCCGCCGGGCAAATTGCTGCCGATTGTACGCTCCGCTTGTCAGAACAAGCATTCTTAGAAATTGAATTTCCTTATCGAAGCTTTCTCTGGCCATGCGCGTCCTCCGTTCAAGTGGCGTTTATTTCCTCTTTTCATGCACTCCATTGTATCAGACTTTTGCAGATCGTCATACTTTTGCCATGTTCGCGCGGGCAGCGGCATGAGAAGATAAGTCCAGCAGAGAGGCGAGGAGGAAGCGTTATGCAGGATGCTCGAACGCGTATACAAGAGGAGCTTCGCAGAATCGAACGGGAGGAACAGGTGCGTATTTTATACGCATGCGAATCGGGCAGCCGGGCATGGGGATTTCCGTCGCGTGACAGTGATTACGATGTGCGGTTTCTGTATGTCCGAACCGTGGATCATTACTTGTCGATCTGGAGCAAACGGGATGTCATTGAACGGCCGATCAGCGAGCAATTGGATATCAACGGATGGGATTTGCGCAAGGCGCTGCAGCTGTTCCACAAGTCGAATCCGCCGCTGTTGGAATGGCTGCAATCACCTATTGTCTACGAGGAGCAATACGGGGTTGCGGAGCAAATCAGGCGAGTGTCGTCGTTTGTTTTTTCGCCGAAATCATGTATGCACCATTACCTGCATATGGCCAAGGGCAACTACCGCGATTATTTGCAGGGGGAGCAGGTCAGGGTTAAAAAATATTTTTACGTGCTGCGTCCGCTGCTCGCTTGCGCCTGGATCGAACGCTTCAACGCTATGCCGCCAATCCGCTTCGAGGAGCTGGTGCAAGCCTTTGTGCCGGAAGCAAGCGAGCTGGGGCGTGTGATTGCGCAGCTGGTAGAGCGGAAGAAGGCGGGCGAGGAGCTGGATATGGAGCCTGCGCTTCAGCCGATCAACCGGTTCATAAGGGAGGAGCTGGAGCGGCTGGAGCAGGTGGCCCAGCAGTTTGCAGGTACAGGCGGCAACCGGGATGAGGAGCTGGATGAGCTGTTTCGGGCTGCGCTGAGGGTCGTGTGGGCGCAGACGGGGCCGCAGGATGCAAGCACGGCGGACGAGAACGAAGAGATGAAGCGGGATTAGAGCATTGCGCAAAAGCGCAGTCAGTTGCACGAATAGGATCAGATCAGGACAGAGGAGTGAGAACAAGATGGCGTATCGAACGATAGATGGTGTACGGGTGTGGGGGGAGCCGCAGCCGGGGGCGCTGGAGCAGGCGAAAACATGCGCTGCACACGGACAGGTGGTGCAGGCGCTGCTGATGGCGGATCATCACAAAGGCTACAGTCAGCCGATCGGCGGCGTGGTTGTGTACGAAGGGCAAATTTCGCCGTCGGGCGTTGGTTATGACATTGGCTGCGGCAATAAGGCGGTGCGCACAAATTTGCTGGCGGCGGATATTCGGCCGCAGCTGTCCGGGCTGATGGACCGGATTGCCGGTCAGCTTTCATTTGGCATCGGGCGGGCGAATCAGCAGCCGGTCGATCATGAGCTGTTTGACGATACGGATTGGAACGTATATCGCGAGTTCGGCCGAACGGTGCATACGAAGCTGAAGGCGCGGGCGCAAGCGCAGCTGGGAACGGTGGGCAGCGGCAACCATTTTGTCGATTTGTTTGAAGAGCCGGCTACCGGGCGGCTGTGGGTGGGCAATCATTTCGGCAGCCGGGGCTTCGGGCATCAGACGGCGAGCGGGTTTATGAATGTGGCGGCCGGCCGGGAATTTCTCGGCAAGGCGCCGGGCGAAAGCATGGAGCAGCCACCGGTGCTGTTGGGTCTGGACAGCGAGCTGGGCGAGCTGTATGTGCGCGCGATGAAGCTGGCTGGACGGTACGCCTATGCAGGCCGGGATATTGTGATGGACGAGGTGCTTGCCATACTCGGGGCAACGGCGGAGCTGGAGGTGCACAATCACCACAACTTTGCCTGGCAGGAGACGCATAATGGCCGCGAGGTGATGGTTGTGCGCAAGGGGGCGACGCCTTCGGGTCCCGGACAGCTCGGTTTTATCGGCGGCAGCATGGGCGATCTGTCTGTGATCGTGCGGGGCAAGGATACGGCGGAAAACCGGGACGCCTTCTACAGCACGGTACATGGAGCAGGGCGGATTATGAGCCGAACCAAGGCTGCCGGGAAAATGAACTGGAAAACCCGTACCCGCTCCGGCGGGCTGATCGGGGAGGAGCAGATGCGAGAAGCGGTTCGCAGCTGCGGCGTTGAATTGCGCGGCGCGGGGACCGATGAGAGCCCGTTTGTGTACCGCAAGCTGCAGGAGGTGCTTGACGCGCATGCTGAAACTGTCGAGGTGCTGCATGTGCTGCGCCCGATCGGTGTTTGTATGGCCGGAGCGGATGAAGTGGACCCGTATAAGGATTAGACATGCCATGCAGTCAAGCGCAGCGTTGGTTTTGAAGCCAAAATTCAATTTCAGGAGCGATGAGAGTGGAGCGGTCTCAATTGTTTGATAAGGTCAGAGCTATTATTGTGAATTGTCTGCATGTTCCCCCTGAAGATGTCAGGCTGGATTCAAGCATTATAGGTGATCTCGGCGGCGATTCTCTGGATGTTGTTGAGATTGTCATGGAGCTTGAGTTTGAATTCGATATTGAAATCCCGGATGATAGCGCAGACAAGATTCGGACGGTTGGAGATATGATAGCTTATCTTGAAGTCCACGTTTAGATGGCCGTCACGGTACCGCAATGAGCGCCGGGAAGCTAGCTTGTGCCTGTAGTGCTGCTTTGCCGCGCGGAATTGCCTACGGTGATTGCTTTGGAGGACGGCTGCAGGCGGTTGACAGGAAAACGTGCAGCAAGTAAGATGGTTGAAACGTATTAGCAAGCGGATGGTTTATCATCCGGCACGTTATTTCAGAAGCAACCGGGGTGTCTGCAGATGTCCAGTATTAAAGAAATTGCCCGCCTGGCCAATGTGTCCCAAGGCACGGCTTCGCTGGTGATGAACGGTAAAGGGGAGCAGTACCGGATATCCGCCGCGACGCAGCAAAAGGTGCTGGAGGCGGCCAGGGAGCTTAACTACCAGCCGAATATATCCGCCCGGCGTCTCCGCAGCGGCGGCGAGACGGTGCTGCCGATCATAGCGCTGTTCTGGTCGCTCGATACCCGCGCCGTGCTGATCAGCCGATTTCTGCAAGGGCTGCAGAAGGAGTTGGCGCAGGTGGAGGGGGAATACGAGCTGCTGATTCAGCCGTTTGTCGGCTCGGCGCTGAGCGAGGTGCGGAGCCTGGTGACAGGCACGCGCTTCAACGGAGCGATCATCGCGAATCCAACCGAGGAGGATGAACAGTTTCTGGAGCAGGCGCAGCTGAATGTGCCTGTCGTGTTATACCAGCGCAGCTCCGGGAAGTATGCTTCGGTGCATGTGGACAGCTATGCAAGCGGGCAGGCGGTGGCAGAGCTGTTTGCCGCCAGAGGGCATCGCAGCGTCGGGGTGCTGGTGCCCGATGTGTCATCGAGGGCGGTGAGGCTGCGCAAGGAAGGCTTTATGGACAAAGCGGCGGAGCTGGGCATGGCGCTGAAGCCGGAGCATCTGGTGTTCGCTGACTTCTCCGAGCGAGGCGGCTATGAGGCGATTCGTAATCTGGCACAGGCGGAGGAGGCGCTGCCGACGGCGTTATTTGTGATCAGCGATCAGATGGCGGTCGGCGCGTTGTCAGGCTTGCATGACAGTGGAACACGGGTGCCGCAGGACATCGAAATCGTCGGGCATGACGATGACGAGGTAGCGCGGTTTACGATTCCAACATTGTCGACGGTCCATCTGCCTGTCGAAGAAATGGCAGCGCAATGTGTGCGGATGATTACGGATCTGATCCAGCATAAGCCGGTCGTTCCGGCTGAGCGGCTGCTGGACACCTATATTTCGCTCCGCGGCTCCTGCGGTGCAGCGGCAGGGATGCGGCAAGAAAACTGAATGAATAACAGCCAAGCTCTGATGAAGGATTACGATGCATCCTTTGTCAGAGCTTGGCTGCGTATTGACCCGGCTTTTGGGAAAAGGGGCAGCGGGGATCGGTGCGAGGGATGCGTTCTGCTGCGGTCGTCTTCAATGCAGAACCAATCTCGCAATGGGGCGGCGCAAGCTTGGCAAGCCAAGCACATAGCGACGGGAACATTACCTGTAGGTTGAGAACATACGGGCAACCCTTTGTTTTTGCTAAAACGTATTAATAATGATATTGACGTGAAAGCGTTTCTAAAATATACTGAGCTTGTGTAGAAAAAACGTTTTAGCTAAACGTTTTAGCTTTTGAAGAGCAGTCGTTTTCATCAGAAGGCTTCAAGAGACTAAAGGTACGTATCAACACTAAATGGCAAGGGAGCTGCTTTTATGAGCATGGATCGTTCGGCAGGAAACAATCGGCAAATTCCGGGAGGAGTTTGGCCGACGATGATTACGCCGTTTACAGCTGACAATAAGGTCGATTACGCCGCGCTGGAGCGGCTCGTGGACTGGTATATCGCGCAAGGCGTACACGGCTTGTTTGCCGTCTGCCAATCGAGCGAGATGTTTTATTTGAGCCTGGAGGAGCGGGTGAAGCTGGCTGCCTTCGTCAAGGAAAAGGCGGCAGGCCGCGTTCCGGTCATTGCTTCCGGACATATTTCGGATGACTTCGAAGCCCAGGTGGAGGAGCTGCAGGCGATTGCCGCTACAGGCATCGACGCACTGGTGCTGATCACCAACCGGCTGGCCGGTCCGGAGGAGTCGGATGAGGTGTGGCTGAGCCGGCTGGAGCGGCTGCTGCGCGAGCTGCCTGAGGAGCTGCCGCTTGGCTTCTATGAATGTCCGTACCCGTACAAGCGGCTCATCTCGCCGGAGGCGCTGCGCTGGTGCGCGGAAACGGGGCGGTTCCAGTTTTTGAAGGATACAAGCTGCGATACGGCCAACATGCAGGCGAAGCTGGACGCAGTTGCGGGAACCGGTCTGAAGCTGTTTAATGCGAACTCGGCGACGCTGCTGGACACGCTCAAATTGGGCGCAGCCGGCTACAGCGGGGTCATGGCGAATTTCCATCCTGACCTGTACGTTTGGCTGCATCAGGAGTGGAGCAAGCAGCCGGAGAAGGCGGAGCAGCTCAGCGACTTTCTGAGCATGACCTCGCTGATCGAGAAGCAGATGTACCCGACAAACGCGAAGGTGTATTTGACCCAAGAGGACGTGCTGGACGGCTATGTGTGCCGCTCGAAAAATCATCTGGAATTTACTGTAACCAATCATCAGGAGGTTGCGCAACTGCGTCGTCTGTCCAAGGCGATGACCGAAGCTTATCAACGTGAGGAGGCTGTTCAATGAGTTCATCTGTCCATGTTAACCGTCTGCAAGGGGATATGCCCAAAATCGGGATTCGCCCGATCGTCGATGGCCGCCGCGGCGGCATCCGCGAGTCGCTGGAGGAGCCGACGATGAAAATGGCGGAGGCGTGCGCGGCGTTTCTTAGCGAAAACTTGCGTCATGCCAATGGCCTGCCTGTTGAATGCGTCATCGCCGACACGACGATCGGCGGCGTGGGCGAAGCGGCGCGCGCGGCGGAGAAATTCCGTAAGGAAGGCGTTGGGCTGACGATTTCCGTCACGCCGTCCTGGTGCTACCCGCTGGAGACGATTGACACTGATCCGTTAATGCCGAAGGCGATTTGGGGCTTCAACGGTACGGAGAGACCGGGCGCAGTGTATTTGGCGTCAGCGCTCGGCGCGCATAACCAGAAGGGGCTGCCTGCATTCAGCATTTACGGTAAAGATGTGCAGGATATGGGCGATACGGTCATCCCGGCGGACGTGCAGGCGAAGCTGCTGCAGTTCGCCAAGGCGGGTTTGGCTGTCGCGACGATGCGTGGCAAGTCGTATTTGGCGATGGGCACCGTGTCGATGGGCATTGCGGGCTGCATCGTGGATGAGAGCTTCTTCCAGGACTACCTAGGGATGCGCAATGAATATGTGGACATGAGTGAGTTTATACGGCGGATGGAGCGCGGCATCTACGATCAGGCGGAATACGAGCATGCGCTCGCCTGGACGAAAGCGAATTGTGTGCCCGGCGCTGAGGTGAATCCGCCTGAGCTGACCCGAACGGCGGAGCAGAAGGAGCAGGATTGGGAGACGGTTGTGAAAATGACGCTGATCGCCCGCGATCTGATGATCGGCAATCCGAAGCTGGCGGAAATCGGCTATGAGGAGGAAGCGGTCGGACATCATGCGATCGCGGCAGGCTTCCAGGGACAGCGGGCGTGGACGGATCATTTCCCGAACGGAGACTTCATGGAGGCGATGTTGACCAGCTCGTTCGACTGGAACGGCATCCGCGAACCGTTTATGCTGGCGACGGAAAACGATAACTTGAACGCGGTGACGATGCTGTTCGGCCATCTGCTGACGGATAGCGCGCAAATTTTCGCCGATGTGCGGACGTACTGGAGTCCGGAAGCGGTTGAGCGCGTTACCGGCTCCCAACTGACCGGCGCGGCGTCAGGCGGCGTTATTCATCTGATCAACTCCGGCCCGGCGGCGCTGGACGGCACCGGAGAGCAGACGCGCGACGGGCAGCCTGCGATGAAGCCGTTCTGGGAAATTACGGAGGCGGAAGCCGCGGCATGCCTGCAAGCGACCCGCTGGTGCCCGGCTGTCGATTTCTTCCGCGGCGGCGGCTACTCGACGGACTTCACGACCCGCGGCGGCATGCCGATGACGATGGCCCGGATCAATTTGATCAAGGGAATCGGACCGGTGCTGCAAATCGCCGAAGGGTATTCGGTTGAGCTGCCGGACCCTATTCACGATGTGCTGGACCAGCGCTCCAACCCGACTTGGCCGACGACCTGGTTTGTACCGAATGTGACAGGCAGCGGCGCCTTCAAGGATGTCTATACCGTCATGAATAACTGGGGCTCCAACCATTGCGCAGTCAGCTACGGCCATGTAGGCGGCGATCTGGTTACGCTGGCCGCGATGCTGCGGATTCCGGTCAGCATGCACAATGTGCCGGAGGAGCGGGTATTCCGTCCGAGCGTCTGGTCGGCTTTTGGCGTCAACGAGCCTACAGGTGCCGATTATCGCGCTTGCGCGGCGTTCGGGCCGCTGTACGGCTAAGACAGGGGGACATCGCTTGTGAGGAAGGAACAAAATCCGGAGCAGCAGCAGGAGGCAAGCAGCGAGACAACCGGAAGCCGGGACGGGCTGGCGGAATACGGGCAAAGGCTGCAGCCGGTCAAAGCCTATGCCATCGGCGTCGATTACGGAACCGAATCGGGCCGGGCGGTGCTGGTTGACATCGCTACCGGCGAGGAGGTCGCGGTACATGTGACGCCGTATCCTCACGGCGTGATGGATGAGCGGCTGCCAGGCTCGGGCAGACTGCTGGGCGCGGACTGGGCGCTGCAGCATCCGGACGACTACCGGCTAGTGCTGAGCGAGTCGATTCCGGCGGTGCTGCGCCTCTCGGGCGCAGCTCCCGCGCAGGTGATCGGCGTCGGCATTGATTTTACAGCCTGCACCGTATTGCCGGTGGACAGGAACGGAATACCGCTGTGCAAGCTGGACGCCTACCGGGATGAGCCGCATGCGTATGTGAAGCTGTGGAAGCATCATGCCGCGCAGGAGGAAGCAAACCGGATTAATGCGGAGGCGGAGGCGCGCGGCGAAGGCTTCCTTCGCCGCTATGGCGGTAAAACGTCATCGGAATGGCTGCTGGCGAAAGCCTGGCAGGTGCTGAATGAGGCGCCTGACCTCTATGAGGCGGCCGACCGCTTCGTGGAGGCGGCGGATTGGATCGTCGGCGAGCTGACGGGACAAGCGACGCGCAGCAGCTGCTGCGCAGGCTACAAGGCGATGTGGCACAAGGTCGAAGGGTATCCCTCAGACGATTTTCTGCAGGCGCTTGATCCCCGGCTCTCCGGGTTTTTCACGGACAAGCTGGCCGGCGACGTGCTGCCTCTGGGCGCAAAAGCAGGGGAGCTGACGGCGGATGCCGCAGCTTTGACGGGCTTGCTCCCCGGCACGGCCGTAGCGGTTGCAATTATCGATGCCCATGCCGGCGTAGCGGGTACGGGCGCAGTCCATTCCGGGCAAATGGTGATGGCGATGGGCACCTCCCTGTGCCATATGCTGCTTAGCGACCGGGAGGTTGCGGTTGAAGGCATCAGCGGTGTGGTGGAGGATGGCATTGTTCCGGGACTGTTCGGCTATGAAGCCGGGCAGCCGGCTGTCGGTGATTTGTTCGGCTGGTTCGTGGACGAGCAGGTGCCGGGTTATGTGAAGCTGGCCGCCGACCAGGAAGGCATCAGCGTGCATAGCTGGCTGGAGCGGCTGGCTGCCCGTCAGCTGCCGGGGCAAAGCGGCCTGATCGCGCTCGACTGGTGGAATGGCAATCGCTCGGTGCTGGTGGACGCCGATCTGAGCGGCCTGATCGTTGGCCTGACGCTGCAGACGAAGCCGGCGGATATATACCGGGCGCTGCTGGAGGCGACGGCATTCGGCACCCGCAAAGTGATCGAAACGTTCGAGGAGGCGGGTGTCGAGGTGCGCGAGCTGTTTGCGTGCGGCGGGCTTCCTCAGCGCAATCGGCTGCTGATGCAGATTTACGCCGATGTGACGGGACGCGAGATCCGGATCGCGGCATCGACGCAGACGCCGGCCGTCGGCGCGGCGATGCTTGGCGCGGTGGCAGCGGGCGAGCAGCGCGGAGGCTACGCCAGCGTGGAGGCTGCTGCTGCACAGATGGCGCGGCTGCGCGAGGAGCATTATACGCCCAATCGGGAGCATGCCGTGGTATACAAGGAGCTTTACGAGGCGTATAATCAACTGCATGAACAGTTTGGGCGCGGCGCAACGCCTGTCATGAAGCAGCTCAAGCAGCGAAAGCTGGAGCAGGAACGGCGGGCCGCTGCAGCGTCCTCGAACTAAGCCGAACAAACGCGGATGAGCGGAAGGCAGCCGCGCGGCGGCGCACGGTCTTTGAGCGCGGAAGCTGTGGGCAAACAGCAGACGGAAGCGCCTGCCGTGGGCCGTCTCGTCGGCCGACCGGCTTGTCAGCGTGGCCATTCTAGGAGGAATTTAGATGATTTTCGGCGATATTCGTCATTATGAAGAGGAAAGCCACACGTATCCGGCAGTTATCCGCCGGGGGCTGGAAAGCATCAAGCAGCTTAATCTGACCGAGCGGCCGGCCGGCCGCTACGAAATTGAAGCAGGCGTGATGTTTGCGCTTGTGCAGGAGATCGTCACGAAGCCGGAGGCCGAGCAGAAATACGAGTCGCATGTGCAGCATCTGGACATCCAGTATGTGGTCAGCGGCGAGGAAAAGATGCAGGTCGTACGGCATGCGGCCGACTTGCCTGTTACCGACAACAAGCTGGAGGAGCGGGACGTGGCGTTTTACGCCGAGCTGGGGGACGCTTCCGACCTGGTGCTGAAGCCTGGCCAGTTTGCGGTCTTTTACCCGTGGGATGTGCATAAGCCATGCTGCTCGGTCCAGTCGGACCAGGCTGTTAAAAAGGTTGTTATTAAAATTCACCGGCAGCTGTGGGCGTCGGCTTCTGCGGAGTAATCCGCGGGCTGCCCCGGCACGGAAAGAGAAGCACCGGACAAGGCCCTGGCCCCGATGCCGCCGCTAGCGGCAGCGCGGGTACCGGGCTTTTTCCGGTTTCTCTGAACGGAGAGCGGGGTGGCCTGGTGTCTGGAGCCGATGGTCCGTCTAACCGGACGAGAGCTTGATAAATCGACGAAAGCTTGATAAATCAAGGAGGAGACGCAAGTATGGAGCTATTGAACCGGATTAAGGGCGGCTTGTATGGAGTAGCTGTCGGCGATGCGCTGGGCGGTACGACGGAATTCATGACCCGTAAGGAGGTTGTGAAGCGACACGGCGTGCTGACCGAAATCATCGGCGGCGGCGTCTGGGAGCTGGACCCGGGGGAAGTTACGGATGATACGCAGATGACGTTAGGTGTAGCCCACGGAATTCTGGCAAATCCGCAGGACCCGATACCGCCGATTGGAGAACAGTTTCTGGACTGGTACCGGTCCAATCCGAAGGACATCGGCAATATCATTCTGCAAGTATTCCGCAGATATGAGCAAAGCTGGTTTGAGGCGGCGCTGGTCGCTCATCATGATATCGGACTGAGCGCCGGCAACGGCTCCTTGATGCGCTGTCTGCCCGTCGGACTGGCTTATGGCGATCTTGCCCAGCTGGAAAAGGTTTCGCGGATGCAATCGAAGATGACTCATTATGATGAACGCTGCGCCGAGGCGTGCATCAGCTACAACCGGATTGCGTGGCGGCTGCTGCGCGGCGAGGAGCTGCAATCGGCGATCACGGCGGAAATCAGCGGCACGCGTTATGCAGATGTGCTGACGCTGACCGGCGAGCCGGATTGCGAGCCAAGCGGGTTCGTGGAGCATACGTTTCGCTGGGTGCTGTATTTGCTGCTGCACAAGCAGACGTTTGCCGAGGTGGTGCAGCAGGCAGCTAATCTGGGCGGCGACAGCGATACGATCGGCGCGATTGCCGGAGGGCTGGCCGGGGTTTATTACGGATTTGCGGGCATCCCGCGCACCTATAGCGACGTCATCCTCATTCGCAGCGAGCTGGACGCGGTCGCACAGCATATCTGGGAGCTGCGTACGGGGGCACGGTGAGGAGCGGCAGAGGAGACGGAACCTTGAGGCGTGCCTTTAAAAAAAGGGAACTGCTGCCCGAATTGGATTGACTCGAAAGCTCGGGTATGATATATAATTACTTATTGATAAAAACTAATTGTTATTATCAAGAGATAAACTAATTAAGAGAATCCATACCTTCACGCCTGAGGAGAATCCAAATGAGCGATGATTTGCTGCGGGACGCGCAGGGCTTGACAGAGCAACAATTTTTGCACCAGTACGATGCAAGCGGATTTGAGCGTCCGTCCGTTACGGTGGATATGCTGATTTTTACGGTAGTGAACAAGGAGCAGGACAATTACCGCAAGCTGCCGGACAAGGCGCTGCAGCTGCTGCTGATCAAACGCGGTGCGCATCCGTTTCTCGGTCAATGGGCGCTGCCGGGCGGATTTGTGTCGGTGAAGGAAAGCGTGGATGACGCGGCCCGGCGGGAGCTGTACAGCGAAACGAACATCGACGATGTGTATATGGAGCAGCTATTTACATGGGGGGCGGCTGACCGCGATCCGCGAACACGTGTCATCAGCAGCTCGTACATGGCGCTCGTCGACCGGACCTCGCTGCAGGTGCGGGCCGGCGATGATGCGGCGGAAGCCGCCTGGTGGGAGCTTGGCTACCGGGTGGCACAGGAGACAAAGACGGTAACCGGGTCGGGCTGCGAGCTGGAGAAGCTGGTGGACATCGAGCTGACCCGGGGCGAGGAGAAGCTGGCTGCGACGGTGCGGGTGGTGGAGTCCATGGTTGGCAGCGCCAGCACCGTCACGCGCGACATTGTGAAGGGGGACGGGATTGCCTTCGACCACGCGCAGATGATCGAATATGCGGTTGAACGGCTGCGCAATAAAATCGAATATACCGATATTGCCTTCAACCTGATGCCGCCGCTTTTTACGTTGTCGGAGCTGCAGCAGGTATATGAGGTCATTCTTGGCAAGGAGCTGCTGGCAGCGGCGTTCCGCCGGAAAATCGCAGATGTGGTGATGGAAACGAAGGAGTCGACCAAGGATGCAGGACATCGTCCGTCCAAGCTGTACAAATACCGCCCGCGCTGGGAACGGGGCTGGTAGCGGGACGCTGGGCATACGTTGAACACAGAAAGCAGGTGACTCACAGGTGACTCATATGGAACGATTTACGGCCTTTTACCGATCAAGCTCGCCATTTTCCCAGTGGTATCCGGTTGTTTATACGAATGAGGGCGTGACGTACAATTGCGCGGAGCAAGAGATGATGGTTCAGAAAGCCCGGCTGTTCGGCGATGAGGAGGCGGAGCAGCGCATTTTGCTTGCAGCTACGCCAAGGGAGCAGAAGGCTCTGGGCCGCAGCGTGCGCCATTTTGACCAGACGGTGTGGGAGCGGCAGGCGAGAACGATCGTATATAACGCAAATTATGCGAAGTTTACCCAACATGAGGACCTGCTTCAGGCGCTGCTGGCGACAAAGGGCACGACGCTGGTCGAGGCCAGCCCGACGGATCGGATTTGGGGTGTCGGATTGGCGGAGGAGCATCCTCACGTTTACCAGCGTGCGAAGTGGCGAGGGCTAAACTGGCTCGGCGAGGTGCTGACCCTGCTTCGGGAGGACGTGCTGCGGGAGACGGGCACTCGGGAGGGTTAAACGCAGGAGCGGCGCAACAAAAGCGGCGAAGGACAGGGCATTTGAAAAGCGCAGCGGCCGCGGGCGCGCTTGAAAAGGTGCCCTCGCGCGAAGGATGAATCATGATGAAGACGAAGCAAATTCGAGGTGAACGAACATGAACAGGGATAAACAGACGCGTAAGCAGGGGCACGATAGGGGCCGAGGCGGCAGAAGCCGGATTGCCCAGGATACGCTGGACATTTTGGAGCGCGGGGCGTACACGTCACCGGCAGGCAAACAAATTGAGCTAAGCGAGCCGATTCGGCGGGCGATTGCCGGTTCGCAGTTGTATACACCCGACATGCTGCCCGGCGTGCAGCAGCAGGCGACGGACCGGCTTGCAGAAGGCCCGTCCAGCCGTCCGCGCCTGGAGCTGACAGGCGAAACGACGCTGCAGGCCGCACGCCGTATGGTCGTGGACGAAGGGCGTGCGGATACGCTTTGCCTGAACTTTGCATCCGCAAAAAATCCGGGCGGCGGCTTCCTCGGCGGGAGCCAGGCCCAAGAGGAAAGCTTGGCGCGATCCTCCGCGCTATACCCGTGCATTGCGCAGATGACAAGTATGTATGCGCATAACCGGGCGATGCGGTCCTGCCTGTACTCGCATCATATGATTTATTCCCCGGGAGTCCCGGTGCTGCGCGAAGACAGCGGCATGCTGCTGGAGGAGCCGTATTTGGCGGCCTTCGTTACGGCGCCGGCCGTGAACGCCGGGGTTGTACGGGAGCGGGAAGCCGAGCAAGGAGAAGCCGGCCGAATCGCTCCCGTTATGCTGGAGCGCATCCGCTACATCCTGTCGGTTGCCGCCTGCCATGGACACAAGGCGCTTGTGCTTGGCGCTTACGGATGTGGCGTATTCGGTAATGAGCCTGCCGAAGTGGCCGGCTATTTCGAGCAAGTGCTGGCCGGCGAGCGCTACGAGGCTTTATTTGACCGTATTGTGTTTGCCGTCTACGAGTCATCCCCTCATAAACGGGCAGAAATGGCCTTCCGTTCCAAGCTAATGTCAACATCCTAAAAATTTACAAAAAATGATCATTTCTTCCCTGAATCCTGTGCTAGAATAATAGAGTAGTATTCATTATTTTTGCTAGGGAGGAATATCATGGAAAAGTTTGCTGTTTTCAAGACGACATGGATGAAGTCCTTGCTGGCGTTGTCGCTGGCTTTGCCTCTCCACGCAGGTTTGCTGGGAAGTGCGCCGTCTGCACTGGCCGAAGGGCCGACAGACCAGGCTCCCTTTATCCAGGCCAAGGTTGTCAATGAGAATGCGGGCAAGAAGGTGCTGTTCGACAATACGCACGCCCAGACCGCCGGCGCAGCCGATTGGGTCATTGACGGCGGCTTCTCGGATTTCGGACAGGCGCTTGCGGCGAACGGGTACGATGTGAAGGAGCTGCGCAAAACAACGCCGATTACGATTGACGACCTCAGGAGCTATGATGTGTTTGTCATTGCCGAGCCGAACATTCCGTATAAGCAAACCGAGCAGCAGGCGATGGAGCAGTATGTGCAGGAGGGCGGCGCCATCTTTTTCATCGGAGACCACTATAATGCGGACCGCAATAAAAATCGCTGGGACGGCTCCGAGTCGATCAACGGCTATCGCCGCGGCGCATGGACCGATCCAGCGAAGGGGATGAGCGTGGAGGAGCGCAATTCGGCTGCGATGCAGGGCGTCGTCAGCTCGGACTGGCTGGGCACGAAATTTGGCGTGCGCTTCCGCTATAATGCGCTTGGCGATGTGACCGCTAATCATATTGTGCCTCCGGCGCAAGCATTTGGCATTACGGCTGGGGTGTCTGCTGTGGCGATGCACGCCGGGTCAACGCTTGCGATTACCGATCCGACAAAAGCGAAAGGGATCGTGTACTTGCCGCAGACGAACGCCGCATGGCCGAACGCGGTCGATCAGGGCGTGTATAACGGCGGAGGCGTTGCCGAAGGGCCGTATGTCGCGGTGAGCAAGGTGGGCGCGGGCAAAGCCGGCTTTATCGGCGATTCGTCCCCTGTTGAGGATGCGACGCCGAAATATTTGCGCGAGGAGACCGGGGCGACCAAGCGGACCTATGACGGGTTCAAGGAGCAGGACGATGCGGTGCTGCTGATCAATATGGTCAACTGGCTGGCGAAAAAGGAGAGCTACACAAGCCTGACGCAGGTTAGCGGCCTGCAGCTGGATCAGGCGACGGCGCTGCTGCCGTTTGAAGCTCCGGAAGCTTCGACCGAGCCGCAGGCCGAGCCGTGGTCGGCGCCGGCCGCCGGTTACAAATGGTGGGACCGCTCAACGTTCAAGCCGGGCTCCTATGGCGGTCCGGGCGATACGAACAATGCGGCATACAGCTTTGTGCATCAGGCGCAGCTGCCGAATGCGCAGCCGTTCCAGCTTCGGGTCGTCGTCAACAATTTGCCTGCCCATACGACGGTGTCGGGCTTTAGCGCGGGCATTTACCTGGCCGGCGGCACACAGGTCGCTCAAGTCCAAAATGCCGATGGCACCTGGCCATCCGCGTATGGCTACAGCACGGCGTTCAGCGTAACCTCGGACAGCCAGGGCAAGGCGATCAAGGATTTGACAATCCGGCTCAAGCCGGGAACGAGCGGCTCCGCGAATTTGCGCCTGCGGCAAAATGGGTCCAACCTGCTGACGAACAGTGTTACGGTGGCGAATGTCCCGGCAGAGCCGCTGCCTGATGAAGAGGGGCCGATTCCGGCGAAAGTGACGATTGCGGAAGCGCGCAGCCAGGCTGAGGGCAAGGTGGTTACGGTGGAGGGCGTTGTCACGACAGAGCCGGGCGCTTTCGGGGGACAAGCCTTTTATATGCAGGATGCGACTGGCGGGTTGTACGTATTTCAGAGCTTGAGCGGGTTTCATCAAGGCGATGTGGTAAAGATTACGGCGCCGCTGGCGCTGTTCAACACCGAGCTGGAGCTGGTGGACCCGGTGGCGATTGAAAAGACGGGGAGCGCTTCGCTTCCCGCTGCTGTATCGGCGGCAGCCGTAACTGCCGTCAATCAGGGACAACTGATCGAGCTGAGTGATGTCACGATTCGCAGCCTTGTCAGCGCGGCGCCAACCGGCTCCTTCGAATTTGACGCTGTGAAGGGCGATGTCAGCAATCATGTGCGCGTCGATGCCCGGACGGGCCTGCAGCAAGCAGGCTTTCCTTATCAGGAAGGACAAATCGTCACGATAAAGGGCGTTGCGTCCATTTATAGGGGAGTATACCAGATCAAGCCGCGCGGCTTGCAGGATTTTGCCGCCCCGGCCGATACAACGGCCCCGGTTACGACGATCTCCTTGTCGGAAGCGCCAAATGCGGGCGGCTGGATAAACCGGAATGCAACGGTCACGCTGACGGCGGAGGAGTCCGGCTCTGCTCCCGCCAGCACGTTTTACACGATAAATGAAGGACCGGCTGTGCTGTATACGGGTCCATTTTTGCTGGAAACGGAAGGCGTATCGCTGATCGGTTATTATTCGAAGGATCAGGCGGGCAATCAGGAGGCTGCGAAGTCGGCCACGGTGAGGCTGGATAAGACGGCGCCTGTCATTACGCTGACGCAGTCCGGCAAGCCGGTCGGCGATGTCAGAAATACGGACACGCTGCGCTTTGAGCTGGCAAGCACAGACGCCGGATCGGGCGTAGCCGAGCAGAAGCTGCTGCTGGACGGGCAGGAAATCAGCAGCGGCGCTTCGCTGTCTGCGCAAGAGCTGGGCCTTGGCGAGCATACGGTGCAAGCTCGGGTGACAGATGCGGCCGGCAACATGGCGGAGAGCAGCGCCGTCTTTCAGGTAACGAAGCAGCCGGTTTCCTCGGCAGGCGCGCCTGGACAGGCAGTGCTGTCGGATGATAACGGTCAGGACGGCTTGCGTGACGGCAGCTATGCGATCACGATGAACATGTGGTGGGGCAACAACGGCTCTACCCTGCGCTTGTACGAAAACGGCCAGCTGATTCATACGAGCGAGCTGGCTGCGGCGACGCCGGCGGCGCAAACGGCGAAGGTGGCCGTTGCAGGGCGTCTTAACGGTACGTATACGTACACCTGCGAGCTGATCAATGACAGCGGCTCGACGCCATGCCAGCCGCATACGGTTCAGGTAACGGATGCGGCTCCGGCCAAGCCGGTGCTGTCGCAGGATAATTGGGACGGCGACGGATTTTACCGGGTGACGATGAATATGTGGTGGGGCACCAATGGCTCCGAATACCGGCTGTATGAAAACGGCCAGCTGATTGAGTCCAAACAGCTGGAGGCAGGCTCGCCTGTGGCGCAGCAAGCGGTCACGGCAATTGAGGGACGTGCGCCGGGCAGCTACGAGTACCGGGCGGAGCTGGTCAATGCGGCGGGCAGCACCTCCAGCGAACCGGTTACGGTCAGCGTGGTGAAGTAGCGAGCGGCAGATGTGTAAGGTTCGTGAAGCAAGCCGTGGCCCAATACGCTTAATAACAGGACGCACAGCAGCAAAACACAGCCGCAGGGGCTTGCTCTCCTGCGGCTGTTGCTCGTACAGAGGGTGGATGGTTGGCAAAAGCAACCGAATCCTCTCGTTCATGTAATGTTAGCTTACTTTATGAAGGCGATGGGAGCTATTTATGGTCGTTTTCATTTTTTATGTCATAGTAGTTGACATGTTGTAGTCGGCTGAGGTATAGTAATGTCAATAACTTTAATAACTTCAGCGATCCAGTACAATGGCGTATCTGGTTGAAGCGGCAAAGAAGCCTACGAATGTGTTTATGCAGAGGAACAAGGAAGTCTCTGTATGGCATGTAGCGCATCTTTGCCTTTTTGGTTTTCATTATGGAGCAGAAACGGGGAGATTAAGTATGGCAGATCGCAAAAAACTGGTTCTGGTGGGCAATGGCATGGCAGGGGTATGGGCGGTCGAACAACTGCTGAAGCTTGCGCCAGGGCTGTATGACATCACGATATTCGGTACTGAACCTCATCCGAACTATAACCGGATTATGCTATCTTCAGTGCTGGCCGGCGGCGCTACGATTCAGGATATCGTCATTAACGATTTGCAATGGTACCAGGACAATCAAATCAAGCTGTATACCGGCCAAACGATTACGAAAATTGACGCCGAGCGCCGTAAAGTTGTTTCGAATCGCGGTGTGGAGGTCGAATATGACGCCCTGATTTTGGCAACCGGCTCGAATCCGTTCATGCTTCCGCTGCCGGGCGCAGATAAGCAAGGGGTTATCGCCTTCCGCGATATCAAGGATTGCGAGACGATGATCGAGGCTTCCCGCGAGTACAAAAACGCGATTGTCATCGGAGGCGGTCTGCTCGGTCTCGAAGCGGCGCGCGGCTTGCTTAACCTCGGAATGGACGTATCCGTTGTGCATATTCATCACTACCTGATGGAACGGCAGCTTGACCAGCCGGCAGCGCTGATGCTGCAGAAGGAGCTGGAGGCGCAGGGCATGAAGTTTCTGCTCAGCAAGCAATCGCAGGCGATTCTCGGTAAGAAGCGGGTACAGGCGCTGCAATTTGCCGACGGCAGTACGGTAGAAGCGGACCTGCTCGTGATGGCGGTCGGGATCAAGCCTAACATTGAGCTGGCGCGTTCGGCAGGTATCGAAATTAACCGCGGGATCGTGGTCAACGACTTCCTGGAAACAAACATTCCCGGCATTTACGCGGTCGGCGAATGCGCAGAGCACCGGGGTATCGCATACGGGCTGGTCGCTCCGCTGTATGAGCAAGGCAACATTCTCGCCAAGCGGCTGGCCGAGGTGGAAACAGGCGGCTACGAGGGCTCGGTCACTTCGACCAAGCTGAAAGTATCCGGGGTGGATGTGTTCTCCGCAGGCCGCTTCGACGAACCGGCAGGCTCGCGTTCGATGCGGTTCCAGGATGAGATCGACGGCATCTATAAGAAAATCGTCATCCAGGACAATAAGCTGATCGGCGCTGTCTTGTTCGGTGACACAAGCGATGGCTCGCACCTGTTTTCCTTGATCCGGAAGGGCGAAAACATCGCCGGACAAGAAAAAGAATTGCTTGGCCTGGCTCCGGCCTCCGGCGGCTCGTCACCCGGCAGCAGGCTGGAAGGCATGAGCGACGATGAAATCATTTGCGGCTGTAACGGGGTATCCAAGGGGCGCATTGCCGAAGCGATTCGCAATGAAGGCTGCACCAGCGTTTCACAGATCAAGGCCTGTACCAAAGCATCGGCTTCCTGCGGCGGCTGCAAACCGCTAGTCGAAGGCTTGCTCCACCTGTATGCGGGCGACAACGTCCAGCATGTGAAGGAAGGCATCTGCGGCTGCACGACGCTGGGCCGCGATGAAATTGTAGCGGAAATTAAACGAATGGGTCTGATGACCGTCAAGGAAGTTATGAATGTGCTCGAATGGCAGCAGCCGGAAGGATGCTCCAAGTGCCGCCCGGCGCTGAACTACTACCTGGGCATGCTGTGGCCGGATGAGTATGTGGATGAGAAGGAGTCGCGGATTACGAATGAGCGCTACCACGCGAACATTCAGAAGGACGGCACGTATTCGGTCGTACCCCGCATCTATGGCGGCGTGACTTCGCCGACTGAGCTGAAGAAAATCGCCGAAGTGGCGGAGCGGTTTGAGGTGCCTCTGGTCAAATTTACCGGCGGACAACGGCTAGACCTGCTCGGCGTCAAGAAGGAAGACCTGCCTAAGATGTGGGAGGAGCTGGATATGCCTTCCGGCCATGCTTACGGCAAGACGCTCCGGACGGTGAAGACGTGCGTCGGCTCCACCTTCTGCCGCTTTGGGACGCAGGATTCCATCGCGATGGGCATTCGGCTGGAGAAGGAATTCGAGCGGCTGAACACCCCGTCCAAGGTAAAGCTGGCGGTATCGGGCTGCCCGCGGAACTGCGCGGAGTCGACGATCAAGGATTTCGGTGTTATCGCGATCGACGGCGGCTGGGAGCTGCATATCGGCGGCAATGGCGGTGTCCATCTGCGCGGAACGGATCTGCTGACCGTTGTCAAAACAGAAGACGAGGTCATTGAGTGGTCGAGCGCCTTCCTGCAATACTACCGTGAGAACGCCCAATGGAACGAGCGTACCTCAACGTGGATCGACCGGGTTGGCGTGGACAGCGTCAAGCAGGCGCTGGAAAGCAAAGAGGAGCGACTGGCGCTGCAGTCCCGTATCCAGCACACGCTTAGCCTGACGGTTGATCCGTGGAAGCAAATTATTAACGAGCCGGAGCTTCGCAAAAATTTCGAGGGGCTTCAAGCCGTTGAAACGGCAGCGAAATCATAAATTACGTTTATTCATATGACCGAAATAACCGACACAACCGATGCTTGGCAAACCGGAATTTACAACCGGACAGAGATTAATCGACAATTTCATGGGAGGTCATTCGCATGCATAAAATTCATATCGGACATATCAACGAGATCGATCACAAAGGTTCCCGCACGCTGCAGGTTCAGGAGACGCAAATTGCTTTGTTCCGGTTATCCGATGGCGATGTGCTGGCGGTCGAAAATAAGTGTCCGCACAAGGGCGGCACGCTGTCTGAAGGCATGGTATGCGGAGCGATTGTCCACTGCCCTATGCATGACTGGAAAATTGATCTGCGCAGCGGCAACGTGCAGGAACCCGATCATGGCTGCGTCGTTACCTTCCCGGTCGAAATTGATCCGAACAGCGGCTCGGTTTATGTAACGGTTTAGGGAGGCCTTCATTATGGGGTATATCAAGCCGGCTGAGGTGCTGCAGGCCATGGTGGATGCCGGGGTCAATAAAGCGAAGCTCACCTCAGTCGGACTGCTGACTCGCGGCACGATGGCCGGCGCTATACTGGCTTGTGCGACGACGCTGGCATTTACGGCAAATGCTCAGACAAAGGCGCCCCTGATCGGGGCCCTTGTTTTTCCGGCAGGCTTTGTGGTCATTGTACTGCTGGGACTTGAGCTGGTGACAGGAAATTTCGCTCTGGTGCCGCTGGCTATGCTGGAGCGCAAGGTATCCGCCTTGCAGATGCTGCGCAACTTCGGTCTGGTCATTCTGGGTCATCTGCTCGGGTGTATCGTCTATGCGGGGCTGTACCTGCTGGCGGCGACCCAAATGGGCACGGACTTGACCCATCCGACGATACAGACCTTGATCAGTACCAGCGAAGCCAAGACGCTTGCTTACAAAAGTATGGGCGGTCAGGGACTCGGGCTTGTGTTCATTAAGGCGATTCTGTGCAACTGGATGGTGACGCTGGGTGTCGTGATGGCGCTAACGTCCAAGTCGACATCCGGGAAAATCGTGGCGATGTGGCTGCCGGTTGTGATGTTTTTTGCCCAAGGCTTCGAGCATGCGGTTGTCAATATGTTTGTCATTCCCGCAGGGATGCTGCTGGGGGCGAAGATCAGCCTCGGCGACTGGTGGCTGTGGAACCAGCTTCCGGTGCTGCTCGGCAACCTGATCGGCGGGATGTTTGGCACAGGGCTGCTATTTTCCATTGCGTACAAAGGGTTACGGGCTACGTTCAAAGGAACGGCAGCAAGCGGAGCGGCAGCAGCGAATGAAACCGCCGCGAACGGAGCGGCGGCACGAAAATCGAAGGCAGGCTTCGAGCCCGTCATATCGGAGGAGAGAACATGAAGCGAGGACAAGCTTTCATTGTAGGCGCGGGACCGGGAGATCCGGAATTAATTACGCTCAAAGCATTGCGACGCCTGCAGGAGGCGGATGTCATCCTTTATGACAGGCTTGTCAATGAAGAGCTGCTGGGTTACGCCAAGCCGGGCGCACTGCTGGTCTATTGCGGCAAGGCGCCGGGACAGCATGCGATGCCGCAGCAGCAAATTAATAAGCTGCTTGTTGATTACTGTCTCAAGGGGCTGCAGGTTGTCCGGCTCAAGGGCGGCGATCCGTTTGTATTCGGACGGGGCGGCGAAGAAATGCTGGAGCTGGCGGCGGCGGGCATCCCCGTGGAGGTAATTCCCGGCATTACTTCGGCGATCGGCTCGGCGGCAGCGAGCAGCATTCCGCTGACGCATCGGGGGCTGGCGGCTTCGTTTACGGTTGTGACGGGCACGCGGAGCGAGGATCACGAGGAGCCGGTGCGCTGGGATCAGCTGGCAACGGGTGTGGATACGATCGTTGTCTATATGGGCGTCAGTCAGCTTCGCCATATTCAGGAGCAGCTGCTGCTTCACGGGCGTGACTGTACGACGCCGGTAGCCTTGATCGAACGGGGCACGATGAGCAAGCAGCGGACGGTAACGGGGACGCTGGGCGGCATGTGCGAGCTGGCCCAGGCGATCAAGCTGAAAAATCCGGCGATTATTATTATCGGCGAAGTCGTTCGGGTACGGGAGCAATTGATGCGGATGGCGGCAGAAGCCGACCGGAAAATCGTATAGAGAGACGACACGGATGGTGTGTGGCGAGCATAGAAACAGACGAGCAAAGCCGTTTTGCAGCGGATTTGCTCGTCTGTCTTTGCTGGGGCTTGAATAAGCTTTAGGGAAACAAAGGTATTGACAATATCCATAAATAGGGTAATGATGGAAAAAGACAAAGGAGGAGATAAGTTCATGCAAGCAGGCTTTTGGATCAGATTTAGCGCTGCACTGATGGACGGGTTAATTCTTTGGGGGCTGCCGCTGTCTCTTATCTCTTTTTTTCTGTTTGATAGTCAGCAGGCTCAACAGGTGTTTACGAATCTGGTATGGCTCCTGTACGCGGTACTTGTTCCGACTTTCTGGAACGGCTTTACCGTGGGCAAACGAATTTGCAGTATTCGGATTCAGCGGCTGAACGGCTCTGCCCCGGGCTTTGGCACGATGCTGCTGCGTTATGTTGCAGGCGGTCTCGTGTATGGCGTTACGCTGGGCATTGCCGTGATTGTCAGCGGCATCATGGTGATTGTGAGGGAAGATAAGCGTTCCTTGCATGACCTGATCGCCGGCACTGAGGTTATGAAGGTGTAACGGCTGGCGGGCTGTGTAGCTTTGCGAGGGGCATGATTGCGAGCTTCAGACGGGTGAAGCCTGCTCGAAATGTATGATATAGCATACAAAAGGCGGAGACATACGACTGGGGAGAGGGATGAGCTGATGGACAGGGAGAACGGCAAAATCAACATTTTTGCAATGACAGAGGGGATTACTACTTACAAGAATTTTGTAGTAGGCGAGGTTAATGATCATGTGGTGCGCGCAGCTGTCATCGACGGGGAGTTTCACTGGCATAAGCATGACGGCTGCGACGAGCTGTTCCTAGTGCTTGAAGGCGAGCTGTTGATTGATTTCGAGACTCGGGAGACGGTGGCTCTGCGGCCTGGCGATACCTACACGGTGAAAGCGGGGGTACTGCACCGTACCCGCTCCAATGGCCGAACTGTGAATCTGTGCTTCGAGAAGGCGGAAAACGAAATCAACGGCAATTAGGCGGCGGGGGCTGCTTGCAGTCGCGCTGCAGGCCAATGGAGTCGGCAAGCACGATATGCAGCCCGCTTGCGGGATCAAGCTGTCTTCCGGATCAGAGCTGATTCGGGGGATAGCTTTTTGCCGTTTAGTTCCGGTAAAATAAATAAAAACAAGTCACAGCGTGCGGAGGTTACAGGATGGATGCCAAGCGCATAGCGGCCGAAAAAGCCGTCTCAGAGATCAAGGATGGGATGATTGTAGGGCTGGGAACCGGCTCAACCGCGTATTGGGCGATTCAGCACATCGGGCGCAGGGTGCGGGAAGGATTACGGATCAGCGCAGTCGCGACCTCCAGCCAGTCGGAAAAGCTGGCACGGGAGCTGGGGATTCCGATGGCTTCCTTTGCCGAGCTGGAGCAGATTGATCTGACGATCGACGGAGCCGATGAAGTGGACCCGGCGTGGAATGTGATCAAGGGCGGCGGCGGCGCGCTGCTGCGGGAGAAAATCGTAGCTTCGGCCAGCAAGCGGCTGATCATTATCGTGGATGAAAGCAAGCAGGTAGGGCAATTGGGTGCATTTCCGCTGCCGGTGGAAATTGTGGATTATGGGCATGAGCTGATCGTCAAGCAATTGGCTGCGCTTGGTTGCAAGGTGACGCAGCGGCAGACGGCATCCGGGGACGGTCCCTATGTAACGGATAATGGAAACCGGATCGCCGATTGCGAGTTCGGAGCGATTGCCGATCCGCTGCAGCTCCATGACCAGATCAACCGGATTGTCGGGGTTGTGGATAACGGACTATTTGTCGGCATGGCCGGAAACGTTATCGTCGGCTATCAGGATGGAAGCGTGAAGGTGCTGGAGAAGGAACAGCCATGACCATTCAGGGCATTATTTTCGACATGGACAACACGCTGCTGCAGTCAAGGATTGATTTCGCTGCCATGCGCCGGCAGATGTATACGTACTTATCCGGGAAAAACATGCTGCCGCCGGAGTTTCCGCTGCACGAGCATACGGCTTCGACGATGATCGAGCAGGCCAAAACGGCCGGGCTGACAGCGGACATGCTGGACGAGATCATGGCGATTGCGGCCCGGCATGAGCTGATCGGAATGGAGGGGGCGGGTCTGGAGCCGGGAGCGCGGGAGCTGCTGGCGGCGCTGCACAGTTCATATGTGCTGGTCGTGGTGACCAACAATACGCGGGCTGCTGCTGTCAAGGCTTTGGAGCTGACGCAGGTGGCCGAGTATTTCGACCTGATCGCGGGCCGGGAGCAAATGACGGCGCTCAAGCCGTCCCCATCCGGATTCCGTTATGTGCTGGAGCAGTTTCCGCATATGCCGCCGCAAAGCTGGCTATCCGTCGGGGATTCCTGGATTGACGGTCAAGCCTCCTCAGGCGCCGGTATTCCCTTCGTTAGCTATAAGACGAGTCCGACGGCGATGGCTGCCAAAGGAGTAAGCGCGCTTGCGTATGTGCAGCGGCTGTCCGAGCTGGGCGAGCTGCTGCCGGAGGGAGATGCGCGCGGCCATGTCTAAATCCTGCAGCCTGGCTCCCATACGAAAGTGATCAAGCTGCCCTGAAGGCAAGCACGAGATTACCGGCCGGTGATCGGCATACTGCGCGGCCGCACTATTCATGAAACCGTAACAAAGCGGCGCGGGGAGCGGATTGAATTTGCCCGCAAAACCCCCTATCCTTGAAGGGACAAGGCAAGACCGATTACTTTCCAGAAGGGGCTGTGTTATGAAGCAATCGCGTAATTTTACCGGGTTAATCTCGGTGTTTTCGCTTGTTTTGGTCTTGATTATCGCCTGTTTGTTTTTTTTACCGGCGTACCAGGGGGATGTCGGCTTCGATGTGACGATTTTCCCGCTGCTTAACGCAATTTTCAATTGCTTTACGTTCACCTTTCTGATGCTGTCGCTGGTGGCGATCAAGCGGAAAAAAATTAATGTGCACCGCAACTGGGTGTTCGCGGCGTTTGGTTCGACCGCGTTGTTTCTGGTCTCGTATGTGACCTATCATTTCCTGACGGAGCCGACCAAGTTCGGCGGTCCGGTCTGGCTCAAGTATTTATATTTCTTCGTGCTGATCACGCACGTCCTGCTGGCGATTATCAACGTTCCGCTGGCGTTGATGACGATGGCGAGCGGGCTGTCCGGCAAGGTGGCGCGCCACCGCAAAATCGCCCGCTGGACGATGCCGATCTGGCTGTACGTAAGCGCCACGGGCGTCATCGTGTACGTGCTGATTTCCCCGTATTACTGAGGCTGCGCCTTTACTGGCGCGCGCTATAGGCCGGAGCCGATGCTCCGGCTTATTTTATGTGGGTGTGGGCCGAATCGCCGCTTTCCGCCCGCTTCCGGCCCAGTTCCCGCCCAGTTCCGGCTCGGCAGTAAGCGTCGTTCGTGTGCAGGATAGGTCACGGCGCTGCGCTGAGGCGCGGTCTGGCGGAGCGTATTAGGAAAATGTTTGGAGCGGGGGAAAAGTGATGGCGTGAGGCTGATCATTTCCTAACGAACTTGTGGTACGTTAAGGCTACATTCAGAAGCCACAGGAGGAACCGCCACATGCCAACCTTTATCCGGGCCTTGCTTTGTCTCCTTGTCGTCAATGCCGCTATGATTCCCGGTTTGCCCGTCACCTCCGGCTCGGACGCTTCGTCTTCGCGAGAGCAGGTTATCGCGCATCGTGGAGACTCGGAGTCGGCGCCGGAAAATACGCTCAGCGCCTTCCGTTCTGCGATCCAGGCTGGCGCCGGGTACGCCGAGCTGGATGTGCAGGAGACGGCTGACGGCGTTGTGATGGTCATGCATGACGAGCGGGCAGGACGGACGACCGGCATTGATAAGCCGATGTGGCAGGTGACTTCGGCTGAGCTGATGAGCGCAAGTGCCGGCAGCTGGTTTGGCCAGCGTTTCGCCGACGAGCGGGTTCCGACGCTGGAGCAGGTGCTCCGCACGGCTCAAGGAAAACTGAAGCTGAATATTGAACTGAAAAATAACGGTCATCAAGTACAGCTTGCCGAAAAATCGGTGGACATCGTCAAGCGCCACAAGTTTGAGCGGGACTGCCTGTTTACGTCGTTCGACGGCAAGCTGCTGCATACGGTGAAGCAGGCTGATCCGAAGCTGCGCACAGGGCTGATCGTTGACAAGCTCAGCGGAGCGGAAGAGCTGGAGAAGCTGCTGGCCAATCCCGACTACGATGCGCTCAGTATCGCTCATCCGCTGGCTAAGCCCGAGCTGCTGAAGCTGGCCGGCCGCTATGACAAGGACATCTACGTCTGGACGGTCAATGATCCGGTCCCGATGGGTCGGCTGCTGGAGCTGGGCGTGACCGGGATCATTACCGACAAGCCCCGGCTGCTGGCCAAGGTGATGCGCGAGCGGGAAGATGTGGTACACTAGCTCTACAGAACCCGTAACGCGAAGGACGGGGAAGAGGGAGCGATCCGGATGGAAGAGGTGCGGGAGCAGGACGAATATTGGCGGCAGGCGCTGCTGGAGCTGGTCGGGGCGGAGATGATTTCCGATTTCCGCCACTGGCTGCGGGAGCCGCATGCGCTGGAGCACCATACGCTGCTGCTGTTTATGAAAGGACGGGGCGAGCTGCTGGTGAACGGAGCGCCTGCGCGAATCGCCCAGGGCACGCTGCTGCTGCTGCCGCCGGACACCAAGCTGGAGCTCTCCGCAGTCTTCGGGCAAACGATGGACGTATGCCGTGTTCAATTTGAGCTGTTTCGCGTCATTGGGCCGGAGCGAGGGACATCCAGAGAGCGCCGCACCTATGAGCGGGAGCTGTCCTTTCCGGTTCAGGGCTTGCTGGAGCATGGCTTCCGCACGATGCAGCGGCTTATGCTGCTGCTGCTCTCGGATAGCCCGCAGGGGAAGGCCAGCGATCGGCTGCGCCGTCAGCAGTGGCTGCTGCGGCTGCTGGAAACGGCGCTGGAGGCCGAGGGCGCAGCGGCTGGACTGTCGGTTCAGCCGGAGCAGTGGCTGGAAAACGTTTTGTCGCACATGCTGGAGCATTATCCCGTCGAGATTAAGATGGACCGGCTGGCCGACATGGCAGGGATGCAGCTTTCTTATTTTTCCCAGCGCTTCAAGCAAAAGATGGGCAAAACGCCCATCGAGTTTCTGACCGACCTGCGGATGAATCGGGCCAAGGAGCAGCTGCTTACGGCATACAAGCCGAATATCCGGGACATTGCGCGCAGCGTCGGCTACCGGGATGAATTTTATTTCAGCCGCCGCTTTAAAGCGCAGAACGGCTGCGCTCCTACCGTATATATCCGGCGGGAGCAGGAGCTCAAGGTAATTTCCTTGTCGTATCCGTGTACCGACCATCTGTTGACGCTGGGCATTGTTCCGGAAGCGGCCCAGAGCCGTACGCATCTGCCGGTAGCGACCCGGACGCTGTCGCTGCCGCAGCATGCTTCCGATCCTTGGGAAATCGGCCGGCAATCGTTTCTGGATATTTCCCCCGATCTGATTCTCTGCAAAAACAACGTGCTGGTGAAGGCGCAAGCCAGCATCGGAGACGTTGCTCCAATCGTTGCCGTGCCGTGGAAAACGCTCGATGTATTCGGCCATCTGTCTTATACGGCGGCTGTCCTTGGCCGGGAACGGCAAGCCGAGTCATGGCTGGCCGCCTATGAGCGCCAGGCGGAGCTTGCCCGCAAGCGGCTGCATGCGCGGGTCGGCAGTCTGACGGTGGGATTATGTATGGTGAGACGCGGAGAGTTCAGGCTGTATGCGGATCGCAATATCGGTCATGTATTTTACCGCTCCTTGCAGCTGCGGCCGCCTGAGCAAGTGGCGGCTGCGATGGCCGGACAGGCGGCAGGCACAAGTGTGACCTGGGTGGCGCTGGAGCCGGAAGCATTGCCGCAGCAGGCGTGTGATGCGCTGCTGTTTGTTGCGCATAGCGCGCAGGATTTGGAGCGCATCCATGAGCGGCTGAACACGGCGGCCTGGCAGTCGCATCCCGCGATTCACGCCGGCCGGTTTCTGGTTACCCGTCAATTCGACCTCTGGATGACGTACGCCCCATTGTCCGTCAATATGCAGCTGCAGAAAGCCGCAGCCTGGCTTTCTGAGCTGTAAGAGCAGCGAATGTCGTCCCTGCTGTGAGGAACGATTAAAAATCGTCCATGTAAAATTGTAATAATTAGGACATGGACGGTGGACGGCTGTTTTTTTATAATAACCATTGATAATGATTATCAATGTTAACATGGAGGGGTTCGCCCATTATCGACAGAATAGCTGCTTATTGGAAATCGTTCGGTCGATGGAAGGGCCTGCCGTACCGCTGGACGATGCCGCTTGCGCTCGGCGCATTGCTGGCGGCGATGTTTGTTGCTGTCTCCTATGGGGCGAAGGAGCTTACGCTTGCGACGGTCTGGTCGGCGGTAATGCGTTATGACCCCGCGCTGACGACACATCAGATCATTCATGAGTTTCGGCTGCCGCGTGTGCTCGGCGCAGCCGTCATCGGCGCGGGCTTTGCCGTCGCCGGGGCGCTGATGCAGGGAGTCACCCGCAATCCGCTGGCGGACAGCGGTATTTTGGGGGTAAACGCCGGAGCGACGCTGGTAGTTGCGCTGAGCTTTGCCTTTATGCCGAATTTGCCCTATGCGGCCTTGATGGCGCTGTCGTTTGGCGGCGCCGTGCTCAGCACACTGCTGATCTTCATGCTTGGCTCGCTGTCGCCGGGCGGACTGACGCCGTTGCGGCTGACGCTGGCCGGCGCGGTGGTCGCGGCGATGCTGCATGCCTTCAGCACCGGAATTGCGATTTATTACGGCTTGAGCCAGGATTTGGCGTTCTGGTATGCGGGAGGCGTGGCCGGCGTGAAGTGGCTGCATCTGGAGCTGCTGGCTCCGGTCATCGGCATCGCAATTGCCGCAGCAATCGCGCTGGGACGGCCGGTTACGCTGATTGCGCTGGGCGACGAGACGGCCGTTAATCTCGGCATTCGAACCCGAAAAGTACGCACCGCCGGGATGATTCTGTCGGTTGTGCTGGCCGGTGCGTCCGTATCGGCGGTCGGCGGCATCGGCTTTGTCGGACTGGTCGTTCCGCATATCGCCCGCAGGCTGGTTGGCGTCGATTACCGGCACATCATTCCGCTGTCGGCGCTGCTTGGCGCGCTGCTGCTTGTGCTCGCTGATTTGGCAGCCCGCACGATCAACCCGCCTCGCGAGCTGGCGATCGGGGTGATGGTTGCGCTGGTCGGCGTTCCATTTTTCCTCTATCTGGCGCGCAAGGAAGGGAGGCAGCTGTCGTGAAGGCCACAGCTTCGGGGAGAGCTTCCAAGGCAGTCGTCGTTGGACTGGCGCTGGCCGTATTGGCCGCAGCGGTTATCATCTACAGCCTGAATACCGGCACGATTCGCATCGCACCCTGGTCCGTGCTGCAGACGCTGCTCGGTCATGGAACGCCCGATGAGCAGCTTGTGCTGTTTGATTACCGGCTGCCGCGTATTTGCGTGACCGTGCTGGCAGGCATCGGTCTCGGACTGTCGGGGGCAATTTTGCAGGGCTTGTCCCGCAATGCGCTGGCTGACCCCGGCATTATGGGGCTGCATGCGGGGTCTTCGTTTGGCCTGATTGTGTTTGTTTCATTTTTCCACACGATGAAGGGCAGCTTGTCTCTGCTTATTCCGCTGTTTACGTTTGCGGGCGGCGTGCTGACGGCTTGCCTGATTGTGTTGCTTGCCTACGACCGTTACCGCGGCCTGCAGCCGATTCGGCTTATTTTGGTCGGCATTGCGGTTGCGGCAGGCTTCGGCGCGGTTACCTTGTATTTGTCGCTGAAGCTGGACGACACGACCTACGCCTTCACAGCCCGTTGGCTGGTCGGCAGCGTATGGGGCAGGAGCTGGGAGCATGTCGTGGCGCTGCTCCCGTGGATTACGCTGCTTGTTCCGTACGCCTTGAGCCGCTCCCGCAGCCTGGACGCCTTCACGTTAGGCGACGAGACAGCGGTCGGCGTCGGCGCAGCTGTACGCAGCGAACGGCTGCGGCTGCTTGCCGTGGCCGTGGCGCTATCCAGCGCGAGCGTCTCGATGGCCGGCGGAATCGGCTTCATTGGACTAGTGGCGCCGCATCTGGCGCGTCGGCTTGTCGGGCCGCTGCATCGGCATTTTATGCCGGTCGCCGCATTGATCGGCGTCGTCCTTCTCGTCATATCCGACACGATCGGCCGCGCCTGGTTTCAGCCTAACGCGATCCCCGCAGGCGTCATCGTTGCCGCGGTGGGCGCACCGTATTTTCTGTATTTGCTGGCAAGAACGAAAACCTGACGGAACGGAGCCTCACTTGGCTTAGCTCGGTTTAGCTTCGTGTCGTGCCGGGCATACCGATCCAACTATATACAAAACAGAGGAGCTACCGAACTTCATGAAAAAAACCTGGATGACCTTATGCACCGTGGCTTGCTTGTCCTTGGCCGCTATTGGCTGCGGCTCACAGCCTGCCGCTCCGAGCGCGCCGGCCCAGCCGGCTCCTGCCGCTGCGGCTGACAAGCCTGCGGCCAAAGACCCGCGGATCGCGTCGATGTCGATCCATCTGACAAACCACCTGCTGGCGCTCGGCGTCAAGCCGGTCGGCTCCGTCATCGGCGGCGATGTGAAGGACTTCCTCCCGCATGTGAAGGACCGTCTGGACGGCGTGCAGAAGCTCGGCGTCGTCACCGATCCTGACATGGAGGCTGTGCTGGCGCTGAAGCCGGATACCGTTTATGTTGATGAAAAATATGCCGGAACCGATAAAGCGAAATACGAGAAAATCGCCAAAACCGAAGTGTTCAATCTGGATGACGGGACATGGCGGGACACGTTGAAGAAGGTCGCGAAGCTGCTGAACAAGGATGCCCAAGCCGAGACGTTCATCAAGGATTACGAAGCGCAGGCTGAGCGTGTGAAAAAGCAGATCACCGACCAGCTTGGCGCAGATGCCAAGGTCATGGCCATTCGCGTGACGGCCAAGGAGCTGCGGGTCATGGGGATGAAGCGTCCGATGGGTCCGATCATGTTCGACGATCTGAAGCTGACGCCAGCCAAAGGCGTGGAGAAAATCGACAAGGCGTATGAGGTAATTTCGCAGGAAGTGCTTCCTGACTTTGATGCAGATGCGATCTTTGTCGTCGTGAACAAGGACGGGGAAGCGGAGAAGGTGTTCAAGCAGCTGGAAGCGAACCCGCTCTGGCTCGGACTGAAGGCCGTCAAAAACAAGCATGTATATGTTGTAGAAGGCAATCCTTGGCTGGATTATTCCTCGCTCGGCCATAAGCTGGCGCTGGACAATGCGGAGAAGCTGTTTAAGAAATAAAGCCCGAGTTGGCGCAAAAGCCAAGCCCTGCCGCACCGAAGCTTGGTTGAAGCCGGAAACGTTGGCGCGGCGCCGGAACGAAGCTTATGTAAAAATTGAATGGAAGCGAAGCTTTATTATGTAAATGGATTGGATTAACAATAAGACAAGCCAAGTGAGGCGTGGTGGAAAACTCACCGTGTCCTCGCTTTTTTGCTGCTGGCTGGCATCATTTAGGCGAACTGCTGGCGTAGTGAATCATTCGATAGTGAAATGATCTCGAAAATAGATCGAATTCAACTAAAATGGTTATTTAAGTTATCAAGGAGGGGAAGCTTATAATAAGGTTAGGATTTACCATTTCATCTACAATGAAATCCGTCCATGCCTCATCACATAAACCAGACGGAGGGAAAGCAGCCATGTCATCAATCAATCCGCAAGCCTGGGACCCGTGGGCAGCGTACTATGGGCCTAATCTTGGTTACTTGCAAGAGCAATACGAAAAGTATTTGACCCATCCGGAATCCGTAGGCGCGGATTACCGCGAGCTGTTCGATCAATGGGGCGAGCCGCCCGTTTATTCTTCGGAAGCCGAATTTGCCGGGCAAGGGGTAGAGGCTGACGGCGCCGCTGCGGCCGCGCGTCCAGCCGCCCCTGCGGCAATGTCCGGCGAGCTGCTGCAAAAAGCGGTAGCCGCCGGCAAGCTGGTCTGGAACATCCGCACCTATGGGCATCTGGCGGCCAATATTGACCCGCTTGGCATCAGTGCGAAAGCTGATGTGCGGCTGCTGGAGCCGGACTATTACGGGATTACGCCTGCCGATCTTGCTTCGCTCCCGACAGAGCTTGTCTGGGACGGCCCTCATCCTGAGGTTAGCGACGGCTGGGCCGCTGTCCAGCTGCTGCGCAAGGCTTACACGGGGTCGATCGCTTATGAGTTCAGCCACGTGCATGACGAACAGGAGCGCAAGTGGCTGAATGAGCAAGCCGAATTTAAGCTGCCCCAGCTCAGGCTGGATGCCGAAGAACGGCAAGCGCTGCTGAAGCGGCTGCTGGAGGCGGAGCAGTTCGAGGATTTTCTGCACCGCACCTTTGTCGGACAAAAGCGGTTTTCTGTCGAAGGCACGGATGCGCTGGTGCCGCTGGTTGATGAAATTGTCCGCGAGCTCGCTTATGACGGCGCTACGGATATTTTGATGGGTATGGCTCATCGCGGCCGTCTGAACGTGCTGGCTCACGTGCTCGGCAAGCCGTACAGCAAAATTTTCTCCGAATTCCATCACTCGGTGAACCGCAATCTGATTCCGTCGGAAGGCTCGATGGGCATCAATTACGGCTGGACGGGCGATGTCAAATACCACCTCGGCGCAAACCGCTCGGTCAAATGGGGTGAAACGGTCGAGACGCGGCTGACGCTGGCGAATAACCCGAGCCATCTGGAGTTTGTGAATCCGGTCGTCGAAGGCTTCACCCGCGCCGCCCAGGATGACCGGCAGCAGCCGGGTTATCCGGTTCAGGATGTGGCGCGCGCCGCCGCCGTGCTGATGCATGGCGATGCCGCCTTCCCGGGCGAAGGAATCGTCGCCGAGACCTTGAACTTCAACCAGCTGACCGGCTACCGCAACGGCGGCACGATCCACATTATCGTCAACAACCGGCTTGGCTTTACGACGGAAAGCAAGGACTCACGCTCGACGCATTACGCCAGCGACCTGGCGAAGGGCTACGAAATTCCGATCGTGCATGTGAATGCGGATGATCCGGAAGCATGCGTGGCCGCGGCGCGGCTGGCGATTGAGTACCGGCATTTGTTCAAAAAGGACTTCCTGATTGACCTGATCGGCTACCGCCGCTACGGACATAATGAATCGGATGATCCGGAGACGACGCAGCCGCTCATTTACCGGAAAATCAGAAGCCATCCGACGGTCAGCACGCTGTATGCGGAAAAGCTGATCGCGCGAGGGCTGCTGACCGCGGAGCAGAAGGACGGCATCAAGCAGGAGGTGCAGGATAAGCTGCGCGAAGCTTACGACGAGGTCAAGCAGCGCGACGGCCAGGACACGATGGCTCCGCAGGCGAGCCAGGCCTTGAACGGGGAAGTACAGCGTCTCCGCACCGGCGTATCGCTGGATAAGCTGCGCGAGATCAACGCAGGGCTGCTGAGCTGGCCGGAGTCGTTCCATATGTATCCGAAGCTGAAAAAAATACTGGAGCGCCGGGCGAATGCATTAAATGAAGGCGAGAAGGTAGACTGGGGCCATGCGGAAACGCTCGCCTTCGCCTCCATCCTGGCGGACGGGAAGCCGATCCGGATCAGCGGGCAGGACGTGGAGCGGGCGACATTTGCTCACCGCAATCTGGTGCTGCATGATGTTGAAAACGGCGGGGTGTACAGCCCGCTGCACCAGCTTCCGCAAGCGAAGGCGTCGTTTGCCATTTACAACAGCCCGTTGTCCGAGGCGTCTGTGCTTGGTTTTGAATACGGCTATAATGTATACGCGCCGGAAACGCTTGTCATCTGGGAAGCGCAATACGGCGACTTCACGAATGCGGCGCAGGTTATCATCGACCAGTTTATTACGGCCGGCCGCTCGAAGTGGTCGCAGGCGTCCAGCCTCGTCATGCTGCTGCCGCACGGGTATGAGGGTCAAGGTCCGGAGCACTCCAGCGCCCGGCTGGAGCGGTTTTTGCAGCTGTCGGGCGAGGACAACTGGACGGTGGCGAACTTGACCAGCGCCGCGCAATATTTCCACCTGCTGCGCCGTCAGGCTGCTCTATCGGAGAGCGAACGCGCCCGTCCGCTTGTGCTGATGGCGCCCAAGAGCCTGATCCGCAATCCGCGCGTCGCGTCGGAGGGGATCGAGCTGAGCGAGGGCTCCTTCCGTCCGGTATTGGAGCAGCGGAATCGGGGAGACCGCCCGGAGCGCGTGGAGCGTATTATTTTGTGCACAGGCAAAATAGCCATTGATCTGGAGGAAGCGCTGGACAAGGAACACGAGAAAAGCTGGGATTGGCTGCATATGATTCGTACGGAGCAGCTTTACCCGTTCCCGGCTGACGAAATCCGCGCGATTTTGGCCCGCTATCCGAATGTAACGGAGCTGCTCTGGGTACAGGAGGAGCCGCGAAACATGGGGGCGTGGAGCTACATGGAGCCGCGCATCCGGGCGATCGCGCCTGTGACTGTCAGTAAGATCGACTACGTTGGCCGTCCGGAGCGCTCCAGCACCGCAAGCGGCTATCAAAATGTTCACAGCTACGAGCAGCAGCGCATTTTGTCGGTGGCGCTTAGCCAAAGCCAGCAAGTCATCACAACCATCGGGAGGTAACACAAGTGAGCGAAATCAAAGTACCGGAAATGGGCGAATCCATTACCGAAGGAACGATCTCCAGATGGCTTGTACAAGAAGGCCAGTCTGTTCGCCAGGGCGATCTGCTGCTGGAGCTGGAGACAGATAAAGTGAATATGGAAATCAGCGCCGAACAGGATGGCGTGCTGGATAAACGTTTGAAGCAGGAAGGCGACACCGTGCAGGTCGGGGAAGTGATCGGCACAATTCATGCAGGCGGCGGGGTCGGCGCAAGCGCAAATGCGCAGGCTGCTGCTGTAGCCAGGAGCAGCGCTGGTGCAAATGGGCAGCAGGCAGACGCTGTAGCCGGGAGCAGCGCTGGCGCAAATGAGCAGCAGGCAGCTTCGGCTGGAGCTGCCGCAGCGTTCGCAAGCGCAGCGGGCTCGGCGCCTGCCGCCGGCGGTGCAGGCACTGCTTCGGCTCCGGCAGCCGGGCCGACTGACGGCGTCGGCCAGCGTCCTGCTTCGCCGGGAGCCCGCAGGCTCGCCCGCGAGAAAGGGCTGGACGTCGGCCAGCTGTCCGCCAGCGATCCGATCGGCCGCGTGTACGAGGCCGATGTGCGCAGCGCGGCTGCCGGCGGTCAATCCGCCGCAGCGCCGCAAAGCGCTGCGCCGGCCGCACCGGCTGCAGGCGCAGCCCAGCCGGCGGTTACAGCGAGCCGCCAGCCAGCTGCCGCGGCTCAGACAAGCTCCGCGCAGCCGGGCAAGCCGGCGGAGCGCAAGCGCATGTCCCGCCGCCGCCTGACAATCGCGAAGCGGCTGGTCGAGGCGCAGCGCACGGCGGCGATGCTGACGACCTTTAACGAAGTGGACATGACGGCCATTCTGGACATTCGCAAGCGCCGCAAGCAATCGTTTCAAGAGAAAAACGATGTCGGACTTGGATTTATGTCCTTCTTCACAAAGGCCGTCGTCGGCGCGTTGAAAAAATTCCCGCTGCTGAACGCCGAAATTGAAGGCGACGATATTATCGTCAAGCAATACTACGATATCGGTATTGCGGTGTCGGCGAAGGAAGGGCTGGTCGTGCCGGTCGTCCGCAACGCGAATCATCTCGGCTTTGCCGAAATTGAGAAGAAAATTGTCGAGCTGGCCGGTAAAGCGCGTACCAACTCGCTTGATATTTCCGAGCTGCAGGGCGGCACCTTCACCATCACAAATGGCGGCGTCTTCGGCTCGCTGCTGTCCACGCCGATCCTGAATGCGCCGCAGGTCGGCATTCTCGGGATGCACAAAATCCAGCTGCGGCCGATCGCTATTGATGCGGAGCGGATGGAAAACCGCCCGATGATGTATATCGCGCTTTCATACGATCACCGGATCGTCGATGGCAGCGAGGCGGTCAGCTTCCTGGTCAAGGTGAAAGAGCTGCTGGAAGACCCGGAAACGCTGCTGCTTGAGGGCTGACGCCTAAAAATCAGCTCCGAACAGGATGGCGTGCTGGATAAACGTTGTAGCGGGGCGTTAGCAAGCTGTCGAATTTGGTCCTGATCAGTTTGGTTGGGAGGCAAAGTCCGGATTCGCAAGCTCATACGCCGTAGAGCGTGATCGTTCGTTGTTCTTGCCAATGCCACAACGCACTACGTCCCCCTTAACCCGCGTGCAGCTGGGTAAGGGGGCGTTTTTTTAATGAAAGGTTCCCGTTATGGAGTCATCATTGTCGATGAGTAATTTGGTCAGAACGACCACTTGTCCGGCATGATAGCTATAATGCTCGCAAACTTGGATCAGCATGGCTCCTAAAATCCTCGTATAGCTGGGCGTCGTGTCGTGGACGGAACGGACAAGCATGGTATTCCAATCCTCCAATGAATACTGGATGGTGATGGTTGCTGTGAGGTCGCTTTCCTTTATACCTTCAAGGATGCTTGAAGACTGTCGTCTTACGTCTTTGAGCCGTACTAGTAATTGCTCTCCGGTTATCCCGTTGCTTGTAGTAAATTCCTCTGACCTTGCCCGATTAAAAGGAGCCTTGCCAATGCCGCTCACAACATGCTGATATTCGTTTCCGGCCAAATGCAAGCATAAGTTGCCGATGCTGTTCATGTTTGGTTTAAACTTGTGCCATACTTGCTCATCGGACAAACGGTTTAAGCAGGTTTCGATCCGTGCTAACTGTTTGTTCATTTCATTTAGAATAATATGGTTCATTTCCATTCACATAACCTCCCATTATTCATTCATTCTGATTATACAACAGTTGAGCTGCTGAGAAGGGATGGATTCAGAAGCAAGCCACGCCGGAGCGCCGCTAACCTGCAAGCCTTCTGCCTGCGTTTCCTTTTCCCACCGACGCTTGCCTTGCCTCCAGCAACCCCATTGCTTTTCCCGTCACAGTATGCGATAATTCAAGATTCGAATCTTCATCCAAATTCAATACTGGAGGCTATACGCCGTGAGCCGATATCCTTTCGCCTACGATCATTCCAGGCCGTTCGTTCAACAAGCCGGGGAGTGGATTGCCGATGTGTTTTACGATACATTGCCCGAAGCGGGCTTTGAAGTGCGCGATGAGCAAATTTATATGGCGTTTCAGGTGGAGCGCGCTTTTGCCGATAAGCGGACTATTTTCGCGGAAGCGGGGGTAGGGACGGGCAAGACGCTCGTGTATCTGCTTTACGCTGTCTGTTACGCCCGCTATCACCGCAAGCCGGTGATCATCGCCTGTGCCGACGAGTCGCTGATTGAGCAGCTGGTGAAGCCGGAGGGCGATATCGCCAAGCTGTCCCGGCATCTGAATCTGGACATAGACGCGCGACTGGCAAAGTCGCCTGATCAATATACCTGTCTGAACAAGCTTGACGAGGCAAGGCTTGGTTACCAGGAAGCGCCGCTGTACCGCGACTTGTACGAAAGCTTGCCGGACTTCGTGCATATGCGCGAGGCGCTGCAGTCGTTTCATGCTTACGGCGACCGCAAGGATTACCCCCATCTGAACGATGAGCAGTGGAGCCGGATCAGCTGGGATGCATTCCAGGACTGCTTTGTATGCGACCAGCGGCATCGCTGCGGGCAGACGTTGTCGCGTGATCATTATCGGCGCTCGGCCGACCTGATTGTATGCTCGCACGACTTCTATATGGAGCATGTGTGGACGTATGAGGGCCGGAAGCGCGAAGGCCAGCTCCCGCTGCTGCCGGAGCATAGCGCTGTTGTGTTTGATGAGGGGCATCTGCTCGAATCGGCGGCGCAGAAGGCGCTGACCTACAAGCTCAAGCATGTCGTCTTCGAGGACCTGATTACCCGGCTGCTCAAGGGTGAGGTAAGGGAGTCGTTTGCGCTGCTGATCGAGGACGCGATTGCCCAGAGCGAGGCGATGTTTGATGTGATCGAACGTCAGTCCAGCCCGATTCCAGGCTCAGACCGCAAAGGAATTGCCGTTAACGGGCAACTGCTGGATGAGGTGAGCAAATTTCAGGCGCTGCTGACCAGCATCGAAGATGAGCTTGTATTCGAAAGCGAGCTGTTTACGCTGAATGATTACCAGCTGCGCATCGTCGAGGAGCATCTGGAAATGATGCAGAAGGCGCTTGGCTTGTTTAGCCAGACGGACGGGCTGATCTGCTGGGCGACGGACAGCGTGAACGGGCTGACGCTGGTCATGATGCCGCGCCTTGTGAAAGAGGTGCTGCGCGAGCGGGTATTCGGCCAGTCGATGCCGATTATATTTTCCTCCGCGACACTGTCGGTGGCGGGCTCCTTTGATTACATCGCGGACAGCCTTGGCACCAGTGATTATTTATCGTTTTCCGTCGATTCGCCTTATGACTATGCGGGACAGCTGGAGGTCGCTGCGCCGACCTGGGCGTACCGGGCTGCTTTCTCCGAGAAAATGAAAACAGCGATTTCGCTGCTGGCCCGGACAGGAGGCCGAGCTTTGCTGCTATTCCCGGGCAAGGATGAGCTGCAGCGGTTCAAGCATGAGATCGTCCATTACGCCGAATGCGCGCATCTGTGTTTTTTATTCGAAGGCGACCGTGAAATCAGCTCGCTGATCGCAGCCTTCCAGCAGGAGGAATGCAGTGTGCTGTGCGCCTCCAGCTTATGGGAGGGGCTGGACGTGCCGGGGCCATCTCTTTCCAATGTGATCGTCTGGTCGCTGCCCTTTCCTCCGCAGGACCCGGTGTTTGAGGCCCGGCGGCAGGCGGCGGCGCGTCCGTACGAGGAGGTCGATTTGCCGTACATGCTGCTGCGGCTGAAGCAGGGGATGGGCCGGCTGGTCCGCTCGCGCGAGGACCGGGGCATCGTGGCGATTTTCAGCGAGGAGCTGCATACGTCAGCTGCGCTGCGCGCGAGCATCGAAGGGCTGCTGCCGGAAGGAGTGAGGCTGAAGGGATGGGATGAGCTGGAGTTCGTGATGGCGGATGAACCCGCCGGTTTAAGGTAGGAGAGCAAGCAGAACCAACATCCACGTACGGCTAGAAGGTCATTCTGCAAAGGATGGCCTTTGGGTCTATAATACCTCTGCTCAGGATGGACGCACGGCCCCATGATGTGGGGCTATTGGGCCATGGAGGCTTGAGAAACAGCAAAAAACGTTAAAATACCAGCAATAATCGATATAACGGCAGAGAGAATCTATGTTATGATTCGTTTGAAAGCGCTGACAATATAAAAAGGGGAGTGTTCAAATGAACAGAAACATAAAGTCTACGATGCTGCTGCTGCTTGCGTCCGCCTTGACTGTAAGTCTAGGCGCATGCTCCAAAGGCAGTGCCGGGGAACCGAAATCGGGAGGCCAGCAAGCGGCAGCGCCGAAAGAGGTTGCTCTCGACTATGTGTGGTTTACGGACGGGATCGAAGGCAATGTAATGAAAGGAATCATCGCGGACTATCAAAAGGAAAATCCTCATGTGAAGATCAATTTGATTGAAGTCGCCTACAAAGATTTACAGACGAAGCTGAAAACGATGATTGCTGGCGGCAAACCGCCGGCGCTGGCGCGAATGACGGATACGGGAGCCTTCGCGAATCAGGCGCTTGATTTAACTCCTTATGTAGGCAATACGGACAGTTTTACCTCTCAATTTATGGACTCGATTAAGCCTTATTATTTGGTTGATAATAAAATTATCGCGGCCCCGATGGACGTTACGGCGAACGGGATCATTTACAACAAGACGTTGTTCCAGAAAGCGGGCGTACAGGTACCCTCTTCCCCCGACAACGTATGGACATGGGATGAATTTGTATCCTCTGTCAAGCAGGTCATGGAAAAAGGCGGCGCCAAATACGGCATGGTGTGGGATGTTTCGCCGCACAGATGGAGCACCCTGCTCTATCAATTTGGAGGCAGCATGATCAGCGCAGACGGGAAGAAAGCAGCCGTCAACAGTACAGAAGGCATTCAGGCTCTGGATTATTTCGTCAAGCTTCATAAAGACGGCATTATTCCGCAATCCGTATGGTTAGGCTCGGAGAATCCGAACAATCTATTCCGCTCCGGTACGGTAGCCGTCCATATGTCAGGCAACTGGATGCTTAGCAACTACAAGGACATTTCCAACTTCGAGTGGGGCGTTACTTATATGCCGAAGCAGAAGATCCGTTCGTCTGTGCCGGGCGGCAAATATGTCATGGCCTTCAAAGGCTCGGGCGTAGAAAAGGAAACTGCGGAATTTATCAAATACTTATCCTCCAAAGAAGTAAATGGTAAATTCAATCAGGAATCGTTATTTATCAGCCCTCGCAAGGATAGCGCGAAGCTGAATTACGCGTTCGGCAAAGAAATGTTCGAAGTATTCGCCAACGAATTGGCCAACACGTCTCCGCTCGCGGCCAATGACTGGTCCAGACAGGAAATCGTGCCGAAATTCTCCACCGACTTGAAAAATAATATCGTCGAGGCGATATCCGGCAAGGTAACGGCCAAAGACGCTTTGGATAAAACGGCCAAGCTCATCGACAAAGCCATCAGCGAGCAAGGTAAATAATCATAGTTCGTAAAGAAGCTAAGAGTCGCCCCAGAGGCGGCTCTTTTTCCTCATGTCAGGATGCGGACCCCGTAAAGCGTCTGAATAAGCAGTTTAGCAGAGGCCATGCTAAGCGGGATTAGGTTAGGAAATGAGGGAATAGTAGCAGGCGGAACTCCGGCTTTTCTACAGCAATATATGTTAAATGTTAAACAATTTTCATACTTATCAAAAGAAGCAACTATGATAGAATTTAACTAAAGCGTTTTCAAAAATGACATCAACCGCAAGACAAGATCATGCGAACGGGAGGGAGCCAACTATGGCTTATAATGCCCATTTTCCCACTAACAAGGCATTGAAGCTGGAGCGCATATACATTCGACATCAGGTTTCAGAATGGCAGAACAGTTGGCCGCTTCACACACATGATGGGTTTGAGATTTATTTTTTTCTTCAGGGCAACGCCCATCTCATTATCGGCAATGAAGTTTATCAGCTTCAGCCTGGCGATATGTTGCTGTTTAGCGGAGATGTGCTGCACCGTCCAAATCCTTCGAAGGACTTCCCGTATATTAGGAGTTATATCAACTTTACGGCTGACTACATTCAGGAATTGGCTGGAGAAGATTTGCAGGCGAAGCTGCTCGATTTGTTCGCTAATCCGAACGGCTTGCTGCTGCGGTGGGATGAGAAAAGCAAGGAGGAGTTGGACAGCCACTTTCTCACGATGTTTCGAGAGAGAGAGAAGGAGGCGATTGGACACGAATTTATGATACAAAGCCTGATGGTTCAACTTCTGCTTAAAATTTACCGTAAATCCAAGGATGTCTATTCGCTGCTGACCTCTCCGGCTCAATCGCAAAAGGAGACGAATGTCCGACGGATATTGATGTATCTGAACGGGCATTACAAAAGCTCGGTCACTCTGGAAGAGCTGTCAAGCTACATGCATTTGAACAAATACTATATGTGCCACTGCTTCAAGGAGATTACAGGCATCTCCATCAACAACTATATTACGCGCAAACGGATTGATGAGGCGAAGAAGCTGCTGCGGCTGTCGGACGAGCCCGTCGGCATTATGTCGGAGTATCTTGGGTTCAGCAGTCCGATACACTTCAGCCGCATGTTTAAGCAATACGCGGGGGTTTCTCCGCAGACATATCGCAAGACCCATCAGTAAACACGTTATGAATGCAAGTATAGCCCCAAGCTGGACTATGCGTTCGGCAAAGCGTCATCGAACGAGGCCTTGGGTTAAGTCATATTCTATGGAAGGAGAGGAAACGGTGTCTCAAGCAGGGGTCAATCAAGGGAGCAAGCCGCAGTCCTCATGGAAGAAGGAAAAGTGGGCGCGGATGCTCGCGCCGTATTTGTTTATATTGCCCAACTTCGTCATTTTTTCAACGTTTATTGTGATTCCCGCCATCGTCGGGTTCATCTATTCCTTTCACGACTACGATGGTCTGAATGAAATGAAATTTCTCGGCTTTGCCAATTACGCCGAGGTGCTTGGCAACAGCGAATTTTGGGCCTCGCTTGGCCGCACGGGACTTTATGCAGCCGTTGTTGTACCTGGCATTTACGTTGCGGCTCTCGGCATCGCTTTGCTGTTGATCCGTGATGTGAGGATGAAGGGACTGTTCCGGGCAAGCATCTATTGGCCGACGATGATCTCGTACATTATTGTCGGCTTGACGTGGAAGTGGATCTTCGGAGATTCGTTCGGCATTTTGAATTATATGCTGACCGCGGCAGGGCTTGAGCCGATAGGTTGGCTGACCGATCCGTTCTATGCCAATCTGTCTGTCGTCATTGCAACCTTATGGTCCAGAGTCGGTTTTTTCATGGTTATTTTTATCGCCGGACTGCAATCGATTTCCGTCGATCTGTACGAGGCATCCAATCTGGACGGCGCGTCCCGCTGGAGGACATTCTGGGATATTACGCTTCCGATGCTCAAGCCGACGAGCGTTCTTGTCCTGATGGTGGCGCTCATCGACGCCTTCAAGGCGTACCCGCTTATGTATGCTCTGACTGGCGGCGGTCCCGGCAAGGAGACCACGTATATCGTACAGTATATTTATGAAACCGGTTTTGCCAAGCAAGAGCTTGGCATGGCCAGCGCCATGTCTGTCCTTCTGTTTGTCATTGTCGGGTTGTTCTCGGCCCTGCAGTTCCGTCTTTCTAAAGGAGGGGAAAATTGATGAGAAAAGCGAAACTGGGCACCTACGTCCTCCTGATGGCGCTGGCCCTGACCTGGATTTTCCCTGTCCTGTGGACCGTATTGTCGTCCTTTAAGACGAAGGAGGAGCTGTACAGCTGGCCGCCTGTCATCTTGCCTGCGAACTGGTCGCTTGAGCATTTCATCGCCGCGTTCGACAAAGGGCATTTTGGAACGTATTTCCTCAACAGCACCGTAGTTACGGTTACGTCCACCTTACTGCTGCTTCTGGTCAACACGATGGCCGGATTTGCCTTGGCGAAATATCGCTTTAAGGGCGATACGATTCTACTGGTCGGCTTCATCTCCACGTTAATGATTCCGCTAGAAGTAATCATGATTCCGATCTTTAAAGTGATCTCTACGCTGGGGCTGTACAACAACCTGCTTGGCATCATTATTCCTCCAGCGGCTACGCCGACCGGCGTGTTTCTGGTGCGCCAGTACTTGCTGTCTGTGCCGGACGAGCTGCTGGAAGCGGCGCGAATGGACGGAGCGGGCGAATGGAAAATTTTTTGGCGGATCATCCTGCCCATTGCGAAGCCCATCATCTCTGTTCTCGCGATTTTCTCGTTCATGTGGCGCTGGGACGATTTCCTGTGGCCGCTTATCGTGATTAGCGATCCTTCCAAATACACAATTCAGCTGGCGCTATCCAATTTTATCGGGGAGTACAATGTAGATTGGGGAAGCTTGCTGGCCATGTCCACGATTACGATGATACCAGTATTGGTGGTATTCCTGATCTTCCAGCGCCAATTTATACAAGGGATTGCCACATCAGGCATGAAAGGATGACGACAAGATGACAAACAGCTATTTAACCTATTCTCCCCTGCATCTGCAGCATCGTGTTATAAACCGCTGGCTGCTTAGCGGGATTTTAACCCGGAATGTGCGCTTTGAGCCGATGACAATGGAAGGAGACATCAATGATTGGCTGATCAAGGGCTTCTCCATTCATGAAAATCCGTGTCGCAAGGAATTTGTGCAGGAGCGCCGCTCTGCCGTTCCCCAACTTCCATTCACTGCTCCTCCGGCTCCAGGAGACCGGGTATCGTTAGGGGATTCAGAAGTGGGCTGGGATGTCTATTTCCCATGGGGGAACTCCCGCGTGGAAGAATCTGGATTTTATTATGTGCCTACCCATATGCTGAGATATGCTTACACGGCTATTGTCAGTCCGGCCGCGCATAAAGCTGTGTTTAACTTGAAGACCTGCGGCGGGGCAGCGTTATGGGTGAATGGTCGCCTCGTATGTGATTTCACGCCGTTTACCAGAAATATTGAACAACAGACACAGGTGGATGTTGAACTGCGGGAGGGGGTCAATGAGTTTTTCGTCTGTCACGAGGATCTGGCCGAGCGCGATACGCTTTATCACTTTACGCTGGAATACACAGGTCACGCAGCGATAGCCATTCGGCTGCCCCTGTCGGACTCCGAAGCTGCCGAGACGGTATCAGGCATGGAGCAAGCTCTGGAGCGGGCTTATTTTCCGAAGGACAGTGTAACGGACGAAGAGCTGCAGATCCTGTTCGAGGAGCCTTTTGATCGCAGCATCGGGTTTGTTGTGAACTATAGCAGCTTTTTCGATGGTCAATATTCGATGAAGCTGGAGCTTGAACAGGGACAGCAAGGATTGGTGCTGGGGCACACCGACGATTATGGGGTGGACTATAAGTACTTCGAGCTGGTGGTACAGGTGGATAAGGTCTCGATCCGCAAGCGGTTCGGACTGGAGCTGTACAATACTCGCTTCCAGCCTGGCGACAGCAAGGCCATGACAGTGGATGAGCGCAAGCGGGTGGCGCTGGAATGTGTAGCGGCACTGGGAATTCCGAATATTCATACGGCCATTGCCAAGCTGAAAACCGGTGGCGACCCCGCGACGACGCGAGACATGATTTTGGCAGGGCTCATCGGTATCAGGGAGAGAAGAGACTGCGCCGACTTTTACTTGATTGCCTTGTTCCGTTTTTGGCGGGATTATCGCGATAGCGGTCTGTTTGAGGAAGACTTCTGGGCGCAGATTCAGGAAACGGTCCTCGGCTTCCGGTATTGGATCGATGAGCCGGGCGACGATGTGATGTGGTTTTTCAGCGAAAATCATGCGTTGCTGTTCCACAGCTGCCAGCTGTTAGCGGGCCAGCTGTTCCCTGAGGAGAAATTCGGCAACAGCGGCGAAACCGGAGCGCAGAGGCAGGCTAAGGCCGAGCAGCAATTGATGGGCTGGTTTGAACGCTTCTTCGCTGAAGGGTTGGCCGAATGGAACTCCAGCGCTTATATCCCGATTGATTTCCTGGGGCTGATTCAGCTGTATGATCTGGCCGAGCTGCCGGCATTGCGGGAGCAGGCCAGACAGGCGATGGATCTCCTGTATGCGTACATGGCCGCCGAGGCGCATGGCGGATACTTGACCTCGACGTTTGGACGCAGCTATGAGAAAGAGCTGATCGGCAATCATGCGGCTGGGACGACCTCGCTGATCTGGGTCGGTTATGGGGCGGGCAATGTGAACAGCGCCAGCTTTAATGTGTCGCTGTACTTGTCGGAATATACGCCTCCTGAGAATTTGGCGGAGCTGCTGGAGCTGAATTCCGGGGAGGAGCTGGAGTTTTCGCTGGAGCAAGGCAAAGACGGCTATGCCAAGCTCATTCATTATCGGACCAACTCCTTCGTCATGTCGAGCATCTCTGACTTCCGGCCGGGTTTGAAGGGGTACCAGGAGCATGTGCTGCATCTGGCCTTTTCTCCCGAAGCCCAGGTGTGGGTGAATCACCCCGGGGAGATTTACGCTCACGGTGCAGGACGGCCTTGCTTCTGGGCAGGAAACGGCTGCTTGCCGAAGGTCGGGCAATACAAGGGACTGGGCCTCCTGCTGTTTGATATTGACCCGAATCACGACGCCGGTTATACGCATGCTTACTTTCCGACCTATGCGTTCGATCGCGTTGTAAGCCGGGGCTCCTGGTTTTTCGGCGAAAGGGACGGCGCTTATACGGCCATTTATGCGGCGAACGGACTCGCCCTTACGCCGACAGGCATAAACCGGGGGCGCGAGCTGGTTTCGATGGGACGGCGCAATATTTGGCTGGTCCGAGCAGCCGATCGCAAGGAATGCGGAACCTTCGAGCAGTTTATCGACAACGTGCTGAGGATGCCGCTGGAGGTGAAGACGGAATCTCTGCAGGTGAGAGCGGTCGATTACGCCTTCGGCGACATTAGCTTTGGCTGGCAGGAGCCCGTTATCGTGAACGGAGAGACTGTACAAATCAAGGACTGCGGAGTAAACGGCCGTTTGGTACGACAAGGAAGGGTGGCTGCTTGCAAGTGAGACGGGAGACAATGCTAAGTGCGATCAGTAGTGTATCCAATGCGATGAAATCGATGAAAAATGAAGGCATGGACGAAATTTATCCGATTGGGCTTATTGATATTCATCTATGGGAGTGGCCTCAAGGCGTCGGTCTGTACGGCATGTATCAGTATTACGAGGAGACGAAGGATGCGGCTACGCTTCAGTTTCTGCGGGATTGGTTTGACGCTCGCATTCGGGAAGGACTGCCGGAAAAAAACGTCAATACCTGCTCTCCACTGCTGACGCTGATAGCCCTGTGCGAGTTGACGGGTGACGAGGCTTACATGAAGGTATGCGAGGAATGGAGCCATTGGATCATGGACGGTGAGCTCGGATTGATCAGGACAGGAGATCAGGCTTTCCAGCATATGATTACAGGCGACCCGAATGAAGGACAAATTTTGATTGATACTTTATTTATGACCGTTCTCTTCCTGGCGAAGGCGGGGGTATTTTTTCAGCATCCCGAATATGTTGAGGAAGCGAAGAAGCAATTTCTTATTCATATTAAATATCTGTATGATCGCTCCTCCGGATTGTTCTTTCACGGATGGGATTTCAACGGAAGGCATAACTACGGGGCAGTCCGCTGGGGGCGGGGCAACGGCTGGTATACCTGCGGAATCGTAGATTTTCTGGATATGGTGGGGCTGGAGGACGGGATCAAGCAGTATTTGCTCGATACGATGCGCAGTCAGGTCGCAGCGCTGGCCATGCTTCAAGCGGAGAATGGCATGTGGAGGACTGTCTTGGACGATCCGCTCTCTTACGAAGAAACGTCGTGCACGGCCGCTTTCGGCTATGGCATATTGAAGGCGGTGCGCAAGGGCTACTTGCCTATAGGGTATAGGCTTATCGGAGAAAAAGCGCTGCAGGCGGTTTTGGAGCGGATTGATGCAAGCGGTGTGGTGCAGGAGGTTTCCTACGGGACGCCTGTTGGTCCTGACGAGCAATTTTACAAAGACATTCCGATCTCTCCGATGACTTACGGCCAGGCGTTAGCGCTTCTGATTTTGATGGAAGGTTTGCGCAACTCCAGCTATTCAACGAACTGAAAATGGATAAGGCGGGCGTCGTTCCATGCTTCCGGAATGGCGCCCTTCCATATTACGCCAAGTAAACTTGAGCAAGCACCAGAACCACTTATCTACAGAAGAGGTGTACAACTCGATATAGAGCGCGCACGCGGCGGTAGTCCAGGACATGATGTTCTCGTCCTTGGCTGCCGCTGCTGTAGTTTCCAAAAAAGTTTCATGATTTTTCCGGGCATCCTATAAGGAAAGGATGAAGAATTTCAATGATTTTGTCCGAACTATGGCTATAATGTGAAAAAAGTTTGAACAAAACGGATGGTTTTATGATATACTATAGATAAGAAAGCACTTTCAGCATGATTGGAGTGATTAGCATGACGACAAAAACAATCTCGGCTAACAATAGGAATGAAATCAGACGTGATGTAGGTCGTCTGGTCACGATGATGACGGCTGCGGCATGGGTGTTCCTTGGATTCGGTTTGCTGCTCAGCCTGCTCAATCTGCATCATTTCAGCGACAAAAATCCGTCGTTGATGATCGGGATCGGCTTTATGGTCGGCAGCGTGTTCGTTTACGTGATTCGTACAGCTATTCATCTGGTCAATTCCCGCGCAGCGTCAGTCGAGGAATAACCTGGATGCCCAAGAAGAAAGCTTCCTGCTGAACTGAGGTTCGGCGGAAGCTTTTTGCTGTTTTTTCATACCTTTTGCGATTGGTCAATGTCGAATCGGTGACATTTGTTTTACGGGAAGATGGCGAATGCATGACTTATTTGTTAACCCTATTCACAAACGGCGGAATTTTGGTATGTTATCTGTATAGGAGAAAGTGAACTAAATCACATGTGATCAAAATCACAGGGGCATGTTTGCGATTCTCATACCTAAGGTTGTTGAACAACGAACAGGAGGTACACCATGCCAAATCCGAAAAAGGCGCTTCGGACTGTTTTCCCGCTGTTGATCGTGACGATGCTGCTGCTGCTGGCGGGCTGTGGGGAGCAGGTCATTGTGATGGACCCGAAAGGGCCAATCGGACAAAGTCAGAAAGACTTGATCATCATCTCGTCTGTGCTGTGCGGGATCATTCTGGTGCCTGTACTGCTGCTTACTGCGTTTATTGTATGGAAATACCGGGACAAGCCGGGCAACAAAGCGGCTTATAAGCCTAACTGGTCCCACAGTACCTTGATGGAAACAATCTGGTGGGGAATCCCGATTGTCATCATCGGCGTGCTGGCTGTGGTGACTGTTAAGTATACGTATGCGCTGGAGCCTTCCAAGCCGATTGAGTCCGACAAGAAGGCGGTCACGGTGCAGGTGACGTCGCTCGACTGGAAATGGCTGTTTATGTATCCGGAGCAAGGTATTGCGACGGTCAACTATTTGCAAATTCCGGAAGGTGTGCCGATCAAGTTTGAGCTGACCTCGGATGCGCCGATGAATTCGTTCTGGATTCCGCAGCTCGGCGGTCAGATGTACACGATGTCCGGGATGGCGATGACGCTGTTCCTGCAGGCTGACCATGTCGGCAAATATTATGGCACCGGCGCGAACTTCAGCGGTGAGCATTTCGCCGATATGAACTTTGAGGTTGATGCCGTGACAAACGAGCAATTCCAGAGATGGGTAACCGAGATCAAGCGTTCGACGCCTCCGCTGAGCAAGGCCGGCTACGAGCAGCTCGTATTGCCGGGCAAATCGACGCCACAGCTGTTCTCCGGCTTCCCGGAAGGACTGTTTAATCAAATTGTGAGCAAATATGCGGTTGGGGGCTCTCACGGCGCGCATGCCGGCGGGGCAGCGGAGAGCAAGTCTTCCGCTCCGGCGACGGCGCCAGGTACGACTGCTTCGGAAACTAAACGATAGAAAGGAAGTCCTCCCATGCTGGATAAGATCAAACAGTTCTCGTCCGAGTTTTTCGTGACGGGCGATCCCCTCATCCTCGGGGCGCAGGTAAGTATTGCGATTGCGATGGTTGCCATCGTTTTTGTACTGACTTACTTCAAAAAATGGGGCTGGCTGTGGCGCGAATGGCTGACAAGCGTCGATCATAAACGGATCGGCATTATGTACATCATCTGTTCGATCCTCATGCTGTTCCGCGGCGGCGTGGACGCGCTGCTGATGCGGCTGCAGCTCGCGATGCCGAATATGGAGTTTTTGCAAGCCGATCACTATAACCAGATTTTTACGACGCATGGCGTCATTATGATTTTATTTATGGCGATGCCGCTGATGTTCGGTTTGTTCAACATCGTGGTGCCGCTGCAGATCGGAGCGCGCGACGTCGCTTATCCGTTCCTGAACTCGCTCAGCTTCTGGCTATTCTTCTTCGGGGCGATGTTGTTCAACGTTTCGTTTGTCATCGGCGGCTCGCCTGACGCAGGCTGGCTGGCGTATCCGCCGTTGTCCGAGCTGTCCCACAGTCCGGGCGTCGGGCAAAACTTTTACATCTGGGGGATTCAAGTATCCGGAATCGGGAGCTTGGCGACCGGGATCAACTTTATTGTAACGATCATCAAGATGCGCGCGCCGGGTATGACGCTGATGAAAATCCCAATGTTTACCTGGTCTGTCTTTTCCAGCTGTATCATCATTATCTTTGCTTTCCCGATTTTGACGGTCACGCTTGCCTTGCTGTTCCTTGACCGCTTTATGGGCGCTCACTTCTTTACCTTGGACGGCGGGGGCAACCCGATGATGTATATTAACCTGATCTGGATGTGGGGACATCCGGAGGTGTACATTGTCGTCCTGCCGGCCTTCGGTATATTCTCCGAGGTTGTCTCGACATTCTCGAAGAAAAAGCTGTTCGGCTACACATCAATGGTATTCGCTATGATCAGTATCAGCGTCCTGTCGTTCTTTACCTGGGCGCATCACTTCTTCACGATGGGATCGGGGGCGAATGTAAATGCCTTCTTTGCCATCACCACCATGCTGATCGCCATACCGACCGGGGTTAAAGTGTTTAACTGGCTGTTTACGATGTTCAGAGGTCGCATCCGGTTTACGACGCCGATGATGTGGACGATTGCGTTTATTCCGTGCTTCGTCGTCGGGGGGATGACAGGCGTGCTGCTGTCCGTCGCTCCGGCTGACTTCCAGTTCCATAACAGCTACTTCCTGATTGCGCATTTCCATCAGGTGCTGATCGGCGGCGTTGTGTTCGGCTTCTTCGCAGGGCTGTACTACTGGTGGCCGAAAATGTTCGGCTTCAAGCTGAATGAGCATCTGGGCAAGTGGGCGTTCTGGACCTGGAATATCGGCTTCTACGTCTGCTTTATGCCGCAATATTTCCTCGGCTTGATGGGAATGACGCGCCGCGTCTATGTGTATGATTTCGATATGGGCTGGGGTCCGCTGAACATGGTTTCGACCATTGGCGGCTTTATGATGGGGATCGGCTTTATTTTCCAAGTGTGGCAGATCGCCTACAGCATCAAGAACCACGAGCGCGACACAACAGGCGATGCATGGGGCGGTCGGACGCTGGAATGGTCCATTCCTTCGCCGGCGCCGCTGTATAACTTTGCCGTGCTGCCGGATGTAAAGGCAACGGATGACTGGTGGGAGAGCAAGGAGAAGCATGGCGGCGGCGACAAGGCGATCGCGGCCTTGTATGCGGAGCGGGCGAAGGCCAAGCTGGAGCCGATTCATATGCCGCGCAACTCGGCCATCCCGTTTGTGATGTCATTTTTATGGTTTTTCGTCGGCTTCGGCTTTGTATGGAACTGGATGTGGATGGCGATTCCGGCGCTTGCGGGAGTCGGGATTTGCATGATCGTCCGTTCGTTTACCTATAATACCGACTACTACATTCCGGTGGATGAAGTTAAACGCACGGAAGCAAGCTTACGGGGGGTGAATGTCTAATGGCGCAGGCGACTTCACATGGACATGCGGCCCATGGGCATGATGAGCATCACGAGCATGAGCATGAATCGCTCAAGACATTTGGCTTCTGGATTTTCCTGATTACGGACTGCATCCTGTTCGGGACGCTGTTTGCTACGTATGTGGTGCTGCGCGGCAATACAAACGGCGGACCGACGCCGGAAGAGCTGTTCCTGATGCCGGGCATTATCGCAGAAACGTTCATCCTGCTGACGAGCAGCTTCACGAGCGGTCTGGCTGTGCTGGCGATGCATGCAGGCAAGAAAAATGCGTTGATCGGCTGGCTCGGCGTGACGGCGCTGCTCGGCGCAGCGTTTATTACGCTGGAAGTGACGGAGTTTGTTCACATGGTCGGCGAGGGCGCGACGATAAGCACCAGTGCATTCCTGTCAGCCTTCTACACCCTTGTCGGCACCCACGGGCTTCACGTGTCGCTCGGTCTGATCTGGATGATCGGTTTGATGCTGCAGCTGCGCAAGCGCGGCATTACACCGGTAACGAAACGCAAGGTTGAAGTGCTCAGCTTGTATTGGCACTTTCTGGACGTGGTCTGGATTTTCGTCTTCACGGTCGTTTACCTGATGGGGGTGATGTAAGATGGCAGGCTCCAAAACTTCCCAGCCGCATACGGGCGGACACGGGCATGATTCGCACGGCGCAGGCGGCTCCCACGGCTCGCTCAAGTCGTATGTCATCGGCTTCGCCTTGTCCATCGTGCTGACGATTATTCCGCTGGTGATCGTGCTGAACGGGCTGATGAACCGGACCGGAACGCTGCTTGTCATTTTGCTGGCGGCCATCCTGCAATTCATCGTGCAGCTGCTGTTCTTCATGCACGTGAAGGAAGGTCCGAATGCCAGATGGAACATCATGGCGCTGCTGCTCGGCCTGATTATTCTGGTGACCATCGTCGCAGGCTCGATCTGGATTATGACGTATAACGCCGTTGCGCATTAAGCTGCGCGGCAGTGGCAGTAAGATTTATTTACGCTCAAAACGATGCTGAGGCTTTTGCCCCGGCATCGTTTTTTTGCGTTTTGGAAACCATAAGATAGACATTGACATGAACGTTTTGAACGAATATAATTCAATCATCAGCAAAACGATCACAAACGGTCATTTAATAGAAGGTAATCATCCGTAAACGTTCAAGTGGAAGGGACCTGAATATGTTTAGTGAAGAGAGACAAGGGCTCATTTTAAGCTTGGTTGAGGAGCGCGGGCGGGTAGATTCCCAGGAATTATGCGAGCGGTTCCAAGTTTCGGAATCTACGATCCGCCGCGATCTGCGTGAAATGGAAGAGGCCGGGCTGGTAAAGCGGACGCACGGCGGCGCCATTTCGGTCAAAAACGGTAATTTCGAGCCAAGCTTCACGGAAAAAGAAGTATCGTCGCCCCAAGAGAAGAAAGCGATTGCAGCGAGAGCTGTTGAGCTGATCCGTGAAGGCGATACGATTTTGCTTGATTCGGGCACCACGACGTTTTACATGTTCGAGTGTCTGAGCGCATTTTCGAGGCTGACGGTTGTGACCAACTCGCTGCAGCTGCCGCGTGATCTGCAACTGCCGCAAGGCATTGAAATTATTGTGCTAGGCGGTTCTTACCGCAGCGGGGTGCATTCGCTGGTCGGGCCGATGACGGAACGCTGCCTGGATTTGATCAAAATTGATAAAGCCTTTATGGCAACGAATGGCATGGACTTGGCGGAAGGCTTGACAACGCCCAATATGGTTGAGGCGGATATTAAACGCAAGATGATCAAACGCTCGGACCGTGTCATTTTGCTCAGCGACAGCAGCAAGGTTAATCGGGTCAGCTTTGCCCGATTCGCCGATTGGCGCGACATCGACGTCTGTGTGACCGACAGCGGGCTGCCGCAGGATTTCACCAAGGCGCTGCTGGCGCGCGGGATTGAGCTGCATCAAGTGGAACGAGGAAAAGAGGGATAACATGAGTCAGCAACGGATTGTTACGGTAACGTTGAATCCGTCGATGGACAAGACGATGCTGCTTGGCGAATTGCGGGTCGGCGGATTAAACCGGGTGACGGAGATGCGTCTCGACCCGGGCGGAAAAGGAATCAATGTTGCGCGCATTTTACAAACGTTCCAGGTTCCGGTCGCGGCTACCGGTTTTATGGCGGGCAGCCTTGGCGAACAAATTACGCTGGCGCTCACCGACTTGGGTATTCGCACCGAATTTGTCACGATTCCCGGTGAAACCCGGACAAATCTGAAGCTCGTCGATCAGACGCAACGGGTAACGACAGAGGTGAACGAGCCGGGCTTCACGATTACGCCGCAATCGCTGGCGGAGCTGAATGACCGGATCATGCAGCTGCTGGACGGCGCCGGGGTGCTGGTGCTTGGCGGCAGTCTCCCGCAGGGAGCGGAGCATCGGCTGTATCGCGATTGGATCGCCGCGGCTCAGAAGCGCGGCGTCAAGGCGATTCTCGACGCAGACGGGCCGGCGCTGGCCGCCGGGCTGGAGGCTGCGCCGTATGCCGTGAAGCCGAACCTGTACGAGCTGGAGCAGCTCGTGGGCAAGAAGCTGGAGACGGAGCAGGAGGTGCTGGCTGCGGGCCGCTGGCTGCTGGAGCAAGACGTGCGGCTGGTGATGATTTCGATGGGCGCCGATGGAGCGATTGCGATGAATGACGAGCAGGCGTTTCGCGTCAAACCGTTCCCTGTGCAGGCGCTGAGCACCGTCGGGGCCGGAGATTCGATGGTCGCGGTGATGGCTTATGCGCTGCTGGAGCACAAGCCGCTTGCCGAGCTGGCGAGCTGGAGCACGGCCGCCGGAACGATTACCGCATCCAAGGCGGGAACCCAGGTATGTACATTTGACGAAATCAAGCAGATGGCCGGCCATGTTCAAATGGACCTGATGAATGATCAGGCGAATTGGGGAGGAAAATGAGATGAAGAAGCTGTTGGCTGTTACATCTTGCCCGACAGGTATTGCGCATACGTACATGGCGGCGGAATCGCTGCTGAAAACGGCCGAGGAGCAGGGCGTGCCGCTGAAGGTGGAGAAGCGCGGAGCGCTCGGCATCGAGGATGAGCTCAGCGAGCAGGAAATTGCCGAGGCGCATGCGATCATTATCGCCGCTGACACCGATGTGGCTGAAAGCCGCTTCGCGGGCAAGCCGATTGTGAAGGTTGGCGTTGCGGAGGGGATTAAAAATCCGGCCGGGCTGATCGGGCAGGCACTCGCGAAGGAAGCGGCGGCATCGGCAGCAACAGCGGGCGCAACGGCCGCCGCGCCGTCTGTCAGCCGCAATGCGCAGCGCTCCGGCGCTTACAAGCATCTGATGACCGGCGTATCCAATATGCTGCCGCTTGTTGTGGCGGGCGGTATTATGATCGCGTTGTCCTTCATTTTCGGCATCAAGGCGTTCGAAGAAAAGGGCACGCTGGCGGCCGCGCTGATGAGCATCGGCGGCGGCGCTGCCTTCGCCCTGATGATTCCGGTGTTGTCCGGCTTCATTGCCTTCTCGATTGCGGACCGGATCGGACTTGCTCCCGGCTTGATCGGCGGCTTGCTGGCGAGTCAGCTCGGGGCAGGATTCCTGGGCGGCATCATTTCCGGCTTCCTCGCCGGGTATGTAGCCAAGTGGTTGAAGACGTACATCAAGCTGCCTAAAAGCCTGGAGGGCATCAAGCCGCTGCTCATTATTCCGGTGCTGTCCACGCTGATTGTCGGGCTGCTGATGATTTATGTAATCGGCACGCCGGTCAAAGGAATTATGGACGGGCTGACCGCCTGGCTCACCGGCTTGAATGCGGCCAATGCGATTGTGCTCGGGCTGATCCTGGGCGCGATGATGTCGTTTGACATGGGCGGACCGCTGAATAAAGCGGCATATACGTTCAGTGTAGGGCTGCTGGCCAGTCAGGTATACGGACCGATGGCCGTTGTGATGGCCGCGGGCATGACGCCTCCGCTCGGATTGTGGCTGGCAACGGTCATCGCTAAGCGGAAGTTTACGAAGGAAGAACGGGAAGCGGGCAAGGTTGCTTCGGTTATGGGGCTGGCGTTTATTACGGAGGGCGCGATTCCGTTCGCAGCCGCCGATCCGCTGCGCGTCATCCCATCGACGATGATCGGCTCTGCCGTGACAGGCGCGCTGACGATGATGTTTGGCGTTACGCTTCAGGCGCCGCACGGCGGCGTGTTCGTTCTGGCGATTCCCAATGCGGTGACGCATCTGGCCGCTTACGTGCTTGCCATCGTCGCCGGAACGATTGTTACTGCCGTTTGCGTAGCTTTGCTGAAAAAAAATAAGCCGGACGCGGATGTCTTTGGCGTCTAAGCTATATAAGCCCAAAAAAGCCAAATATGCCAAACAAGATATGAACATGACCATATGGAGGGATCTTTTTATGAACGAAAATCAATTGCTGCATTCCGGGCTTGTCATCCTGGACAGCCAGGCAACAGACCGCGACGCTTGCTTGCGGCAAATGGGCGAGCGTCTGCAAGCGGCCGGTTATGTGACCGATCTTGACGGGTTTCTGGACTCGGTGCTGGCCCGTGAGCAGCACTCCTCGACGGCCATCGGCTTCGGCGTAGCGATTCCGCACGGCAAGTCGGCAGGCGTTGCGAAGCCGGGCATTGCATTTGCCCGCGTGCAGCAGCCGCTGGAATGGAATGCACTGGACGGCAAGCCGGTTGCGATGGCGATTTTGCTGGCGATTCCGCAGGAAGCGGCGGGCAAGGAGCATCTGCGCATTCTGGCTTCGGTATCCCGCAAGCTGATTCATGCAAGCTTCCGTCAGGAGCTGCTGGAGGCAGAGACGGAGGAAGCCGTCGTCCGCATTTTGGAGAGCGCGCTGTAAGCCCGCCCAAGCGGGAAGAAACCGAACAGGAGGGGTAACGATGCAAACAATTACGTTAACGATTATCAATGAAGAAGGCATGCATCTTCGGCCTGCACAAGCGTTGGCCGATGCTGCAATGCGCTTTGATTCCGATATTTATCTGGAGACGGCCGATAACCAGGAGGCCAATGTGAAAAGCGTGCTGAATCTGATCGCGCTTGGACTGGAGAAGGGCTCGCAGGTCAAGCTGACGACGGAAGGCACAGACGAGGAGCAGGCGCTCGCGGAGCTGTCCAGGCTGTTCGAGCAAGGCTTCGGTGAGTAAAATGAGCGAAATCCGGATTCAAGGGATTGGCGTCTCCGAGGGCATCCGCTTCGGCTCGGTGTTTGCTTACGCGAAATCGACCGCCGCGGCGTCTTACCCGGAGAGCATTGACGAAGCGGCGGTGGAGGGCGAGCTGGCCCGGCTGGAGGCAGCGAAGCGCCAGTCGCTCGCCGAGCTGGACGACATTATCGCCCAATCCGAGGCGGTGCTCGGCAAGGAAAAAAGCGCGATCATCCAGGGGCAGCGCAGCTTCCTGAATGACCCGGCCTTCTACGGCGAAATTGTACGCCAGGTCAAGCGCAAGCGCACCTCGCCCGAGCATGGGGTGCAGGTGGTGCTCGCCCAGCTTGCCGCGATGTTTGAGAAGATGAACAACGCCTATGTGAAGGAGCGGATTCATGATGTTCGCGATGTGGCGGAGCGGCTGATGTCGCATTTGCAGCAGGTGGCCTATCCTGATCTGAAAAAGCTGACCGAGCCGGTCATCCTCGTAGCCGACGACTTGACGCCTTCGGTGACGGTTCAGCTTGACCGCAGCGTTATTCTCGGCTTTGTCACCCGGATCGGCGGCGAGACGACGCATACGGCGATCTTGTCGCGCTCGCTTGGCATTCCGGCCGTTGTCGGCGTCGGAGACGGCATTGCCCGTCTGCAGCATGGCGACCGGATCATCCTCGACGGGACGGAAGGCGTCTGTATCGTACACCCGGAGGCAGCGACCGAGGCGGCATACCGCAAGAAGCTGGGGCAGGAGCAGGAGGCGGCGCAGCGGCTGGAGGCTTACAAAAGCTTGCCTGCGCTTACCGCTGACGGCAAGGAAATCGAGCTGGCCGTTAATGTCGGCATGCCGGAGGAAATGCGTGAGGGCATCGTCGAGGAGGCGCATGGCGTCGGCTTGTTCCGGACGGAGTTTCTGTTCATGAACGCCGCCGACTTCCCGACGGAGGAGCAGCAGTTCCGCGTCTACCGCAGCATGCTGGAGGCATGGCGGGGCAAGCCGGTCGTCATCCGCACGCTGGATATCGGCGGCGACAAGAAGCTGTCGTATTGGGAGCTGCCGCATGAGGACAATCCGTTTCTCGGCATGCGCGCAATCCGTCTTTGCTTGCAGGAGCCGGAGCTGTTCCGCACCCAGCTGCGCGCAATTATTCGGGCCAGCGCTTACGGCTGTGTGAAAATGATGTTCCCGATGGTCTCATCAGTGCCGGAGTTCCGCGCGGCCAAGGCGTTGACATCGGACATTATGCGCGAGCTGAAGGCGGAGGGCATCCCGTTTGACGAGCAGCTGGAGATCGGCATTATGGCCGAAATTCCGTCGGTGATCCAGCTCGCGGACCGATTTGCCAAGGAAGTCGATTTTTTCAGCATCGGCACCAACGATCTCGTCCAGTACACGCTGGCGGTGGACCGGATGAATGAGAAGGTTGCGCATTTGTATGACTACTTCCACCCGGCCGTGCTGCGTTCCATTCACCGGCTGATCGAGGCCGCGCATCAGGAAGGCAAATGGGTCGGCATGTGCGGCAAAATGGCCGGCGACTCGCTGGCTGCGCCATTGCTGCTGGCTATGGGGCTGGATGAATGGAGCATGGATGCAGCTTCCGTCGCCAAGCAGAAGTTTACGCTGTCCCGGCTGACCGAGGCGGCGAGCCGCGAGCTGCTCGCCCGCGTGCTGGAGATGGATACAACCGAAGAGGTACGCCAAGCCGTGCAAGCCTTTCAACAAGCGGAATAGCATAGTCCCCGCCGCGGCGTCTGTTGCCGGAATATAAGGACCTGCAGCTTCACGATCCCTGTTCAGCTTCTCTCTGGAGAAGCCGGGCAGGGATTTTTGGTATGGGCCGTCAAAATTTCAACCCTTGATCGAAAGATCGTCACCTCGGCAAACCGGAGCCGATCCGTTACGATAAATAAGCAACCACAAGACAGAATTTGTCGGAATCGGAAAAAAGCAACGGATCGAAAGGGGAATGTACAGATGAAATTGTTGAAAACATGGACCACGGCAGGAACCGCGTTACTGCTGGCAACGGCAATGACCGCTTGCAGCAGCGGCGGGGGAGCAAGCGCACCGGCGGCGACAGAGCCGGCCAAAGCTACAGGCGGCGACAGCAAGCCTGAGACGAAGACGGAGCAGGCGGTCGAGCTGACGTTCTGGTCGCTCGGTACGAACGGCTACGAGAAGTTGGCTGAGGAATACAAGAAAGTCAAGCCGAATGTGACGGTTAAAATCCAGAACACCTCCGACCAGACGGCGCATCACAACAACGCGCTGACGGCACTGGCCGCGGGTAAGGGCGCACCGGACATTTTCATGCTGGAAATCGCGTTCCTGGAGAAGTTTATGGAAGCGAAGGATAAGTTCTACAACCTGAACGACCTGGGCGCCGACAAAATCAAAGGCAATTACCTTGACTGGAAATGGAAGCAAGCCTCTTCGACGGACGGCAAGTTCCAGATGGGACTGCCGACCGATGTAGGCCCGACGGTTGTTTACTACCGCGCAGACTTGCTGGAGCAAGCAGGCATCCCGAATCAGCCTGACACGTTCGGCAAGGAAATCGCTACATGGGAGCAATTCGCCCAGACGGCGAAGAAGTATAAGGAGAAAACCGGCAAAACGTTCGTGGATATGCCGGACCTCGTCTTCAACGGCTTGCGCGACCAGGGCAACGAAATTTACTACAACAACAACGATGAGTTTATCGGCGACAAAAACCCGCAGGTGAAGAAAGCTTATGACTTCACGGTACGCGGCATCAAAGAAGGCTGGGTCGGCAAAAACAGACTGTGGACACCGGAATGGGCCAAGGATACAAATGACGGCGGCTTTGCGGCAATGCTTGCGCCAGCCTGGATGAACGGCGTCATCAAGGGCAATGCGAAGGATACGTCCGGCAAATGGATGATTACGCAAATGCCGGAAGGCTCAGGCAACTGGGGCGGCTCCTTCCTGACGATTCCGAAGGAATCCAAGAAATCGAAGGAAGCGTACGAATTTATTTCCTGGCTGACGAATAAGGATAATCAGCTCAAGTCGTTCGTCAGCAACGGTTTGATGCCGTCGATCCCGGCTGTCTATGATGATCCGGCGTTCAAGGAGCTGAAGGACCCGTTCTTCGCGAACCAAGCGGTTTCCATCGAGTTCGCCAAGGCGGCCAAGACGGTTAAGCCGATTCGTTACGGCAAGCTGCACGATGCTACAGATGCGCTGTTCAAGGAAGGCTTGACCAATGTGCTGGAGAAAAACGCCGATCCGCAAGCCGAATGGGATAGCTCGATCAAGAAAGTTAAAGAGCTGAATAAACGAAGCTAGTCGGATCTTCGGACGATGCAGGTTCACGGCTGCCGTAGGGCGGACGTGAGCCTTGCTTCGTTCGGGGAGCACGCAGGGCAGGTCTGTACACATTCAGCATTCGGAAAAGGAGGAGCGGCATGAATACCAATACGGCAGCACCCGGCGCAGTGATCAAGTCAGGTCCATGGCTGACAGAACGGCGCCGCAGCCGCATTGCGGCTTATCTGTTTATTTCCCCGTTTTTCATTATTTTTTCGGTGTTTGGCATTTATCCGATCTTCTTCACCTTCTACTTGTCGCTGTACAAGTGGAACGGTCTGGGGGATATGAAGTATGTCGGCTTGACCAACTTCGAGCTGGTGCTGACCGACCCGACCTTCTGGGTGGCGTTCAGCAATACATTTATTATGGGCGCGCTTGGCACGATTCCGCAGCTCGTGATTGCGCTAGTGCTGGCGGTTGCGCTGAATTCCGCGTTTATTAAGGGCGTCAAGACGCTGCGGGCGATTTATTTTCTGCCCAATATTACGTCGATTGTTGCGGTTACGCTGATCTTCAGCGCCGTTTTCGCCAACAAGGGGATGGCCAACTATCTGCTGTCGCTGCTTGATCTTGGACCGTATGCGTGGAATGTTCAGGACTGGCCGGTAAAAATTGCGATTGCGATCATGGTCATCTGGCGCTGGACCGGGTACAATGCGATTATTTTCCTGTCCGGGCTGCAGAGCATTCCGACGGATCTGTATGAAGCCGGACGCATTGACGGCGCAAACCGCAGCCAGCTGTTCTGGAGCATTACGGTGCCGATGCTGCGGCCGTTTATTATATTTACGACGCTTGTCTCGACGATCGGCAGCTTGCAGCTGTTTACCGAGCCTTACGTGTTTCTGAGTCAGGGCGGCAGCGGCTCGACCCGCGAGGAAGGCGTCACGATGGTTATCTATTTGTACTCCGAGGCGTTCCGGAACTCGTTTTTCGGCAGCGCGGCGGCAACCGCAGTTGTGCTGTTTTTCTTCACTATTTTGTTCTCCCTGCTTAATTCCTGGCTGTCGCGCCGGATCGGAGGCGAATCCTGATGCCTGTCGGAGAAAATAAAAACTCGATCGGACGTCTGCTGACGTATGTCGTGCTGGTTATCGGAGCCGGCCTGTCAGCGTATCCTTTTTATTGGATGCTTGTCATTGCAACGCGGACGAAGGACGCGGCGTACAGCATGCCTCCGGCGATTTTGCCGGGCGGCGAATTTTTCACGAACCTGTCGCATGCGCTGGAGAAAATCATTTTTTTCCGCGCGTTGTGGAATACATTTGTTGTTTCAGGGACGACGACGGTATCCGTCCTGTTTTTCTGCTCTTTGGCCGGGTACGCGTTCGCCAAGTTTGAATTTCCGGGGAAAAAGGTGCTGTTTGTCATCGTCCTTGGTACGCTGCTTGTACCGCAGCAGCTGAGCGTGCTGCCGAATTACATCTTGATGAGCAAGCTGAGCTGGATCGACTCGTACAAGGCGATTATTGTGCCGGGGATGGTAACGGCGTTCGGCATTTTCTGGATGCGCCAATATATCGCGGCCGGTATTCACCAGGAGCTGATGGAGGCGAGCCGGATCGACGGCTGCAGCCACTTCTATACGTATTGGCGGATCGTTGTGCCGATTATTTTACCGGCTTTTGCAACGCTCGGAATTCTGACTTTCCTGAACACCTGGAATGACTTCTTCTGGCCGCTGGTCGTGCTGAAAAACAACGAAAATTTTACGATCCAGATTGCGCTGCAAGGGCTGTTTGCCCGGAACGATGCAATTGACTACGGAATGATTATGTCGGCGACCTTCCTTGCGACGCTGCCGCTGCTGATCGTCTTCATCCTGTTCAGCAGGTGGTTTATTTCCGGCCTGACGTCCGGCGCTGTAAAAAGTTAGGCGATTCAGACAGCGGAGCAAGCAGGAATCGCGGGCTTCCGGTACGAACCTTATACAGATGACCTACACAGCCTGCCGGGAGGGTTAACCGATGTCGCTGCGCCACAAAATTATGATCGGAGTCATCCTGCTTGTCTGTATCCCTGTGCTGCTGATGGGCGGTGTCACCTACCAGTTGTTCTCTGTTGTCATCGAACGGCAAACCGAGCGCTTCTACGCCAACAGTCTGCTGGAGACGGACCGCAAAATTCAATACGCGTTAAACGAAATGAACGGGGTATCCGATGTAAGCATTACCCAGCCGGTCGTGCAGCAGTTTCTGAAGCGTTCGCAGACCGGACAGGAATGGCGGATGGAAGGGGCGGGCGCGCGCCAGCTCGAAACGGAGCTGAACAATCTGCTGCTGTCCCATCCGCGCATTACGTCGCTGGCGTTGTACAATCAGAAGGAGCTGGTCTACAGCTCGGGGACCGAGAAGGATATTACGATTCAGGCGCTGCGCGCGCAAAGCTGGTATCCGCGCGTCGCTGCGCTCAAGGGCCGGCCGCTCTGGCTCGGGCCGTATGAGAACAAGCTGATCGGCGGACAGCAGCTGACGCATGTCCGGACGATCAAGGACTATTATTCGCTGGAGGATATCGGCACGCTGGTGCTGACGGTCAGGGCGGATGCGATTGACCATATTTTCTGGGAAGCCGGCACGGTGAATGAAGGCGAATTGATGGTTGTAAATAGCGGCGGCACCGTTATTTTCAGCAAGTCGGGCAGCAATCCGGGGCGAACGGTTTCTTTTCCGTTTTTGCAGGCGGAGGAGCCGCCCCCGGCGTATGTGGACGAGTATGAAGGCGTGGAGACGTTTATAACGGCATACCCTTCGCGGGTGGAGGGCTGGTATTTGGCCGCCCTGACGCCGCTTGACAAAATGCAGGAGGAGTCGAAGGGCGTGCGCAATCTGGCCTTCGGGCTGGTAGCGCTGACGCTGCTGAGCGTCGTGCTGTTCGACCGTCTGTTTATCCGCAAGCTGGTGCTCTCGATCATCTCGGTCGTGAAGGCGATGAAGCGCGCCGAGGCGGGCAGCTTCACGGAGGTTGAGCCTGGGCGGGTGCTGCTGTACCGCGATGAGTCCGGCTTGCTGGTCAAGGGCTTCAACCGGATGAGCGGGCAAATTCAGGATTTGATCCGGCGTGTGGAGGAAGAACAGGAGCGGAAGAAAGAGGCGGAAATGCAGGCGCTCGTCGCGCAGATCAATCCGCATTTTATATACAACTCGCTGGAGACGATTAATTCGATGGCGGTGCTGCAGGGTAACAAGGAAATCAGCCGGCTCGTCATATCGCTGGGCAAGCTGCTGCGCATCAGCATCAGCGAGACGCAGCAGCTGGTGCCGATTGCCACGGAGCTGGAGCATGTGCGGCATTATTTATTTATCCAGACGTGCCGGTTCGGCGACAAGCTGCGGTACGAGCTGGAGCTGCCGGACGAGATGAAGCGGTACTTGAGTCTCAAGCTGATCGTCCAGCCGATTGTGGAAAATGCGCTCTACCACGGCATTGAGCCGATGCAGGGGCAAGGCATTATTTCCATACGGGTGCTGGTGGCCGGAGACGATCTGATCGTGGAGGTCGCCGACAATGGACTCGGCATCGAAGGGGCGCGGCTGGAGGAGCTGTTTGCCGAGCGCCGTTCAAGCGCGCCGGCGAATAAAGCGAAGCATCGCGGCGTCGGGATGAAAAACGTCCATGACCGGCTGCGGATTCGCTTCGGCAGCCGCTATGGCATCACGGTATGCTCAGCCGTTTCGGAGGGAACGATTGTCCGCATCCGCATGCCCCGGCAGGAAATCGACGGGCGAGGAGGGAGCTTGTTATGAGTCGAAGCGCAGCGCAGACAGGCTCCGCCGGCCGGAAGGCGACGGCAGGCGGACGAGGAGAGCCGAAGTCTTTGGCAAGCAGAGGAGTGAGGCAGGAGTCCTTTGCACGCGGAAGGCGGTGGCTGAAGTCCGCTGCAAGCGGAGGAGGCCTGCGGAAACGGCTGACCCGACGAGGCGGGGCGCGAGGACGAGTGGTACGAACCAGGCTGATGGTTATGCTGCTCGCGCTCAGCCTGCTGCTAGCGGCTGGCTGCTCGGCCGGGACTCCTGTGCAGGAGGCGGAGAAGATCAGGCTGAGCTTCCGCCATATGTGGATTCAGGATCATGATTCGCAGATGAAGACGATTATTACCGATGCCGTGAAGCAGTTCGAGCAGGAGCATCCGCATGTCCGGGTTGATTTCGAAGGGCTGGGCCAGACGCTGCACCGCGAGCAGCGGTTGAAAAGCGAGATGGTGACCGGCAATCCGCCGGATGTGTTTGTCCTGTTCGGCGGCGCCGAAATCGAGCCGTATGTCCGGGCGGAGCGGCTGATGGACTTGAGCGGCTTCCTGCGGGAAAACGGGCTGTTCGACAAGTTCCATGATCTGAGCTTGTGGCAGTTCGGTCAAGGCGTCTATGGCTTGCCGATCGAAGGGTTTGCGGAGCCGGTGTTTTATAACAAGGAGCTGTTTGCCGAGCTGAACATCACCGTACCGACGGATTGGGATGAACTGGTCGCCGTGATCGGCAAGCTGAAGGCGGCTGGCATCGTGCCGATGGCGCTAGGCAATCAGGATTTGTGGCCGGGTGCGATGCACTACCATTATTTTCTCCAGCGGTATGCGGGCTCAGGCCCGATCGACCAGATTGTGCAAGGCGGCGGCAGCTTTCTCCAGCCTGCTTACGAGCAGGCGACAGAGCGGTTTCTCGAATTCGCCCGGCTGGAGCCGTTCCCGAGCCGCTCGGAGCAGCGCTCGCTGTATGAGGCGGAGCGGCTGTTTCTGGACGGCAAGGCCGGGATGTATTTAAACGGCAGCTGGGAGCTGGCGTTGTTCCAGAGCGGCGACGCGTTCAGCGACAAGGTCGGCGTGTTTAATTTCCCGCGGCTGACGAGAGCCCGCCCGGGGCTGACGGGCGCAGGAGCTGGCAAGCGAAGCGGCGGCGGTCTGGCAGCGTCTGCGGGAACGGAGCAGGAGGCCGGGTCGCGGGCAATGGCTCCGGGCGCGGCAAGGGGCGTTGAGTCAGGCGCGCCGGCTTCAGGGGCCGTGCAAGGATCGGGGGCGGCGAAGGAGGCTGAGGCGGCGGAGCCCAAAGGGAAGCGGACCGTTTCGGCGGACACGTCGCTTGGCCTGGCGAGCGGCTACACGTTCGGCATTGGGCTGTCGGCGAACTTGTCGGGCGAGCGGAGGAAGGCGGCGCTGGACCTGCTCAAGACGATCTATTCACCGGATGTGCAGCGGCGGATCGTCTATGAGGGGTACCGCTTGCCCGCCATGCGGATCGAGGTGGATGAACGGCGGACCGGTCCGGTGTTCAAGCAAATTACCGATTTGCTCAATGCGTCCGAATCGACCTTCGTCCCGTATGACAACATGCTGCCGCCTGCGCTGCAGGCTACGTTTTTCGAGGTGTCCGAAGCGTTGATCGGCGGGCGTCTGACGGCCCGGGAGGCGCTGGAGAAGCTGGAAACGGAGCGCAAACGGTACAACGAGCTCGTAGGGAAATAGACGTTGAGGAGGCCTGGACATGGCTGCGGCGTATCGCGTGCTTCTGGTGGACGATGAACCGATTATTTTGCGGAGCTTGAAGGTAGCGCTGCCCTGGGATGAGCTGAATATGACGGTGGTCGGGGAAGCAGCCAACGGCGAGGAAGGCTTGCGGCTGATCCAGTCGCTGCGGCCGGACATTGTGATCAGCGATATCCGGATGCCGGTGATGGACGGCATTACGATGATGAAGGGCGCGCTTGACCGGCGCTCCTCGCTTGTATTTGTGCTGCTGAGCGGGTACGGCGAGTTTGAATACGCGCGCGAGGCGGTACGTCACGGCGCATTCGATTATTTGCTCAAGCCGGTGGACCATGAGGAGCTGGAAACGGTGATGCGCGAGGCGGCGGCGCGGCTGGAGCAGGAGGCGCAGCAGCGTTCAGAGCGCGAGTATTTGACCCGCTCGGTGCAATCGCTGTCCAGCCTGGTGCGCGAGCGGCTCGTCAGCAGCATGCTGGAGGGCGAGCAGAAGCCGTTTGACCCGGCTTACTGGCTGCCGGATTGGGATATGGAGCATCCGTATGTGATGCTGGTCGCCGCGCTTGACGATACGCTGGAGGTTAACCAGTGGAGCCGGGAGGACCGGAAGCTGTGGTTTTTTGCCGTCGGCAATGTGCTGAGCGAATACGGGCAGGGCTGCGGCGCATTCACGGTGTTTCCGTTCCGAGGCGGCGAATGGGTGATGCTGCTGCAGCAGGCGAATCCGATTGACGCGGAGCGGATCGCTCTGGATCTCGTTACGCTGGTGAAGACGTGCACCAAGCTGTCCTGCTCGGTCGGGATCAGCCGCTCGCATCGCGGGCTGGAATCGTTGTATGCGTGCTACCGCAGCGCGCAGTATGCGCTGCTGGCGCGTTTCGCGGGCGGGCGCGAGGGCGTCTACACCGATACCGGGCACAAGCCCGGCCGCCGGTCCGCAGCCGCGGGCTTGCCGGAGGCCGCCGCGGCTGCGGACCTTGGCTCGGGTGCGGCGGCGGATTACCGCATCCGCCGCCCGGACGGCGCTGCCGGGTTTACCGGCAGCGTGGGGGCGGGACTGGTCCCCCGGTCCGTGACGGGGGACGCGGGGCACGCAAGCGGCGGTCCGGGCCAGTTGCCGGACGCGGGCTTGCCGTCGCTGCTCGGCTGGGAGCAGCGGCTGTGCCGGATGATCGCCAGCTACGACAAGGCCGGCGCGGGCTTGCTCGTCGAGCAAATTATCGACGAGGTGCGCAAGGCGGATTTCCCGCAGGAGGATGCGGCGGCGGCTATTGTTGAGCTGGTCGTAGGCGTCTCCCGCCAGCTGGCCGATTTATGCGGCGAGCCGCTCGGCCGGTTGAAGGAGCTGATCACGGGCATCCCGCTCTGCGGGACGCTGGATGAGACAGAGCTGCTGCTTCGCGGCGCTGTCGCCGATTATATCGACCATACGCCGGGAGCTGTCTCCGGCGAGGAGGAGAAGCGCTCGATCCGTACGGCGCTTGACTATATGGCCGGCCGCTTCCATCATGACCTCAGCATGGATGAAGTGTCGGAGTTTATCGGACTTAGCTGCAGTCATTTCTGCGTGCTGTTCAAGAAGGAGAGTGGCTACACGTTTCTGGAGTATTTGACGAAGCTGCGGATGGAGCGGGCCTGCGCGATTTTGCGGAACACGGATGTAAAGGTTTATCAGATCGCGCCGCTGGTCGGCTATCAGGATGCGAAATATTTTACGCAGGTGTTCAAAAAAATGACTGGTGCAACGCCTTCCGAATACCGGACAGCGCATCGTGCGGCCGGCGAGCGTGATTGAACCTTTTTTCGCTGCAGGCGGGTGAGCGACCCAGACGGACCTGCCCGTACGGACATATGCTACGGTAGAGCCATCGGATGCCGGTCTGGTGCGAGCCGTTGGCGATGGAAGGAAGGGTGTATAGCTTATGAGCAAACGACAACGCGCATCCGGGCTGTATCGGGCTGCTTCCTCGACAGCAGGACGCAAGGCGGCCGGCAGCGGGCAGGTCCGCAAGCCGCGGCTGGCAAGTCCGCAGCCGCGCTTGAATACGGCGGAGGTACAGGGCTTGTTTTCTCCGTTCGGCCAAGGGCAAGGAGCGGGTACGGCGTTTGGCGGCGGCGTGTCTGCTGTGGCGGACGGCACGGCGGGAAGAGTTGGCGCGGCCGAGCTTGGGGCGGGGGCCGCAGGAGGCGGTGATGTTCTCGCGCTGTTTAACCGGATGGGCGGACTGGACGGCATCTTGTCAACGATGGGCAAGGTGCAGAAGATGGTGACGATTTTCAAGCAGTTCGGCCCTGTGTTTAAATTGTTCGGCGGCGGCTTTGGATTGGGCGGTGGACTGGGCCTCGGCGGCCAGCTCAAAACCGCCTCGTGGAAACGGCCGTCCGGGATGCCGGCGAATGGTCGCCGCAAATCGGCACGCGGTGCAAGGCGAGCGGTGAAGCACACGGCGCGGACGGAAAGCTCTCGCTGAGGAAAGCCAGGCGTTGAACAGCCAAGGGCCGCTCCCGGTTTGCCAAATGCAGTGCCTGCTCGCGGAGATTTGTTGGAACTGCTTGCGGGTTGACTGAACGTTACATCGCGTGTTGGTATTGTCTTAATTGAATAGGGATGTTTTCTAGGGTTCCGCAGTCAGCAGACTGGTCTGGTCCGAGAAAACACACAGCCATTTGGCTGTGACACGGAGGGATAAAAGCCTGGGAGATAAGCTGCATGCCGCAGTTTATCTCCCAGGCTTTTATTTTTTCTTTTTTGGCCCAAATCATAAAGAGCGTTTGGGAGGAACAGGGTATGAACAAAACGTGGATTTCGGTGATGATCGCGGCATTGTCTGAGGTTGGTTGGGTGATCGGGTTGAAGCATGCGGATAGCTTCGCGGAATGGAGCTTTACGGCCATCGCTATTTACATCAGCTTTTATTTAATGATAAGGGCATACTGTGCATAGGGCTGGTCCTTGGCCCGGCTACAGGGCTGAAGCTGACCGACTAAACTTAGATTCGTGCAGCGATGAACGTTTTGGATTCAGTTGTCCGCAAAACATTAGCTTAATCAAACAGCGGCAGCCCGGGAGTTTCGTAAGATCAGGTCAACTTGGCGAGTTGGCCTTTTTTCTTTTCCAAGGCTGCTGCTGTATTTATTCAGGAAACTGCATGTCCACCGTTACAGCGGCACAGCATATGGGCGTTTTTCTTTGAAATACACCCATTCCCGGTAGCCGATTGACTTGAGCGTCGCAGCAACCTCATCCCAGTCGTCGCCGACCCGCTCCGGTTTATGGGCGTCGGAGCCGAAGGTAACGGGTACCCCGTAATGGAGCGCTCGCTCCAGAATGTCATTGACCGGGTACCAGCCGCCACAGTCCTTCGTTTTGCCGGACGTGTTGATTTCGATCGCCACGCCGCATTCGCCGATGATTTGCAGGGTGCGGTCAACGGCCTCCGTCTTGATGTCGGAGAAGGCAGGATAGAAGCCGCGCATCGCGTCGATATGGCCGAGAATTTGAAACAGACCGCTGCGCGCAGACTGGGCGATCAAGTCGTAGTACAAATCCTTCTGCGCGATCTGGTCCTGCTCGGACAGCCCTTTCCAGCGGTTGCGGTTAAAAATGCTGACGCCTCCGGACAGATGGACCGAGCCGATCAGGTAGTCAAACGGATACTGCGCATAGATCGCCTGGTAAACCTCCAGATGTTCCGGGAAAAAGTCGGACTCACAGCCGAGCAGCACATCAATACGCCCGGCATATTCGGCCTTCAGCTTTAACACTTCGTCGATGTAGCGGCTGAATTCGCTTTTGGCCATCGCGATGCCGGGCTGGGCCTGGTCTTCGCTGCTTGCAAAGTAGGGAGAGTGGTCGCTGATGCCGATCACCTGCAAGCCGTGGCGGATACCGGCCTCTACATAATCGCGAATGGTGCCGACGGCGTGACCACAGCGTTCGTGATGAGTATGTAAGTCGAATTTCATGGCTTCCTTCACTCCGAACCTATGAATTGGATTTCCTGCATGCCCTTCAGATCGAGCAGGAATTGATGCAGCGCCGAATTCAGATAACGGCCCGACTTGTACACAACACCGACCGGATGGCTGATTTCCAGCTCGTTCACTTTAATCATCTTGAGCGTTCCAAGCCGCAATTCATTCTGAATGGACAGCTTGGAGATGATGGCCGCTCCCAGATTAAGCTCTACCATCCGCTTCACTTCCTCGCTGCTCGATAGCTCCATGACTGTCAGAGGGGCAATGTTCAGCTGCTTGAACAGTTGATCAACGAACCGGCGCCCGGCTGTTTCCGGGGACAGCATAATGATCGGCAGCTCATGCAGCTTCTCAATCGGAACGTGCGCGTAGCGGGCAAGCGGATGCTCGGGCGCAACGGTTAATTCGAACGTATCGTAGTACAGCACCGAGCTTTCGAGCGACGATTGCTTATCGAACAAATACGTGATGCCAATGTCAATGGTCCCGTTTTCCACGCTTTGCATAATTTGCGAGCTGCTCATCGAGTGAATGGTCGTCTTGATCAGGGGGAATTGATTCTGAAAGTAAGACAGCACCCGCGGCAAAATTTGCATCGCAATCGAGGTCGTCGTACCCAACTGGATATGTCCCTGCGGGGTATGGCTCAGATCGGCGAGCCGCAGCTTGAGATCCTCCACCGTCTGCAGAATCATCTCCGCATGCTCCAGAAAGACAAGTCCGCTGTCGGTGAGCGTAACCGGCTGGTTGCGGTCGATCAGCACCGTTTTAAATTCATCCTCAAGGCTCTTGATTTGCGCGGATACCGCAGGCTGAGTCAAGTTTAGCACTTCGCCAGCCTTGCGAAAGCTCATCGTTTTGGAAATCGTAATAAGCGTTTCCAACTGATTCAGGTTCACGTCGTACCTCCTCTCCAAAGGTGTGAACGTGCAGGGTATGGTCATTTTTAATTATATGATAATGGGGGGAGAAGGGCAAACTACGGGGGAAGCGGCGCATTTTTCTGCTTGATTTATACTCAAATTTGAGTATAATCATTTTATTGTTAAAATATTTAGTGTTGCGGAGGTTTGGAGATGGCAGAAATAAAAAAGTCCACGATTTCCTGGACGGTCACGGGCTTGATGCTGGCGCTGCTGCTTGCGTCACTGGATCAGACGATCGTATCGACTGCAATGCCGACGATCTTGGGGGAGCTTGGCGGGCTTGATAAATTTGTATGGGTATTTTCCTCCTACCTGATTGCCAACGTCGTGGCGATGCCGATTTTCGGCAAGCTTGGCGATATGTATGGACGCAAGCTGTTTTTCCTGATCGGGCTTGTTGTATTTATGATCGGCTCGGCTTTATGCGGCACCTCGGATACGATGCTGCAGCTTATTATTTACCGCGCGATCCAAGGAATTGGCGGCGGCGCGATGATGCCGATTACGTTTGCGATCGTCTTTGACATTTTCCCGCCGGAGAAGCGGGGCAAGATGCAGGGCTTGTTCGGCGCTGTATTCGGCATTTCAAGCGTGCTGGGACCGCTCGCCGGCGCTTATTTTACCGATTACGTGAATTGGCAATGGATTTTCTACATTAACCTGCCGCTTGGTATTTTATCGCTTGTTTTGATTACGTTGTTTTACCACCCGGTCCTGCCGAAAAATCCGAATCAGAAAATCGACTGGCTCGGCACCGTCGTCTTCACGGCTGCGATCATTTCGCTGATGCTGGCGCTGGAGCTCGGCGGCAAGGAATTCGCTTGGAGCTCCGTACCGATTATCGGCATGTTTGTAGCCGCTGCGGTGCTGATGGTGTTGTTTTATTTCGTTGAAGGCCGGGCATCCGCGCCGATTGTTCCATTTAAGCTGTTCCGTTCCAGGCTGTTTACGGCAAGCATGGGCATCAGCTTTTTTTACAGCACGCTGATGATTGCCGCTGCGACCTACATTCCTTTATTTGTACAGGGAGTGTTTCAAGGCTCGGCTACAAGCGCAGGGCTTGTACTGACGCCGATGATGCTGGGGGTCGTTGCAAGCAGCGCAATCGGCGGACGTTTTCTGGGCAAGCTGCCTTATCGGACGATTTTGCTGGTTTCGGCTGTGCTGCTGCTTGTGTCCACGATATTGCTGGGGACGGTGTCCGTTGAGACGCCGCGATGGCTGATTACCAGCTACATGATTATGCTTGGCCTCGGAATCGGAGTGCAGTTCCCGGTTATTTCGATTTCCGCGGTGCAAAGCGTCAGCTTCGAATATCGCGGCGTCGTGACGTCGCTGGTATCGTTTTTCCGTTCGATCGGCTCGGCTGTAGGGGTGACGGTGCTTGGCACCGTGCAATCCTATGCCCTGCAACACCGTATTGCCGAACTGCTGCCGCAAAGCAGTGCGGCCCAGACGCCTCCTAATCCGCAGGCTTTGTTGAGCGAGCAATTCCGTCAAGCCGTGCCGCAGCCGGTGATGGATAAACTGATCCAAAGCTTGGCGGAGTCAATCGCCTTCGTGTTCCAGGTTTCGATTGTTATCGCCGTGCTAGGATTTATATTTGTCCTTCTGCTCGGCAAAGCGAAGCTGGAGCTGCCGCCCAAGGTGGGCGCAGGCCAGTCCCGGCAAGCGGGCGAGGACGATGCGCCTGTTCCGCAGCACGGTCATATGTGAGGCCGCACCGTTATGTCGATGAAGCTGGTCATTCTTGGACTGCTGATGGAAGCGGATAGCCATCCCTACGAGATGCGGCAGCGGATGAAGGATGAGGGATTGCTGTATTACATTAAAATGCAAGAAGGCTCGGTCTACTACGCGATCGACCAACTGCGCAAGTCGGGGGCTGTGGAGCCGATGGCTGAATCGGCTCCGCGCGAAAGCAGCCGTCCGGACCGCACGGTGTACCGGATTACACCCATGGGCAAGCAGCTGTTCCAGGAATTGCTGGATGATCAATTTGCGGATACGAAGCTGCTGTACCATCCCCTTTATGCAGCGCTGGCATTTGCCAAATATGCGGATCACCAGCGTATGTACAAGCAATTGCAGAAGATGCTTGACGAGCAGCGAAAGCAGGTTGCATTTTATGAAGCGCAATATACCGAGCACATTCCCCGGGTGGCGCGCAGCATTTTGTATATGATGAAAGGCCGGCTGGAGCATGCGCGGGTGGAGCTGCGCTGGCTGGAGCAGCTGGCGGATGATGCCAGGCAGGATCGTCTGAAGCTGAGCGGCTTGCCGATTCAAGACTTGTAGTTTATGCAGAGCGCGGGCGACGGCGGCTGCGGCTATGGTGTTGGCTACGGCTGGCCCGCTGGCTGGCTGGCTGGGGTGTGGTCGTTGTTCGGCAGAGGGAGATGGAAGGGATCAGGTGTCCGCCAGTCAAGGACATTTGCAAAGGGTTTGTCTTTCAAAGGGTGGACACAATATTACCCTGAATTACTCAGGTATGGGATGAACCGGACATCTATATCTGGATGCTGCAAGTCTGTTTTGTACCTAAATATGGACGAAGGACGGGCGGAAGTGAGCAGGGGGTAATGTCCACCTTTTAAAAGACACGTGTCTACTGGATACGGACATGAAGTGGACGTATAATTGATGCGAAAAACTGTTCGCGGATGGATCGAAGCGGAGGATCGAGGCGGACGGCGACGGGGGTGAAGGGAAGGCTGTCATAGGCTGTCATTGAAGTTGATAGCCCCATCAAGCGGTGACCGTTTTCTGGCACCTGAGTTTCGCTGCACTTGGCTGGTGTACGTGGAGGAAGCGAGGGACTCTGCTTGAAGCAAAAGCAGTGTGCAGGAATTGAGGGGCGCTGCGCTTCAAGCAAAGACAGTGTGCAGGGAGCGGGTCGACGCGATACGTTGAAATCAAGGCTGCCGCTCCTGAACTTAAAATGAATGTGCCGGAAGCCGGACGTTCCTGTAAATGGGAATGTCCGGCTTTGCTTATTATTATGGAAGGTGTTGCTGTGTTGCGTACACGTGCGGCTGCGGAACAGCCTCATCCAAAAGCTCGCATAAGCAGTACCGCATTATGTCCGCCGAAGCCAAATGAATTGGACATGCCCACTTCGACGGAGGCGCGGCGCGCGGTCAGCGGGACGTAGTCCAGATCGCAGGCCGGGTCGGGATGATCGAGGTTGATCGTCGGCGGGATCAGCCCGTGGCGGATCGTCTGGATCAGCGCGATCGCTTCCGCGCCGCCTGCCGCGCCGAGCATGTGGCCGAGCATGGATTTGTTTGCCGTCAGCGGGATGCGGTAGGCGATCTTGCCGAACGCCGCCTTCACGGCAATCGTTTCAGCAAGATCGCCGACCTCCGTGCCGGTCGCATGGGCGTTAATATGGCTGACGGCCTCGGGAGGCAGTCCCGCATCGGCGAGCGCAAGCGTCATCGCCGCGCTGGAGCTGCGCCCTTCGGGATCGGAGGCGACCATGTGGTACGCATCCGATGTTGCCGCATAGCCGATGACCTCGGCGTAAATATGCGCGCCCCGTGCGATCGCATGCTCAAGCGATTCGAGCAGCAGCACGCCTGCTCCTTCGGCCATCACAAAGCCGTCCCGGCCCGCGTCAAACGGACGGCTAGCCTGCTCCGGCGCTTCATTGCGCGTTGACGCCGCCGTGGCATTGCCAAACCCGGCCAATGCCAGCCCGTGTGTCGTTGCTTCCGCGCTTCCTGCCAGCACAGCGTCGGCCCCGCCGCGCTGGATCAGCTTGAAGGCTTCGCCGATTGCCGTGTTGCCTGTGGCGCAGGCAGTGACAGGCGCAAGCGAAGGTCCTTTGGCTCCCGTCAAAATGCTGACCTGAGCGGCCGCCATATTTGCGATCATCATCGGCACGACAGTCGGGCTGACCCGTCCGGGTCCGCGCTCCAGCAGCGTTTTGTAATTGTCCAGCATCGTATGCAGGCCGCCAACGCCGGTTCCGATATAGACGCCGATCCGTCCGGCGTTTTCCGCCGTGACTGACAGACCGGAGTCGGCGAGCGCTTGCTTCGCTGCGCCAACGGCAAATTGGCTGTACCGATCCATCCGCCGCGCTTCTCGTCTGTCTATGACCGTTTCCGGATCAAATCCGCGGACGCTGCCCGCAATTTGCACCCGATAAGCGGAAGTATCAAATGACTCAATACGGCGGATGCCCGATGTACCCGCCACAAGCGCATTCCAGAACGTATCTATCGAATTTCCAAGCGGGCTGACAATGCCCATACCGGTTACAACAACTCTTGAACCCATGCGGCTCAACTCCTTGGCTGATGTTTAGGATCAGGTCCTATAGGCTTATCATGCCATGGGTTTTATCCTATTACAAGTTATCAATTATCCTGGTATAATAACCAATAGGATGCACCTATGCGTGATTTACGCCGTTGTAAGGAAGGTTGATCATTAGATGAACAAAGATGCGCGCCTATCTGCTTTATCGGAGTTTCTGTCGTCGCATCGGGCGCGGCTGCAGCCGGTTGATGTCGGCTTGCCGGCCGGAACGCGCAGGCGGACGCCGGGGCTTCGCCGCGAGGAGGTCGCACAGCTGGCCGGGGTCAGTACAACATGGTACACATGGCTGGAGCAGGGAAGGGAAATTACGGTGTCGCCGCAGGTGCTGGACTGTATCGCCGCGGCGCTTCGATTGAATGAGGATGAGCGGCATTATTTGCTGGCGTTGGCTTCCGAGCAGCCGATCCAGGCTCAGGCCGCACATACTGCCGAAGCTGCGCCAGGGAAGCCGATTCCTCCATCCTTGCAGCTGCTGCTGAAGGAGCTGACCTCATGTCCGGCGATTATTTCGGACCGCCGCTGCCAGATCGTGGGCTGGAATGATGCTGCTGCCGCTGTGTTTATGGACTTTAGCCTCGTTCCGCCGGAGGAGCGAAACTTGATTTGGCTGTTGTTTACCCGCAAGGAGTTTCGCGCGCTGGCGGCGAACTGGGGTGACTTTGCTCGCGGCTTTCTGGCGATTTTTCGCTACTATTACGGCCGGTATGTCGGGGACCCGTGGTATGGGCAGTTTATTGAGCGGCTGAGCCGGGAGCATGCCGACTTCGTTTCGATTTGGCATCGCAATGACGTAAGTCCTGCTCCTGAGGTATTCATTGAGTTTCGGCATGCGAAGGGCGGTAAAATGTTATTTGATCTCAGCTCGCTTCAGGTGCAGGGGCAGACGGAGCTGCGGATGAGCGTGTATACGCCATCCATCGGCTCGGACACGGCGGTCAAGCTCAAGCATGTCATGGACCGGCTTGGCCGGTGAGGAGGGATTCGGGGAAAAGAGGGCGGGGGGCAGCCGCGCGTCAGCGGCTACTCCTCGATTTTCTTGACAATTTTCTCGAAGATGGTCAGGAACAGCTCCAGCTCATCCGGCTCGATCGCCGACAAATATTGCTTCAGGGCTTCGTCACGGATGACGCGAAGCTGCTCCAGCATTTCATTGCCTTTGTCCGTAATGGACAGCAGCACAACACGCCGGTCCTGCTCGTCATGCTTGCGCGCGACAAGGCCCTGCTGCACGAGCCGGTCGATCATAACTGTGATCGCACTCGGCGTCACTTCCATCTGCTGGGCGAGCTTGCCGCCAGGGCATGGCCCCATCGTCCGCAGCTTGTACAGCATCATCGTCTGCGGACCTGTCAGCGCCAGCTGCTCCGGCAGTCCAAGCTCCGGGCCGAGCTTGCGAAACAACGTGAAAAATGAACGTTCAAAGCGTTCAAGGTAAGGCTCGCGCGAGGACATCGAACTCATTCCTTTCTGTGCATAAATTTCAGTTCAAAATATTTTAGTAATTAAAATAAATGTATCACTTACATGCAGGATAGTCAATGTCGCCAACGGCAAACATGCTTCTTCGCCGGAACGAAGAAGCATGTTGCTTGCGTTTTACGCAGCCATACGCAGGTTTATGCAGAGCATGCCGTACTTGCAGCGTAGCAGAGCATGCCATACCTGCAGCGTAGCAGCGCATGCCGTACCTGCAGCGTAGCAGAGCATGCCGTACTTGCAGCGTAGCAGAGCATGCCGTACCTGCAGCGTAGCAGAGCATGCCGTACTTGCAGCGTAGCAGAGCATGCCGTACCCGCAGCTACGCAGCGCTTAGCCGACCTCCAGCAGCTCCAGCAGCTGCGAGCAAATCCGCTCGGGCTGTATCCCCGTCTGCCCGATCTGTGCTTCGGCCGCCGCCCGGTCGGTCAGCAGACCGGTTAACACAAGTGCCGTCCGGCTGCCGATGGTCAGGCCGCCCTGAATGTCGGTCGCCAGGTTGTCGCCGACGGTCCAGATGTCGGCGGCCGGCAGGCCGAGCTTGTTCACAGCCGCCTGCATAATAATACGCGACGGCTTGCCGATGACAATCGGCTGCACCCCGGAGGCCCGCTCGATCGACGCGCCGATCGAACCGGCGCCCGGCGTTAATTCCCCGTTCCAGGGCAGCAGATGATCGGGGTTCGTCATCACCGACAGCGCTCCGCTGCGGATGTACGACGTTGCCGCCATGAGTTTGCCATAATCAAACGACCGGTCGATGCCTTGTACGACAGCTCCTACCGTCTCCGGGTTGTCCTCGGGTCCGGCCAGCTCGAAGCCCGCTTGCTCCAGCGCCAACCGCAATCCAAGCTCGCCGATGCCATACACACGTTTGGCGGTAAGTGGCAGCTGCTGCAGATGAGCGGCGGCGGCTTGCGAAGTGGTCAGCACTTCCTCCGGATTCGCCTCGATGCCGGTCAGCTGCAGATGATGGGCGACCTCCTCAGGCGTGCGGGATGAGTTATTTGTCAGGAAAATAAAGGGCGAGCGCCGCTCGCGAAGCTGCCGGACAAACTCCGCCGCGCCTGCAATCGGCTTATTGCCGTGATAAAGTGTTCCGTCCAGATCCAGTAAATAGCCAGGCATGCGCAGATTCTTCCTCTCCTCAGAGTACCAGCTTCAGTTTAACATAAAAATGAATGTCACCGTCAGCCGATTCGGCCCAAATCTGCCCGTCATGTGACTCTATGATGCTGCGGGCGATCGCAAGTCCGAGTCCCGAGCCGCCGGTTGCCGAGCCGCGCGCCGGATCGACGCGATAGAAGCGCTCAAACAGCTGCTCCAACTCTTCCCGCGTTAACGCATCCGCCTTGTTACTGATTCGCACGACGGCATGCTGGCCGACCTTCGTCAGTCCGACGGCGATGGCGCCTGGCTTGGGACTGTATTTGATCGCATTGCTCAGCAGGTTGTCGAACACCCGGATCATTTTGTCGATATCGGCATGCACCGTCAGCTTCTCGGCGGGCAGGCTGCGGATCAGCTCCAGGTTGTGCTCCTCGCTTAACGTTACGTATTCCTCCAGCAGCTGATCCAGCAGCTCATTGAGGGTCACCCCCCGCTTATACAGCGGCACATCCTGATTGGACAGCTTCGTATATTCAAATAAATCTTCAATGAGTCCCTTCAGCTTCTCGGATTTATTGTAGGCAATCGTTACATAGGAGTGGGCCTGCTCCTGGGAGTCATAGCTTTTGTCGTGCAGCAGCCGCAAGTATCCCATAATTAACGTAAGCGGGGTCCGCAAATCATGCGACACGTTGGTGACCAGCTCGTTTTTCAGACGTTCGGCGCGCCGCTCCTCTTCGATGGTCGCTTGCAGCTGGTCGATCATTCGGTTCAGGTCGCTGGCCAGCGAGCCAAGCTCATCCCGCGAACGTTCAAAAACCCGGTGGTGCAGATTGCCGGTGGCAATCACGCGCAGACCGCCCGCCAGCTCCTCGATATAGCGCATTTTGCGCTGCGTCAGGAAGTAGAACAGGAAAATAAAAATGGCAACCGCGCTCAGCAGAGCGACGGGGCTGTCCTGCTCGGAATAGCTGATATGCGGCTCGGGAATGGCGCTGACAATCAAGTACGATTTCTGGTTGTTATACGTTACCGGATAAAAGCTGGAAAATTCCGTCCGTGCGTAACGGCTGTAGCTGCTGCGGGCATCCATCGCATTGCGGATGATGCTATGTACATCCACAGTGGTTTCCGGCGCATTTTCACTTCGGAAGACAACACGGCCTTCCAGGTTGGTAATGACCACTTTAAACTTTTCGCCGGTGACCAACTGCTCGACCCGTTCCTGAAAGTCGCGCCGCTTTGTCTCGTTATATGTTCTCAACGTTTCGGCTGTCGGGGTCGGCTCATCGGAAAGCGGCTCAGTTGACGTGTTGCCGTAGCCTGGAGCAGTGGTCGGCGTAAGCGTCTGATGGCTGTCTGCTTGACCGGTAGAGCTGCCTGGGGAGCTTGCCGCCTGACCAGCCTCGCTGCTGCCCGCAGGCGCAGAGGAAGCCTGGTTCTGGGAGGGCGCGCCGACTTCCCCATTCACGCTTGGCGGAGCAACCGGCCGAGCAGGCCGGGACGGCTCACGCTCCAGCTCATCACGCATAAATCGTCGCAGCTCCCCTTCGTTGGGCGGCTCCAGGTCGGAGACGAGCTGCCGCGCTTGCGAGTCAATATGCTGCACGCCGGAGGTGTAGTCGATGACGGTGCCTTTATTCATTTGGCCAAAAAATTCCGAGCTCAGTCCATAGGACAAGGCGGCTGCCCCGAAGCAGATCGCAAATGTCAGGATCAGCTGCAGCCGGATGCTTTGCTCGACATGCCGGCGAACCATCGCATACAGGTCTGCAAGGAAGTAAAGAAACGCCCGCAGCAAATTAAACGGAAACCAGTTAAATGGAAAACGCTGCAGCACCGGCTTTCGCGGCTTCTGAAAGATTGGTTGCTTATTCAACTTTATATCCCACTCCCCATACCGTTTTAATAAATTTCGGCTTGCGCGGATGATCCTCGATCTTCTCGCGAATTTTCCGGATGTGGACCATGACCGTATTGTCCGAGTCCAGATAGGTTTCCTTCCAGACGGTCTCGTAAATTTTTTGAATGCTCCATACGGTGCCGCGATTGCGGGCCAGCAGCTCCAGAATGGCAAACTCGCGCGGCGTCAATCGGATTTCGCGCCCGTCCACCTTGACCTCATGGGTGGCTGTATTAATCGTTAATTCGTCCACTTCCAGCTCATGGTCCTTGTTCGGCAGTCCCGTGTTGAGCCGCGTGTAGCGTCGCAGCTGAGACTTCACCCGCGCGACCAGCTCCAGCGGATTAAACGGCTTCGATACATAATCATCCGCGCCGGTGCTAAGCCCCAAGATTTTATCCATGTCCTGGCTTTTCGCAGACAGCATGATGATCGGCATATTTTGACTTTGCCGTATTTTCATGCAGGCTTCAATCCCGTCCATCTGCGGCATCATAATATCGAGCACGATGAGGTCAACCGTCTCGTTCTGAAGCACGGTCAGCGCTTCTGCGCCGTTTCCGGCACGCAGCAGCCGGTAGCCTTCATTTTTCAAGTAAATTTCGAGCAAATCCATAATCTCCGGTTCATCGTCTACCAATAACACGGTTGGCTGGGCCATCAAGGGCAAGCCTCCTTCTTGCTTGATTTTTAAAGCTGCGGACTTGCTGACAGACTTCAGTATAGCCTGTAAATCTTAACAAGTGCAGAGGCTGTTTCTTAAATCATTCTTAAATAAATCCCGGTTTCCGGACCAGGCAAGCCCGGCCGCTGTGCAACATCAGTTGCAGGAGACACGTCAGGAGCATAAAGTGAAGAGGGGAGGGACCGGCAGCAAGGGGAGACTTGCTGGGAGGAATCAGTGATCGTCCCTTGAAGATGGACAAAATGATCCGCAAGACCTATATCCGCGTTGAGGAAAAGGGGAAGGTGAGGCGTAAGGATGGCAAAGAATTGGTTTCAATTGCACGGCGCCGTATATGTGTTGTTTATTCGGGATGAGCGGATTTTGCTGCTGCGCAGAGCCAACACGGGTTATGAGGACGGCAAGCTTAGTCTGGTCGCAGGCAAGCTGGACGGCGGGGAAGAGGTTACGCAAGCTGCGGCGCGGGAGGCGTATGAGGAAAGCGGCCTGATCGTCCGTCCGGAGCATCTGGAGGTAGCGCTGGTTATGCATCGGAACTCGGACACGGGAGAGTGGATTGATTTTTTCCTGACGGTGCGGTCCTGGGAGGGAGAGCCGTCGAACCGGGAGCCGGATAAATGCTCGGAAATGGGCTGGTTCCCGCTCGATGCGCTGCCGGACGATTTGATCGGATCGGTTCGGCTTGCAATCGACAAAATCAGGCGCAAAGACGGAACGTATACCAGTCTGGGGTTCAATGCCTGAGCTTGAAGTCGGCTCCGGACGGGCCGCCCGGAGCCGGGATGAGGCGCAGGCTGACTCGTTCGCAGCCCAGGGCTCAACCTGTCAAAGCGTGTCAGATTTCGGCGTCAGGTTTGATCGACCGGGAAAGAAGCAGCGATGATTGTAAATAGTTTTGTGAAATTTGTTACGTTTACGGTAAAAAATCCTATACGGCAGACCGGGTTTTAGGTATAATGAAGGAACACGGGGTCCTACGGAAACAAAGGATTTTGTCGAAAGGAGACCAATCACGGAATGAAAGCTGAGCTAATTAATCCTTTTCTCGAATCCGCTAGAATTGTCATCGAACAAGTCGCCAACATCAGACCGTCAACGGGTCAGCTGGGTATTAAGGATGTCAAGTTTGTCGAGAATTACATATGGATCCAAATTGGTATGACCGGACAAATGCAGGGAGATATCGTGTTCGGACTCCATGAAAGTGTGGCTATGAAGGTTGTATCGGCGATGATGGGCGGGTTCCTCGTTACAGAAATGGATGACATGAGCAAAAGCGCGATCTCTGAGCTCGGCAACATGATTAGCGGCAACGCAAGCACCATGTTGTTTAATCAAGGCGTGCGCGTCGATATTACGCCGCCCAAGCTGATGCATTCGGCTTCGCTGGCCGGATTTGACGCTAAACGGGCGCTGACGATCCCTCTCATTATGGAGGGTATTGGTGAACTGGACATTCAAGTGTTAATTGCTTAAAGTGGTAAGCGGGGGCTATGCCTGTTCCGTCCGGAGCAGCAGGCTTTCGCTTTTTTTTTGGCCAGGAACGGATGAAGGAAAAGGGGGCCGGGGCATGTTTTTTCAAGGTAAAGTGGTTGTCGTTACAGGCGCTTCCAGCGGGCTCGGCGCCTTGCTGGCGCAGCAGCTGGCTGAGCAGGGCGCTGTTCCTGTATTGACCGCTCGTTCGGCGGATAAACTGGCCGAGGCTGCCGCCCGCATTCGGGGGCCGCATCGCACCTTCGTCCTGGATGTGACGTGCTCGGAACAGGTCGAGGCCGTGATGACACAGATTGTCCAGCAATACGGCCGGATTGATGTGCTGATAAATAATGCGGGCTACGGGGTATTTGAACGGTTTGTGGATGCGCCGCTGCGTGAATTTGAGGAAATGATGAATGTGAACTACCTCGGAACCGTACGATGTCTCAAGGCGGTGCTGCCTTACATGCTTAAACAGCAAAGCGGCCACCTCGTCAACATCGCTTCAATGGCCGGGAAGGTCGGCTCCGCCAAATCGAGCGGTTATGCGGCGACGAAGCATGCGGTGCTGGGCTTGACAAACAGCTTGCGGCAGGAGCTGGCCGGTACGGGGGTATCGCTGACCGCGGTCAATCCGGGGCCCATTGACACGCCGTTTTTCGACCGGGCCGATCCGACGGGCCGCTATGTGAATAATGTCCGCTGGTTTATGCTCAAGCCTGAAGCTGTCGCAGCAAGGGTGCTGAAGGCGATTGAACGGCGGACGCCGGAGGTTGATCTGCCGTTTGCCGCAGCGGCCGGAGTGAAGCTGTTTCAATTGTTTCCCGGGTTGTTTCATATCGTGGGCGCCCGGCTGCTGAATAAAAAATAATCGGTTCGTAGCGGGGTGGCGGGTAGCGTGTTTCGGAAGGATACGGAGGCGGCACAGCTTGCCGGCGTGCCTGGTGGAGCAGAACATAGGGAGCCTGGACAGGAGCCGGACAAGAAGGATGAGGAGCAGTCTGAGCGTACGGCGGGCGGTGCGGACGAGACGCGGCAAAGGGCTGACATGGAGCCGCCGGCCGATTGGCCGGGCGCAGACGGAACGTTAATCGAACGCCGGCAGCTGAAAAATCTGGCGCCCGGCATTTCCTTATACCGGCTGACCTATGCAGCCCAAGGCTTGCGGGTGAAAGGTTATTTGGCTGTGCCGGACGCTAGCGGCCCGCTGCCCACGGTTGTATACTGCCGTGGCGGCATCCGCAAGGTCGGGATGGTGCGCAAGCGGATGCTGTTTGCGCTCGCTCGCCGCGGCTATCTGGTATTTGCGCCGTTTTACCGCGGCAATGAAGGCGGAGAGGGCCGTGAGGATTTTGCCGGAGAGGACCGTTACGATGTGTACGCGGCGATCCCGCTGGTCCGCGCGCTGCCGGAAGCCGACGCCGGGCCGGTGGCGCTGATCGGTTATTCGCGCGGCTCGATGATGGCGATGCGGACGGCGCGGGATTGCGCGCATGCCGGACCTGTCGTCGTATGGGGCGGCGTCAGCGATTTGTTTGACACGTATGAGGAGCGGGTGGATCTGCGCCGCATGCTCAAGCGGGTGGTCGGGCACCCGAAAAAGCAGCCGGCCGCTTATGAAGACAGGTCGCCGGTGTACTGGGCGGATCAGCTTCAGACGCCTGTACGGATCGTCCACGGGACGGCCGATACGCTTGTGGGCGTGGGGCATGCCTGGAAGCTGGCCGAGGCGATGCAGGCGGCTGGCCGGGACGCTGTGCTTGATCTGTACGAGGGATACGGTCACCACTTTCCGAAGCCGGTGGAGGAGCGGGCGCTGGATGCGATGGTGGCCTGGATCAGCGCGAAGCGGAAGGAAATGTGCGGGCGCGCAGCTTCCGAGGGAGCAAGGAGCCGGTGAATTTGGTATACTGGGAGCATGATTAGCAGGAAAAGGGATGATAAACATGACAATGAACGGATTTGCCGCTCTAGGCGTAAATGCAGGGTATGTGAGCCGGCTGGCTGAGCTGGAAATTGTGGAGCCGTCTCCGATTCAGACCGAGGCGATTCCGGTTGCGCTGCAGGGCAGCGATGTGGTGGCGCAATCGCAGACCGGAACAGGAAAAACGCTGGCCTATGCGCTTCCGGCGCTGCACCGGCTTGATGTGAAGCTGCGGGAGACGCAGGTGATGGTGCTTGTGCCGACCCGCGAGCTGGGGATGCAGATCGTGCATACGCTGGATCAGCTGACGAAAGGGACGGAGGTGCGCGTCCAGCAGCTGATCGGCGGCGCGTCGATTGACCGTCAGATTGACAAGCTGAAGCTGAAGCCGCATATCGTGGTCGGTACGCCCGGCCGCATTCAGGAGCTGGTGAAGCTGCGCAAGCTCAAGCTGGTCGGCATTCGCACGCTGGTGGTGGACGAGGTCGATCAGGTATTTGAGCTGGGCTCCATGCATGAGGTGGAGGCGTTGCTGAAGGGGATGCCTCGCCAGCGGCAAATGCTGTTTTTTTCCGCGACGCTTCCTCCGCAGCTGCAGGCGGTCATTGACCATTGGATGCAGGAGCCTCATTATGTGCGGGTCAAGCCTGCCCAACGGACGGCGGAAACGCTGGAGCATCTGTATGTCGTCTGCGAGGAACGGGAGCGGGTGGACACGCTGCGCCGTTTGGTGCGGCTGTGGAACCCGAAGCAGGCGATTGTGTTTATCAATGAAACGGACGATATCGGCGAAGCTGTCGCCAAGCTCAAATATGTCGGCTTATCCGTCGAAGGGCTGTATGCAGATTCCTACAAGCAGGAGCGTGCGCGGGCGATGCAGGGCTTCCGGGCCGGACGCTTCCAGCTGCTGCTGGCGACTGATGTGGCGGCGCGCGGGCTTGATCTGCCGCAGGTGACCCATGTATTTAATCTGGACCCGCCGATTGATGCGGATCATTATGTTCATCGCGTCGGACGTACAGGCCGGATGGGCAAACGAGGCGTCGCGGTGTCGATTATCACGAACCGGGAGCAGTTTATCGTGGACAAGTTTGCGAAGACGCTGGGCATCGACATTCAGCGCAAGTACATGTCCCACGGCAAAATTTTTGACGCCAAGCCGCCTGCAGAGGCCGGCTCATCCCGGCGCGCGGCGAGCGACCGCCGCGCGGCATCGGCTGCGCCGGACGCGCGGATCGCGTCGGCTCCAGCCCGGACTGAGGCTCCGCGCCAGACGGCCGGAGCCGGGCAAACCGACGCCGCCTTGCCGAAGCGCGGCGACGTTAAGCCGGCCGGCGCCGGACGCGAAGCGGCGTCCGGCGCGGCTCAGCGCGCCACAGCTGCGGGGGCCAAGGGCAGCCCCGCAGCTCGCAGCGCGAAGGCTCCGCTCAAGAGCAAGGCTGAGCTTGAGCGGGAGCGCAAAAACAAAGGCGCGCCGCGCTGGCTGAAGGATAAGCCGACGCGGCCCGGCAAATCGTAGAGCGCGGCTGCGCAAGCTGAGAAAAGCGCAAAGGGGGCTGCCTGGCGATGAAGCTGATGAAGCGGCTTGGCTGGCTGATCGGATGTCTGATCGTGCTGCTGGCGGCAGCCGCAGGGTCTGCGCTGTGGCTGGCAAAGCCGACAGAGGCGCTGGACCTGAATGGGACGCCGCTGCGCATCGGAGATCAGGTGAAGGAGATGCTGCTGAACCGGAAGCTTGAGCTGGTGTTGAGCGAACGCGAGCTGGACTCGCTGATCAAGCTCAAGCTGGCCGAGCAGCGCGAGGTCCGTGAAGGCGTGCAGCTGACGGGAGCGCGCTTCACTTTGCGGGACGGCGAGCTGCAGGCCGACGTGAACCTGCTGCTGCGGGAGCGCTGGCCGGTGGGAGCTACGCTATATTTCCAGTTGGCCTGGGAAGCGCCGGAGCTGGTGATCCGCCATACGCAGACGACGGTTCACGGGTGGTCTGTGCCAGCCAGCTGGCTTAGCCTGCGGCCGCTTCATCTGACTCCCGACAGCTATATGCCCGGTCCGGTCAAGGTGCGCGAAGCGGTGTTCGAAGGCTCGCAGCTCAAGCTGCTGCTGAAGCTGCGGTAGACAGACTCGGCGATACAGCTTCATCTGCGCCTCTCCGCTGCAGCGCGCCTCGTATGCGATGCCGGTTGCAGCCGGCAGGCTGGAGCAGTCACCCTGAACCTACAAAAGACGCCTTGGCGTCCACCTGCATGGTGGAGCCAAGGCGTTTTTGTCGTAAGCAGCAAGAGCAGGGTCAACAGCAAGACGGCTTGCCCCGGAAGCGCGGTCGCTCATCCTCCGTTCCAGCCGGCGCGCTAGCTGAGCCAGCTCTGTCGAAAGGCTGACGCCGGATCACGCTTGCTGCAAATCCCCCTGCTCGTCGGCCGGAGTGCCTGACTGCTGCCGCTTGGCCCGTTTGCGCATCAGCAGCGCAATTGGGATGCCGAGCAGCACGACCAGCGTTGCGAGCAAATAGACGTCATTGACGCTATTCGTAAAGGCTGTAGCGCCAAGCAGGTTGTTGTCCGTGATCTGGCCTGCGGCTTTCAAGTCGGCCGTATGTGTCGTGACGCGTGATGCAAGCATCGTCGTAAACAGGCCGATCGAGAAGGAGCCGAGTCCCTGGCGAATCCAGTTGTTGGCCGATGAGGCGTGGCCTGACAGCTCGCGCGGGATCACTTCCATCCCGGCGTTGGAGGCAGGCATCATCGCCAGCGAGATGCCGATATTGCGGACCGTCATCCACAGCACGACATACGTCTGGGAGGTGCCGACATGCAGATTTGCCATCGCAAACGTGCCGACGGCAATCAGAATGACACCGGACACAATCAGGATAACCGGGCCAAGCCGGGCGTACAGCTTCGCGGTAATCGGCATAAACAGCGCCATCGCCAGCGAAGACGGCAGCAGGATCAAGCCGGTGTGAAACGCCGATACGTGCTGAATATTTTGCAGGAACACGGGCGTCAAATAGGTGCCTGAATATAAGCTGACGGTGATCATCGAGGTGATCAGGAGCGTGAATGTGTACCGTTTATAACGGAAAACGCTCAAATTCAGCAGCGGCTCCGCGGTTGTGCGCTCGCGGCGAATAAACACGATCAGCCCAATCACGCCAACAGCAATCAGGGACAGCGTCTCCCAGCCGAGCCAGCCCCAGCGGTGAGCCTCGCTGAACGCAACAAGCAGCGAAGCACTGCTGATAATAACGGTGACGAAGCCAAGCAGGTCGAAGGACTTCGGCGTGGTCAGTCTGTAATAAGGGATCAGGCGCGAGGCTACCCAGACGGCTGCCAGCCCCAGCGGCAAGTTAATGATGAACAGCCAGCGCCAGTCCAGCGACTCGATCAGCCAGCCTGCAAGCGTCGGCCCGAGGGCAGGGGCCAGCATGGCGGACAAGCTCCACATGCTGAGCGCGAACGCTTGCCGTTCTCGTGGAATGACCTGGTAGATGATCGTCATCGTAGCGGGCATGACCATGCCGCTGAAAATACCTTGCAGCACCCGGAAGGCGATCAGCGATTCAACGTTCCAGGCCATCGCGCACAGCCCGGACATCAGCGTGAAGCCGATCAGGGCGATGACATATAAGTATTTGGTGCTGAATCGGTCTCCCAAATAACCGGTAATGGGGGAAATAATGCCCGTCGCAAGCATGAAGCCGGTCAACGTCCATTGCACCATGCCGAGATCGGTCTGAAACTGATGCATGAGGACGGGAATGGCGACCGTAATCGTGCTCATCCCGAGCAGCGATACGAAGGAACCGAGGAAAATTCCGATTAACACAGGCCAGAAGGCCACTGCGCCTTGCTCCGCAGCCGGCAGCCCGGATGGGGACAGGTTTTGCTTATTGGCTGACATACGTAGTTTGCTCCTTTTTCTAATTCCTAGAGTGGTGGGTCGTTGCTTGACTGGCCTCTCTGAATGGGGCGGTTTCAGCTTAGACCGGGGAAACGGGAAGCTGCAGCGACTTGTGCAGCAAGCGGCTCAGCTCTTCCAGCTCCGCTGGCTCCAGAGCGCCCCACAGGCTGCGCACCATGTCAGCGGCCGCTTCGTCCAGCTCCTGCAAAATGCTGCGGCCGCTCGGCGTCAAGCGTAAATAAACGAGCCGCCGGTCCTTCTCGCTGCCGATTCGTTCCAGGTAGCCGCCGGACACGAGCCTTTGCGTGAGATTCGTTACCGCAGGCAGCGTAATCTGCAGCGCCTCGGCGATGTCGGAGCAGGTTAGCTGCTCACCGTCGCGCACGGCTTCCAGCAAATAATATTGCTGGCGGGGCAGCGTATGCTTCAGCCGCGCAGTCAGCTCGTCATGCCAGCGGCGCATCGTCAGGCGCGTCCATTTCTCCAAAGGTGTCGAAGCATTAGGCTGGTACATCTTAATCATTCACCTTCATGTATATTTTAAAATTGAAATATTCAATGTTTGAACTATCCTATTGTAGTCCTTTCATCGCTCCGTGTCAAAGAAAAGCCGGGCGAACAATCGAAAAAGCACCTTGAACGGCTGACAGAGCCAAGGGCTTGGTCAGGATCGTTCAAGGTGCTTCGAATCACATGTACTCACGATGGGTTCGGTTGCTTATTTTCGCTTTTTCACATAAGCGGCATACACGATTTCGCCGGTGTCCAGCTTGGCTAACTCATCGGCTGTCCAGCCGGCTAGCTTGTTGTTTCCTTTCACGCCGGTCAGCTTGATGGCGTATTTGCTTTGCAGGTAGTCATGCAGCGCAGGCATGTCCGCTTCCTTCAGCTCGCGCAGCTTTTTCTTGCCCTGAATCTGACCGAGCATGACGCCGATGGATTCAGCCGCGAGGCTGGTGTTCGGTTGAATGCGCGCGCTCCCGTAAGCGATGGCGGATGCGCCGACATTTTTGCCTGCGAGGATGACATTGTCGTAGTTTTTCAGCAGGAAGCTGCGCAGCGGCATCCCGTATTTGTCCGGCCGGCCCATTTCGATGCCCCATTTGTTGGCGCTGGTGCCCTGCAGATCAAGCGGATAGCCGCCGATGCTGACATTGTCCCAGAACATATTGGCGCCCAGCATATCCGAAGGCTTCAGCACGTAGTCAGTTTCATAGTGGTTGTACTCACGGATGTACAGGTAGTTCGGGAAGCCGTTCAGCTCCGCTTTTTCCCAGCCCACGATGTTTTTGCGGAAGTGCTCCAGAATAAGCGGAATTTCCTTCTTGCCCAGCTCCATCGCTTCTTTCACGGATGCATCATTGGCCGGATCGACGGTATACAGCAGAAAAGCATTAATGATGACTTCACCGTCTCGCTGCGACACGGCATTCAGTCCGCGCAGGAAGACGCGGTCATTCGTCGCCTTGTATTTATTCGTCATGCCGGTCAAGCCGATCGCAAAGTTATGATCAACCGAGCCGTAGCCGTATTTGGCGTTGCGCTCTTCCTTGCTCAGCTCGTTGAAATGCTTCTGGAAACGGGCCCAGTCCACATTTTTGAACTTCATCATCATGCCGGAGCTCATGTATTCGATATTGGATTGCCCGTAGAACGCTTCGAGGCCCGGCAGCCGCTGTACCTGCAGCTTGCTGGCGAAGGCGGCGTAGTCGGTATTTTCAACCCAGTAGGCGGCTTCGATCGCTTTCTTCTGGCCGTCCTTCGTTGTATATTGTACCGATTTCACCTGCTGCTGATTCGACGGCTTGCCGGTCTGCCCGCTGCCGAACACCCCAGGCTGCAGCTCAATCCCGTCCAGCTTGACACCCTGCTCCAGCGGAATGCCCTTGACCAGCTCGGCGAAATACGCTTCAAATTCCTTCAGCTTGCGAATTTTGCCGTTTCGGAAGCCGTCGAACAGCGCTTTGGCCCGGCCCTGCACCATCAGCCTGTATTGATCGTCCCGCGTTTCATCAAGAAACAGCATCTCGCCCTGCAGCACCTGGCCGCCGAACGCGTCGCGCGGGTCAATGATTTTGACCTTCAAGCCTTCATCGGCGGCAGCTCTGGCTAAATACAAGCCCTCCAGCTCGGTGCCGACGACGAGCACATCGACTTGTTCAGCAGGAGCCACCGCTTTGGTCCGCGTTGCTACTGACGGTTGCGCCGCTGGCTGCCCCGGGGCATCGGCGGCTTGCTGGCTCGCTCCAGGGTCTGCTCCTGAGCTTGGCGAAGCCTGGTTAGGCTGATCTGTCTTGTTGGACCCTACGTAAATCCCTGCAATAAGGATGAGAGCCGCGATGACTAGCATTGCGGACAATCTCCTGCCTTTGCGTTTCATAAAAAGCCGATCACTCCTTCGTTTGATGTTACCCTTGAATGGCCACGGGTACTCGGATAGAGGTTTCGTAACGTCTTGTCCAGTTTACCATCTTTTGGTCAGCGGGGCGAGGAGCGGAGGTATGGAAGGAGATTGATTCTGAAAGCGATATTTTTTCTTAACAGCTGCACCCCCTCAAAATTTTTCCATCGGGCGAACGTATTTTAGTGAATCCAGAAACCCTTCGCGAAGGTTCTGAAGCTTATCTTTGACAATTTCACGCAGAGGAGATATGAACATGAACCCAACTTTGAAGAAAACCGTTGTATCCGGATTGGCGCTGGTGATGATGCTGGGAGGTACGACAGGGGCATTTGCCTCCGACGGCAAGGACAAGGGACGCGACAGCAAGCGCGGCGACGACCGCAAGTCCGAGCAATCCCGTTCCTGGAACGACTACAACTCCGACGTTAAAACCGGCTACAAAGGCGGCAAGCTGGAAATCAAGCTGAGCTTCGACGATTTGAAGGGCAGCGATGTGGAATGGGCGGCCCGTTATATCGCGAGTCTTGCTTCCAAGCAAGTATTCGAGGGGTATGAGGATGGCACCTTCAAGCCGCGCAAGACGATTACGCGCATTGAGGCGATTACGGCAGCCGTCCGGCTGATGGGCCTGCGCGATCAGGCGGAGTCGACGGAAGCGAAGCAGGCGAATTTGAACTTTACCGATGCGGAGAAAGTGAAAGATAAATATGGCTGGGCAGTCGGCTACGTGTCGGTAGCGCTGCAAAACGATTTGTTCGCCGAGACGGATGCGGCCGTACAGCCTGAGAAGGAAGCGGATCGTCTGTGGGCGACGACGCTGCTGGTGAAGGCGCTTCGTCTGCAGAACGAAGCCAAGGCGAAGATGAACGCCCAGCTGCCATTTAAGGATGCGAATAAAATTCCGGCCGGTTCTGTCGGTTATGTAGCGGTGGCGCTGGAAAAGGGGCTGATCGACGGCTATGATGACAACAGCTTCCGTCCGAACCAGCCGGTAACCCGCGCTGAGCTGGCCGCGCTGCTGGATCGTACAGGCAGCCAGCTGCCGGACAACACCGCTTACAAAGGAACCGTGGCAGGACCGGTGACGAACAATTTGCTGTCCGTCAAAGCGTCCAACAATGAAACGATCAGCGTCGAGCTGGACGGAACGGCTTATATTTTCCGCAATGGCACACGTGTAGAGGCCAGCCAGCTGGTTGCCGGTGATCAGGTGCTGGTGCGGACCTACGGCGGCAAAGCCATTTTCGTCGAGGTAACGAAGCAAGCCGGGGACAATGGGCAGGCGGTAGATTTCGTGGTTGCGGGCACGCTCAATGGCTATACGCTTAACTCGCAGGGCGCGCTGGGCACGATTTCGCTTAACCAGTCCGTCACTGACGGCAGCGTGCAGACGGCTGTCTACAATGTCGCGCCGAACGTGTACATTTCCGGCGATGTCAGCCTGCTGACCGCAGGACGCTCCATCGAGCTGCGCGGCAAGCAACAATCCGTACACACCGTTATTATTCGATAATAGAGAAGCTCTGACGAGCGAAAAAGGTTAGCTTTACAACGTGCAAACGGTTCTTTTCGAAGCCTGGCGGCTATCGGAGAGAGCCGTTTTGCGTGTATAATAGAGAGATGCACAAGAGAGACAGCTGGGGAGGAAAACTCTGTATGAGTGAAAGCCGCGTAAGGCTGGAGGATATCATGATGGCGAGCCACATGCTCAAGGATGTGGTGACGCATACTCCGCTGCAAAAAAACTTTATTTTGTCTGAACGGTACGGGTGCCATGTCTATTTGAAGCGAGAGGACCTTCAGGTCGTTCGCTCCTTCAAAATTCGCGGCGCTTATCATATGATCCGCAGCTTGTCGGATGACCAGCTCGCCAAGGGCGTCGTGTGCGCCAGCGCGGGCAACCACGCTCAAGGGGTTGCTTATTCGTGCAAGGCGCTGCAAATTCGCGGTAAAATTTTTATGCCCACCACGACGCCGCGGCAAAAAATTTCGCAGGTCAAGCTGTTCGGCGGCGAATATGTCGAGGTGCTGCTGGTTGGCGATACGTTCGACGACTCCTTGCGTGAGGCCGTTGCTTGCGGCGAGCAGGAGGGAATGACCTTTATTCATCCGTTTGACCATCCGAAGGTGGTAGCCGGGCAAGGAACGGTCGGCATGGAGCTGATCGCGGATTTGCGGGAGCCGGTTGATTTTATTTTCGGCGGTATTGGCGGCGGCGGCTTGATGGCGGGCGTCGGCACCTATGTGAAAAGCATCAGCCCGGCAACCCGCGTCATCGGCGTGGAAGCGACGGGCGCTCCGTCCATGAGCCAGTCGCTGGAGCAGGGCAGCGTCGTGACGCTCGGTGAGATCGACAAATTTGTGGACGGTACGGCCGTAAAGCGGGTCGGCGAGCTGACCTATGCGATCGCACGCGAGGTTGTGGATGATATCGTTGTCGTTCCGGAGGGCAAGGTGTGCACGACGATTCTTGAGCTGTACAATGAAAATGCGATTGTAGCCGAGCCTGCGGGCGCGCTGCCGGTTGCGGCGCTGGACTTTTACCGCGAGCAGATTGCGGGCAAGCATGTCGTATGCATCATCAGCGGCGGCAATAACGACATCGACCGGATGCAGGAGATCAAGGAGCGTTCGCTCATTTATGAAGGACTGAAGCATTACTTCATGATTAATTTCCCGCAGCGTGCGGGCGCCTTGAGGGAGTTTCTCGAATTTGTCCTCGGCCCGAACGATGATATTACACGTTTCGAATATACGAAAAAAACAAGCAAGGAGAACGGACCTGCTCTGGTTGGCATTGAGCTGAAGCATAAGGACGACTACGGCCCGCTGCTGGCGCGTATGGATGAGCGCGGCTTGCAATACAGTGAAATTAACAAGGATCCGTATTTGTTCAACCTGCTGATCTGAGCGGATGACGGGACCACCGTTGTGGAAGCAAGCGTTGCTTGACGCGGCTGCTCGCGGCCCATGCGAAGGCCCGTTGCCTGGATGGCGGAAAGGAGACGGCTTATAATGGAAGAGAAGGATCAGCCGGTTACCGATACGATTCTGGAGGACTACGACGATGACGACGAGGATGACCGCTGGAAGCCGGGCAGTCGCCCGGAGGCAGGCAGCACGTATGACCGCAATGGGAGGAGTCGGCAGCGCAGCGGGACGGTTTGGGCTTGTATCGCATCGAAAGTGCGTGGAACCCGTCCTTATTGGCTGTCCGCTTTTTGAGAAGTTGCCTGAACTGGAGCAACAAGCCGATGAACGAGTCTTGCTTGAACGGATTGAACGAACTGAGCAAAATCCCAGTGGAACAAAATCGTGGAAAGACATTCGTGTGGCCTCCAGCAAACTTGAAGATCAGGATTAGGTTGTCGTTAATTTTTATCCTGATCGGGGGCGCCAAGGCCCCCGGCAGGTGAATGTCCGCAACACGCACATTTATTTCATCATATCCGCAATTTGCACCTTTTGCCCGAGCCGGGCGCTTTCCAGCGACGCGAGCACCATCGCCATGCTGTAGATGTTGTTGCTGCAATCGGTTTCCGGCTTGCGTCCCTCCTCCAGCGCCGCGAACATGTCGTCGAGACAGCCGCGGTGAAACTGGTTGTTCAACTGGACGACCCCGCCCTCCACCCGCACGTAGCTGCGGGTAAATTTGCCGGACTGGTCTTCAGGGCTAACCAGTTCCGCGTAAGGCTCGCCCACGCCGTCCCAGATGGCGGTGCCATGTTCCCCTGTAATCCGCCACTGTGCCTCCCAGGAGGTCGCCGCCCCTTCCGCACACCAGGAGCCGCGATAGTTAAACACCGAGCCGTCCGACATTTCAAAAATACAAACCGCCGAAGCGTTGCCCGCATACCACGATCCGGGAGGATTGAATTCGTGACAGTAGACGGAGACTGGATTGGCGTCTGACAAATAACGGGCTTGATCAAATGTATGAATCGCCATATCCAGCAGCAGCGGGCTGCTCATCGCGTCGCGAAAGCCGCCGAAATGCGCCCCGATAAAAAAATCCGCCCCGATAAATCCGGTTTGGCCGATCTGCCCGTCGGCAATCAGCTTGCGGAACGCGCGAATCCGCCCGTCATACCTGCGATTTTGCATGACGGCGTGGGTCCGGCCGACGCTTTGCGCCAAGCGCACCAGATCCAGGCATTCCGCCATTGTCTCGGCGAGCGGTTTTTCGCCAAACACATCACAGCCTAGCCGCAGCGCCGTGCTGGCGATTGCGTGATGGCTGGCCGGAATCGTAATATCAAAGACCAGATTGGCTTCTGTCGCCTTGACCGCTTCTTCCAGATTTATAAATGTAGGGCAGGCAAGCTGCTTGCGTTCCGCCATCGCCTGGGCGAACTCCTGCTTAATATCGACCAAACCGACAATCTCCGTATCGGACCGTTCCTTCGCATAGTCCACCCACGTATTCGCCATCCCGCCGCAGCCTGCGACGATTACCCGGTATTTCGCTGTCATCTTGTCTATCACTCCAATATTGGCTTATAGTTAGGATGTCTTAATCATTATATCGAGGGAATATGTTGATTTCTCTAGACAATCTTGCGCAAAACTAGTCTAATTTTGTGGTCGAGGGAGCGAACGATGACATATCCGAGAGAGCTATGGGAAAATACGAGGCTGACGCATAAATCGTATCCGATTCAGCTATTTCATAACCGCTGTCCAGGTGCGCGCCTTAACGAGAATGTGTTGTTTCTGCATTGGCATGAGCACATTGAGCTGATTATGTTCAGGGAAGGCAGCGCTGTGCTGCATATTGACAGCCGTCCCTATGAGGTGAGTGCGGGCGAGCTGGTTTTTGTTCCGGGGGGCAGCTTGCATGTCGGTTACGCGCTGCAGGAAGGAGATGTTCGCTTTGATTGCATTGTGTTTAATGCTTCATTGTTTAACGAGTGGGTGCATGATCCGCAGCATGCCCGTTGGGTAGCTCCTTATTTGGAGGGGACGCGTCGCTTTCCGGTCAAGCCGCTGACAGGCGATCCGGCTGATGAGCCTGTTTTGAGGCTGCTTGAGGAGCTGGCGGAGGAGCTGGACGGTAAGCTTCCGTGTCATCAATTGCTGGTCAAATCCAAATTGTACACTGTTCTGGCGCTGCTCGCCCGCCGGTACGGTCATGACCATGATCAGCCTGCCGCTAAAAGCCAGGCCGCATCGCATCTGGCAAGCCGCGAGCGGTTTAAGGAGCTGATCCGGCGGCTGGAGTCCGAGTTCCAAACGAAGCTAACCGTCGAGGAGGCGGCCCGTCAAGTGAATTTGAACCCGTTCCATTTTTGCAAGCTGTTTAAAAAGCTGACGGGCCGCACCTTTGTGGAGTACGTAAATGTTTGCCGGATCAATGAAGCGCAGCGGCTGCTGCAGCAAACGACGCAGACGATCGCCGAAATTGCCGCTGCCGTCGGCTGCGACAATCCGAACTATTTTACGAAGCTGTACAAGCAGTACAAGGGGACGACGCCGTCCGAAGCGCGAAAGCGGCCGGTCTAAGGAGCTTTCGGAAACGACAATAAAATGTAGCAATTTAGGAATACTAAGGCGAACGGACCATTTCCGGAAGGGGGTTTGGCAATGTGGGCCACAATCAGACTGTCTCTGCTGGACTGGCAGCTCTGGCTTGGAGCCGGGGGAGCATTTCTTCTCCCTTATTCCGTGTCTCGTATAGCGTGTTATTTACGCAGACGCCGGACGACCGAAGGACCCGTCAATACGGCTCCTGTAGAGGCCGTCCCTTTATCCGACCAGCTGGAGCCTAACTTGATGTTTCTCCGAGAGAAGCTGGGACATAGCTCAGACGTTGTGTTTCGCCGCTTCCAGATGGGTCCCTCACAGCTGGGAGCAGCTGTTGTATTTATCGAAGGGCTTGTGGATAAGACAACCTTGATCGAGCAGGCGATCAAGCCTCTGCTGCAGGATTTGGATCATTCCCGCGTTAGTGATGCCTTGACGTTTGAGCAGTTGAAGCAGCAAATGACACGATCTATCCTGCCGATTGCTCAACTTTCCGAGGTACGTTGTCTGCGAAAATGTGTCTCACAATTGCTGGAGGGAAATACCGCCTTGCTGCTGGATGGATTGGCAGAAGCCATCGTCCTGGGCACTTCGCATCCGGTTAGCAGGTCAATCGGAGAGCCGTTGTCCGAGGCGGTGGTGCGGGGACCGCGTGACGGATTTATCGAGAGCATCCGCAGCAATACGGCGCTGGTGCGCCATCGGATCAAGGATGCGGATCTAACGATATGCGACTACCAGATTGGCCGCCGCTCCCGGACTCACGTCAGCCTGTTGTACATCCGCGAGCTGACGGACCCGAAGCTGGTTGCTGAGGTCCGGCAGCGTCTTGAGCGGATTGATATCGACGAAATCGCCGAGTCCGGGTACATCGAGCAGCTGATTGAGGATAATGAGCTATCGCCCTTTCCGCAGCTGCAAAATACGGAACGTCCGGACCGGGTGGCCAGCGCCCTTCTGGAAGGAAGGGTTGCTTTGCTGATCGACGGAACGCCGTTTGCTTTAGTGATCCCGGTTACGCTGTCGATTATGCTGACCTCGTCGGAGGACTACTATGAACGCTGGCTTCCGTCCTCTTTAATTCGCATTCTGCGGTATGGGGCCGCATTTATTGCGTTGTTTCTGCCTGCGCTGTATATCGGGCTGATTTCCTATCATCACGGGTTAATCCCGACCAAGCTTGTCATCTCCATGGCTGCGGGGCGCGAAGGGGTGCCATTTCCTTCGATTATTGAAGCGTTGATTATGGAAATTACGCTGGAAATTTTGCGGGAGGCGGGGCTGCGGCTGCCGCGACCGGTCGGCCAGGCGGTGGGCATCGTCGGCGGTCTGGTTGTCGGTCAGGCAGCGGTGCAGGCGGCGATTGTCAGTCCAATCATGGTTATTGTCGTGGCGCTGACTGCCATTTCCTCGTTTGCCTTGCCTCAATATACGGGCGGACTTGCGATCCGGATGCTTCGTTTTGCGATGATGCTGGCTGCAGCGGTGCTGGGGCTTTACGGCATTGTGCTGCTGTTTATTTTGACTACGGTGCATCTGATCAAGCTTAAAAGCTTCGGCGTTCCCTATATGGAGCCATTTGTGCCGATTCGCCTTTCGCAGTGGAAGGACGTATGGCTGCGGATGCCGCTCCGCCTGCTGAAGGGACGTCCGATGATGCTTGATCCGAAGGATCGCAAACGACAATAGCTCGCACAGGGAGGCGCGCCATGGACATTGCACATCAAGAGAGGCTCACGGCTAACCAGTCGGCAATGATCGTCATCAAGAGCATGATTGGATCGGGCATTCTGATTTTGCCCCAAGGTGAAGCCAAGGATGTCGGGACCCCGGACGGCTGGATATCGGTGATCGGAAGCGGACTGATTGTCCTGCTGCTGGTTTACATCATGGTCCGATTGAGTCAGCGATTTCCGCGCCAGACGTTTTACCAGTTCAGTCAGGAGATCGTTGGGCGTTATGTCGGGCTGCTGCTTAATTTGTTATTTATGATCTACTTCATTTTGTCGTCCAGTTATTTGCTGAGGATGATGGGCGAGGTTGTCCGCATGTATTTACTGGATCGAACGCCGATAAGCGTGACGATGATTACGTTTATGAGTGTGGCCGTCTATTTAACGATTTCAGGGATCGGTGCGCTGGCCCGGCTGGACGAGCTGTTTGTGCCGATCATCCTTATTATATTGGCTCTGCTGATCGTATTCAGCTTCAAGGATTTCGATCTGGATCATATCCGGCCGGTGCTTGGCGAAGGGATAATGCCGGTGTTGAAAGGGCTTAAAACCTCGGTGCTGGCGTACAGCGGATTTGAAATGGTCATGCTGGTAACCGCCTTTATGAAGGAGCCGGCTCAAGCGATGAAAGCAGCGCTGCTGGGCGTCGGAACCGTTATTGTTTTTTATACATTGGTCATTGTTGTGTCCTTCGGGACGTTGACTGTTGAAGAGGTGAAAACGGTCACGTGGCCGACGATGACTGTAGCCAAAAATCTGGAGGTACCGGGCGGATTTTTCGAACGGTTTGAGTCGTTGTTTTCCGTACTGTGGATTTTGTCGATGTATACGGCGTTTGTCCCTTACCAGTATGCGGCTATTCTTGGCTTGGGCCAGCTGTTCAAGCGAAATTATCAGGCATTTGCCTACGTGCTGCTGCCGGTGACATACCTGATCGCGATGCTGCCAGGCGACTTGAACGGGGTGTTCAAGCTGGGAGAAATGAACGGATATATCGCGATTACGGTTCTTGTCGTGATGCCGCTTTGTCTGTGGGCGATTGTATGGATAAGGGGGGAAAGGCTTGTGCAAGGCTAGCGCAAAATGGCTCGTTCCGCTTCTGCTGCTTCCCCTTCTGACCGGCTGCTGGGACCGTGCGGAGATCGAGGAGATAGGGATCGTGCTCGGCATTGGCTTCGAGCAGCCGGCTGAAGCGGCGAACGGACGGGAGCGGATCGCGATGGTGCATCATTTTGCGATACCGAAACGGTTTACGGCCAAGGAAGGCGGTTTGGCGTTAAATGATTATTTGAACACCTACAGCGAAGGGACGACCATTTTTGACAATATCAATCAATTGTCTGCGCGGCTGTCGCGTACGCCGAGCTATGAGCATTTGCAGCTGATCGTGATCAGCGAGGAGGTGGCGCGCCATTTCGAGCTGCCTAATCTCATTAATTTTGTGCTGCGCAATAATCAGACAAGAGGCTCTATTCGGGTGCTGATCTCGGAAGGCAAAGCAGGCGCGATGTTTGAAAAAAAGGGGATTGTAGATAATCCCGCGATCCGGCTAAGGGGAATGACGGAAGGCTATCGCAAAACGCTGCTGATGCCGCCGCCCATGAAGCTGGGCAATATGTCGGAGCAGCTCACGGCGCGGACCAGCTTTCTGGTTCAACGGGTGGGCGTATCCTTCGGAAAGAAGGATAATCAACTGTCCGGCGCTGCAGTCATTAAGGGGCGGACGACGAAGATGATCGGCTGGTTCAGCGAAGCCGAGGTGATCGGAGCTAATCTGTTAACTGGCGCGAGAAACCAGACCGGCATCATTCAGGGAACGGATGAGCAAAGCGGCCAGGTGTTGGCGTACGAGGTACGCAAGCTGAAGAGCTTGATTACGCCGCAAGTAGACGGGGAACGGATTTCGTTTAAGGTGAAGCTGCAGCTGGAGGGCAAGCTGCGGGAGGACTGGGTGAACCCGGGCGATGCGTTCGAGGAAAGCTTTGTCAGGCAGGCGGAGCAGGCGACAGTGGCGTCCATCCAGCGGTACACGAAGCAAGCGCTTGCTGCGGCGCAGCGCAACTACAAGGCCGATGTGTTTGGGTTTGGTGAAAAGCTGGCGATTTCCTATCCGAAGCTTTGGAAGCAAATAAAGCCGAATTGGGAGGACGTGTTCAGTAAAGTACCGGTGCAAGTTAGCGTAGACGCCAAAATCGTGGAGTATGGCATTCGCGGTACAAAACGGGCAGAGTGACGGCCCTCCGAACCGACTGGCGCCGTGCGTCCAGGCGCGGCATTTACAGCCTGCTCGATCTGCTGTAAGCTTAATTCTACAGAGGGGGCGTAGGCAAACGTGAATGTGGCGCGGAGGATGCTCGGGTATGTGAAGCGGCATAAGCTGCTTGGCGGCGTTTTTTTAATCGGCACGTTGATTGAGGTCGCGTATGGGGTGGCGGCTCCGCTCAGCTTGAAATATTTGGTGGACGAAGCGTTCACGCCCCGGGATTTTCAAGTGTTTTTGTTCATCCTCGGTGTCCTGCTCGGAGGCGGTCTGCTGATGGTCGGCGCCAGCCTTGCGGGCGATTACGCGCTTGGCTTGCTCGGCAGCAGGGTGATTTATTACCTGCGGACAGAGCTGCTGACGCATGTGCAGCGGCAGTCGCTGCCGTTTTTTCAGCGTTACCGCATCGGCGATGTGGTCACCCGTTTTACCTCCGACATGGCGTCGGTGGAACGGGTCATTCGCGGCTCCAGCCCGCTGCTGCTGAAGGAGTCGCTGGCGGTGCTGCTCGGGCTTGGCATGCTGCTGTCGATCGAATGGAGGCTGACGCTGGTGATGGTGGCCGGTTCTGCGCTGCTGCTGGTCGGTCCCCGGCTGCTGCAAGGACGGGCCGAGCGGGATAATACAGCCTACAAGGAGGCCCAGGAGCGCTTTGCCAACACCATTGATGAAATGATCAAAGGCCATAAGACGATCAAAGGCTTGCACCAGCAGGGCCGGTTCCGCCAGCAGGCCGGCCGGCAGATCGGCAAGCTGCTGGAAGCGGGCTTCAAGCTGCATATGACCAATTCGTTGCTGGAGCGGGTGCCGTTGGCTTCTCTGATGCTGCTTAACGGGACGATGCTTGGCTTCGGCGGCTACTTGATTTTTGGCGATCAGCTGACAATCGGCGGATTTATAGCGTTTTTTACGTTGTTTATGAGTGTTGGTCAGGCGGGCGCCAATTTGTCCTACCTGGTCCCGGCCTTGATCGAATCAAAGGTTAGCTTCGGGCGGATCGGCGATATGCTGGAGCATCAGCCGGATATTCCGGAGGCGGCGAAACCGATTGCGCTGCAGCCGCCGGTGGCTGAGCTGCGCATGACCGGCGTGACATTCGGATATACCGAAGCCGCCGATCAGCTGCGCCAGATCAGTCTGCACATTCCTGCGGGCAGCTACACCGCCTTTGTCGGCCCAAGCGGCTCCGGTAAAAGCACGGCGCTTCAATTGCTGTCCCGGTTCTACGACCCGCGCGAAGGCAAGGTGACCGTTAACGGGCATGATCTTCGTGAGGCAAGCGAAGCTTCGCTGCGCAAGCTGGCTGTGCTGGTGACGCAGGATACGTTTCTGTTTAACGCGACGATCCGGGATAATTTGCTGCTGGACAACGACAAGGCGACGGAGGCCGAGCTGGTGGAGGCGGCGACGAAGACGCGGATTCATCCGGTTATCGCCAGCTGGCCTGCGGGCTATGACACGCTGGTGCAGCAGGAAGGGGCGACGTTGTCCGGCGGCGAACGGCAGCGTCTGGCGCTGGCCCGCGCCCTGCTGCGGCAGCCGGAGGTGCTGCTGCTGGATGAAGTGACTTCGGCGCTGGATCCGGTGTCCGAAGCGGATATCCATGCGCTGATTCACCGTATCCGGGGGCGGCAGACGATTGTAGCCGTGACCCATCGGCTTGCTTCCGTTGTCCAGGCGGATCGGATTCATGTGTTTCAGGAGGGGCGGATTGTGGAATCCGGCACGCATCCGGAGCTGCTGGAGCGTCAGGGACTGTATGCACAGTTGTGGGAGAAGCAACAGGGCTTTCAATTGTCGCGGGACGGGCTGCATGCGTCCGTGGATGTCGAACGGCTGGCGAAGCTGCCATTTTTCCGCGAGGTGGAGCTCCCGCTGCTTCATGAGCTGGCCGGGCTATTTGGGACGGAGCAGTGTCAGGACGGCGAAGCCATTGTGCGCGAGGGCGATGAGGGCAGCAAGTTTTATATTATCGTGCGCGGCAAATTTGAGGTGATCAAGCGAATGGCCGGGGGCGCGGAGCAGCGTGTGGCTGTGCTGCAGGATGGCGATCACTTCGGCGAAGTGGCGCTGCTGCGCAACGCTCCCCGCAATGCCACGGTGAAAGCGATGGGGCCTGCGGTGCTGCTGGCGGTGCGGAGGGACGATTTCCACAGCTTGACGGCCCGGGCTCCGCAGCTGATGGCCGAGCTGAAACGGACACTGGAGCTGCGGTCATAAGCGAGTGCGAACCGATTTCGAAGGGCAACCCACGTATGGAAAGGAAGTCGATTGACGATGACGACACGCTTCATGTGGTGTGAAAGCGAGGAGGAGCTGGCGCAGGCGAGCTTGTTTATGCTGCAGCATCGGCATGATCTGCATCCTTCCTTCAACACGTTGGATACGGTGGCCTTGCTGTATAGCTATATGACGGAGGGGTATCTGCTGCAGGCTGTGGACAGGGGAGGGCAGATGATGGGAATCGCCGCTTATTTTCACGGAACACGGGAGCAGGCGTTTGCGGATAAGGATGTCGCTTTTTTAGATATGGCGCTGTTTGGCCAGGCGTATCGCGGAACGCGGCTGTTTGTGAACGGGTTATCCTACCTGACCAGGGAGATCGTCAAGAAACATCCGCAGGTGCAGGAAATTCGATTGGCGGCGCAGTCGGAAAACGGGTACTTGTGCCGATTGTACGGGAAGCTTTTGCAAAAGCATGGAACCCGCCAAGGTGAGCTGGGAGAAGAAATTGTGTTTTGTGGTAAAGTTAACAGCTTGAGGACTACCCTCCAAAAATGGAATCGCGTATAATAAATGACAGATAGGTCTTTGCATAAACACACAAGGAGGTGATCCTGATGTTTCCACCAATCGGTTTCGGCAGCAAGGACACGAAGAAGGGGAGCGGGTTCGGGAAAATTTCGATTCTGAACGATACGCTTCGCGTACAACCGCAATCATGACTTATGTTGTTCGGCCCTGCGAATTGGAGATGCATTTCAGCTCTTACACGCAGTACATGCTTACGCATCATGATGAATTAAACTTGCCGTACCCGTTTGCCACGAAGCTTAGCTTTTTCAGCAGTCCGCTCATGTTTGGCAAGGCGCTGCTGATTTACGACGAGGAGCTGCATCAGCCTGTTGGTGCAGCCGGTTTCGTGCTCGGTACTGGCCCTGGGCAATACGAGGATCGGCATATTTGCCAGATTGAAACGGTCTTTATTGCGAACGAGCATCGGAGGCCGCGTGTGTTTCTGCGTATGCTGCAAGAGCTGGTTTGTCTGATCCGGCGGGAAAATTGTGAGGTGCAGCACGTCCAGTTTTGGGCTGCTTCCGAATCGGGGAAGCTGACCGGGCTGCTGGCCAAGTTCAGCTCCCTGCCGGGGGGCAGCCGGACGATCGTGAACAAGCTGGCGTTGTACAAGCTTCCTTTTGTTGAGCTGGAGGCCTATTGCAGAAGGTTTGGCATAAAGGAAGAGACTTGATGTTAAGCGAAGCGGGGCGTCCTCACAGGAAGCTCTAAAAAAACGAGGCCGTCGGAGCTGCGTGCGATGGTCTTTTTGCGTTAACCCGGCTCCCCGGCCTGTTCGGGCAGAGGGCAGCTTAGGCAACAAAAAAGGAGGGCTTACGCCCTCCGGGAAGTTGACATTTACTTGGCGGCGACACCTTGCAGGTCCAGCACGCCTTGATAAATCGTATCAAACAGCTCGTCAATATTCGCTTCCTCAATGCACGAAAAGGCAACGCGCAAATCGGTGTCGCCGAGTGCGATTGTGCCGATGCCGTATTGCTCAAGCAGATGCACACGCAGCGCTTCAGCCGTGACTGTATTCAGCTTGAGGCACATGAAATAGCCGGAATTAAACGGATAGTATTCCCACACCTCGCCGTATTTCCCGCTGTCCAGCAGCTGCTTGACACGGTTGGCGCGGCCTTTCATGATGTCGAATTTCTCCTGCTTTTGCGCCTGGAAATCAGGAGATTGCAGCGCGTGCAGGACAAAGGTCTGCGACGGATGCGGTCCGCTGGAAATAGTCGCGCGGATAATCCCCATTGTTTTTTGCTCCAGTGCGGCAAGCACGGCGTCGCTCTGGCCCGTATAGGTGATGAAGCCGACGCGGAAGCCCCACACATACTCCTCTTTCGTCGCTCCGTCGATTTTGATGGACAAAATACGCGGGTGCAGCTCAGCCAGATGCCCGGCGAGCGATTCCTGGAGCGAATTTTCGAAAAACAGACCGAAATAGGCATCGTCGGTAACCGCTACGACGTTGATGCCGGCTTCCGCCGCCTCGCGAATCGCCTCGACGATGGAACGTCCTTCTTCTGCGTCCGGCGTGTAGCCTGTCGGGTTGTTCGGGAAGTTCAGCACAACGATCGCTTTGCCCTTGTCCTTCTGCGCCAGCAGCGCATCGCGGAGAGCTTGCGCATTGAAGCGGCGCTCTTCGTTGTACAGTGGGTAATATACCAGCTCGGCGCCGCGGCGGATGCCGAAGGTCAGCTCATAGTTTTCCCAGTTTTTATCCGGGATCACGACGGCATCGCCAGGCCCGGCGTACAAGTCGGCGACAATGCTGAGGCCGTGGGTCAGCGCGTTGGTCACAAGCGGGTTACCGACGCTTTTACCTTGGAGCGAAGGGTTTTCCTCCAGCATTTTGGCACGCCAGGCAGCGCGCAGCTCAGGCTTGCCTGCAGGCGGTGCATATTCGTAAATGTCCTTGGGCTGGTAGGCGGACAATGTGTCTTGGATCACCTTGAGATGCATCGGCTGGCCGTTTTCCAGCGCCGTGCCGATGGTTGCATTGAATTTCTTCGCCTTGGCCTTCGCTTCTGCGGACTGGCTCAAGATGCCTTCCTTAGGGAAATAAATCTGGCGGCCAATGTCCGACAGCATCTCGTATACGTGCGGGTTTTGTTGGCTGATCGTCTCGTTCAGTTTCTGAGCAAGAGGGTTCATGGAATTCCTTCCTTCCAGCTAATCATTACTTGCATAGTCAGCCCATATTATAACACTTTAAAGCAGGAGCGTCACGGTGGTTTTTCCAAAACCGGACATTTGAGCGGCCGCGGGTCCGAAAGGTGGATTAGGAAAGCCAAAGCGGCTTCGGACAAGAGCATTGCGATTGCTCTGAGGGGCATTTTCCAGCTTGGCACGGCGGAGTCAACTGTGATACGATAAGGGTACATCCGGGGCTGGCGCGGAGTGGGTTTTAAACCCGATTGAAACGTTTCAATTTAATGCAATTAAAGGGCTGCCCGTTACCCAGACGCTCGCAAGCAGCGGGCGAACAAGCTGCCAGCTTCCGCAGTTGTTCCATCCAAATCTAACGCAAGAAGTCTAAGGAGGACACAAGTTCATGGAAATCCGTTACGCGACTAACCCGACTGAAACGAAAGCTTATGATACGGAACGTTTGCGCCAGGAGTTTTTGATCCAGCAATTGTTTGTACCTGGCGAGCTGAAGCTTGTCTACAGCCACGTCGACCGCTTCATTACTGGTGGCGCTGTACCGACAGACGCTCCGATCAAGCTGGAAGCGCCTAAGCACGATATGGGCGCGGATTACTTTCTGGAACGCCGCGAGATCGGGATTATCAATATTGGCGCAGCCGGTGTTGTTACGGTAGACGGCACGGAGTATGTGCTGGAAAGCAAAGACTGCCTGTACGTTGGACTTGGCAACCAGGATGTGCAATTTGCAAGCGCAGACGCCGCGAATCCGGCGCGCTTCTACCTGAGCTCCACGCCGGCGCACAAAAACTACCCGACGGTGAAGGTTGCGATCAGCGAAGCTGAGCCGGCTCATCTCGGTTCGATCACGAACTCGAACGAGCGTACGATCTATAAATACATTCACCTGAACGGCGTGCAAAGCTGTCAGCTCGTGATGGGGATGACGCTGCTCAAGCCAGGCAACATGTGGAATACGATGCCGTGCCATACGCATAACCGCCGCTCTGAGGTGTATCTGTACTTCGATATGCCGGAAGATGGCGTGGTGTTCCATATGATGGGCGAGCCTACGGAAACGCGGCATCTGGTCGTGCGCAACGAGCAGGCGATCATCAGCCCGAGCTGGTCGATCCACAGCGGCGTAGGAACAAGCAATTATACGTTTATTTGGGCCATGGCCGGAGAAAACCAGGAGTTCTCCGATATGGACCACGTTGCCATGACTGATATCCGCTAAGCCTTCGCGGCTGCGGCCATCTCTTCGGACTCGTTTGTACGGGGCCGGAGAGATGGCTTTTTTTGATAAGGCCTACATGTTTTTGCTATCAAGCAAGCGGCTGCTTATTGAGCTGCTGCAAAGCTTTGTTAATGAGAGCTGGGTGAACCAGATTGACGAAGCTCAGCTGACTAAGGTGGATAAATCATATGTGCTGCTGGAACTGCAATCCAAGGTAGATTACCAGATGCCGTACAGGCTGCTGCAGTATATGATGGAAATATGGTGGGATGTGCTGAAAAACACAAGCAGGCAGGAAGCGGCGCGCAAGGAGTTTCAGTTGCCTGCTGTCGTGCCGATGGTGGTCTATAACGGTGATGCCAAATGGACAGCAGCACGGAGCTTCCGTAAAACGTTGGCTGGAGAGGAAATGTTTGGAGCGGACGAGGGACATTCAAGGTTTTGTGCAGCAGTTGGAGCAATTGGGAGACGTGCTGGAGCAGATGGATGCGGAGCTGTATCCGTTATTTCGTTCGTGGGTCAGGCTTGTCACCTATGAAGGGCTGTCGGAAGTGAGCCGGGAGAGGGTGAAGGAAATCATGGATCATTACGAGCAGCCAGGGGAGGTTAAGGCGATGATATCGAGATTCCAGAAGGAATTTGCGGGCTTTGAAGACAAAGTGCTGCAGCGAGGCGTGGCACAAGGCATTGAACAAGGGATCGAACAAGGGATCGAACAAGGGATCGAACAAGGGATCGAGCAAGGGATCGAGCAAGGGCTGGCGCTGGGAATACGTCAGGGCAAGCAGGAGGGCAAGCAAGAAGGCATGCGTGAGGCGAAAAACGAAGTAGCGCTTAATCTGTTGAGAAAAGGGCTGGACCTTGCGACCATTGCTGAGGCCACAGGTCTGACCCTGACTGAGGTCGAACAGCTGCAGCACAAGCTGTAGTCGTCAAGCGCAATCGAACGGCGAACAAAAGCGTCTGTGCGGGAAGGGTTCCCGGCACAGACGCTTTTCACGTTAAAACATATGCCAATTGCAAGCCTCCGACATCGTGCGCAGCAGATGGACGCCAGCAATACTGTTGCCTTTGTCGTTAAGCGCAGGTCCTAACACTCCGATTCCGTAGCGGCGCGGCGAAACGGCGAGAATACCGCCGGCAACGCCGCTTTTGGCCGGAATGCCGACCTGGATGGCAAATTCGCCGGACGCGTTATACATGCCGCATGTCACCATGAAGCTTTTGGCGATTTGCGCATATCGGCGGGGAATCAGCTGCTGTCCGGAGAACGGGTCCATGCCATCCATCGCCAGCACCCACGCCAGCCGGGCCACATCCCGGCATGTGGCTTCGATGGAGCAGTGCCGGAAATACACGTCCAGCACCTCCTCCACATCGCCCTCCAGCACCTGGTTGTCCTTGAGAAAATAAGCGAGCGAACGGTTGCGGTTGGCGGTGGCCGCTTCCGAGGAGCGTACCTGCTCGTTGCAGTCGAGTAATGGATTGCCGGTCAGCATGCGGAAAAACGCCAGAATCCGCTCGAACTTGTCGGTCGGCGTCCGTCCGCTGATCAGGGAAGAGACGGTGATCGCACCGGCGTTGATCAGCGGATTAAACGGGATCCCCGGCTCGACCAGCTCCAGCTTGAGCATCGAGTTGAAATCATCGCCGGTCGGCTCCATACCGACCTTGCTGAACACGTGGCTTTCTCCCTGGTCCATCAGCGCCAAAATTAAGGTAAATACTTTGGAAATGCTCTGCAGCGTAAACGGCAGTCCCGCATCGCCGGCCGTCAGCTCGCTGCCGTCAGCCGCGACGATGACAATGCCTAGAGCGTCGGCCTGGGCATGCGCCAGCTCCGGGATATAGCTAGCCGGGGCGCCGTGAACGGCCTGCGCGCGGCTAGCCTCCAGCCACAAAGGAAGCTTTTCCTGCAGCGTGGCCCATTCTTGCTTATGTACAAACATGTCGGAGCCTCCTTGCGCGATCGAGTCGTCGTCTGTTCAACTTATATAGCATACTCCTGCGGGAAGCCGCTTGCCAAGTGGATAAACACAGCAAGCGCTTACGAGGGGCCGCGGCGTTGTTGTCTGCCAAGCGTTGAGCTAAGGCGATTGAGCTGCATGCAGACTAAAGGTTCTTGCCTGAATCGGCCGTGCAGTATATCGTAGTATAAAAGATACAGATTGCGAGCCTCGAAAGGAGTTCATAATGATTCGTCGTTTTTTCTCGTATTATCGTCCGTACAAAGGTCTCTTTATACTGGACTTCGCCTGCGCGATTATCGCGGGGCTGCTGGAGCTGGCGTTCCCGCTGGCGGTCAGTACATTTATTGATGAGCTGCTGCCGAGCCAGAACTGGCAAATTATCGTGCTGGCTTGCCTGGGGCTACTGGCAATTTATGCGCTGAATACGGCGTTGCAATATATCGTGACCTATTGGGGCCATATGCTTGGCATCAATATCGAAACGGATATGCGCCGCAACATGTTTGAGCATATTCAGAAGCTCTCGTTCCGGTTTTTCGACAATCACAAGACCGGTCATCTGATCGGACGAATCACGAACGACCTGAACGATATCGGCGAGGTGGCCCATCATGGGCCGGAGGATGTGTTTATTGCGGTGATGACGCTGGCCGGGGCGTTTACGCTGATGGCGTACATCAACTTGGAGCTAGCGCTGCTGACCTTTATTATTATTCCGCTGATGGCGTGGCTGATCATTTTTTTCGGTCGCCGCATGACCAAAACGTACCGCCGCCTGTTTGGCGATGTCGGCAACTTCAATGCGCGAATCGAGGATAATGTCGGCGGGATTCGCGTTGTTCAGTCATTTGCCAATGAGCAGCATGAAAAGAAGCTGTTTGCCGTGGATAACCAGAACTTCCGCCTGACCAAGCTGCTTGCTTACAAAACGATGGCCAAAAGCATTTCCGTCAGCTACATGATGATGCGGCTCATTACGGTGTTTGTGATGATCTGCGGCGCCTGGTTTTTTATTCAGGGCAAGCTGGAGATGGGCGAATTTATGGCGTTTTTGCTGCTATCCAACCTATTTTTCCGGCCGATCGAAAAGATTAATGCGGTAATTGAAAGCTATCCGAAGGGGATTGCTGGCTTTAAGCGTTATACGGAAATTATGGACACGGAGCCGGACATTGCCGATGCTCCGGATGCGGTGGATATGAAGGGCATGAAGGGAGATATCCGGTTTGAGAGCGTGACGTTCGGCTACGAGCCGGGCCGGGATATTTTGCGCAACATTGACCTGAGCATCCGGGCCGGTGAAACGGTTGCATTTGTTGGTCCATCGGGCGCGGGAAAAACGACGATCTGCAGCTTGCTGCCGCGTTTCTATGAGGTGACGGGCGGACGCATTACGGTGGACGGCATGGATATCCGGCAAATCCAGCTGCATGCGCTGCGGCGGCATATCGGGATCGTGCAGCAGGATGTGTTTCTGTTTTCCGGGACGATCCGTGAGAATATCGCCTACGGCGACTTGAATGCGACCGATGAGCAAATCTGGGAGGCCGCACGGAGAGCGTCGTTGGAGGAATTGATCCGCAGGCTGCCGGAGGGGATGGACACCGTCATCGGCGAACGCGGCGTGAAGCTGTCCGGAGGACAAAAGCAGCGGCTTTCGATTGCCCGCATGTTCTTGAAAAACCCGCCGATTCTTATTTTGGACGAGGCGACCTCGGCGCTGGATACGGAGACGGAGGCGGCGATCCAGCAAGCGCTGTCCGAGCTGTCGGCGGGCCGCACGACGCTTGTTATTGCGCACCGGCTGACGACGATCCGCAATGCGAACCGCATTGTTGTCGTTAACGAGCAAGGCATCGCCGAGCAGGGCAAGCACCAGGATTTGATCGCCTCCGGCGGCGCCTACAGCCGCTTGCATCTGGCTCAAACGGCCATTACGTAAGACCGATTTTGCTTGAAAAAGAGGACCTCAGCCTCCACTTGGCACTTTGCAGTGGAGCTTGAGGTCCTTACGTTTATCCCTCCCGGTGATGCGGGCAATATTGCTTCATCAGCGTCAGTGTTTCCGCGTCCAGCGAACCGTCGCGGCCTTCGAGGCCGGCCGTCACTTTGGCGCGTTTTTCCTCGGTCAAATTTTGACCGAATTTGAACTTGCCGGTGATCGTCTCGATGCGGATGCGGACGACGGCGGTTGCGCGGAGCTGACCGAGGTAATCCGGGTCCTCCGGATCAATAACCTCGTAGCCGCCTTCGGCTTGCAGCTTGCGCATGAAAGCCGATAATGCGGACGCTTTTTCCTCCAGATCGTCAAGCACCTCGCCGTACCCTTTGACCAGCGCCGATTTGAAATAGGCAGTTGCCGGACAGGCCAGCTTCGGGTCGAGGAAATAGGATGGGATGCGGGCGAACTCCTGTGCGACGGAGAAGGTGACCCGTGTATCTTTTTTCAAGTTAGCCATCTTCCGGCCAGCCCGGCTGCCATGAAAATAAATAGCTCCGTTGTCGTAAACAAAGTTTAGCGGCGTCAGCTCCGGCCAGCCGTCCTCTCCTTGCGTGCCAAGCACGCCAAAGCTCATTTCTCCCAAAAATTGTTCAAGCTCCTGCTGCTCATCCATTGCAAATTCGTTTCTGCGCATCGTTTATCATGCCTCCACCTGTAAAAAGTAGGTTAAAAAGTCGGTGTCCCTAACGTAGCCCGCCCGCTCATAAAGCCGCTGAGCCGTCAAGTTGTCGGCAGCCGTGGAAAGCTGGAGCCCCTTCGCCCCTGTACGGGCCGCATGCTCGGCTGCTGCGGCCAGCAGCCGCGAGCCGATCCCGCGCCCACGCGCTTGCGGCTGCACAAACAGGTCATTCAGCGTCCAGACCGGCTTCATCGAAATCGAAGACAAGGTCGGATACAGCTGAACAAAGCCCAGGCAAGCGATGCCGCCGCTGCCCGCATCCAGCTCGAACCCAGCGTCCGCGCTGCCGTTCACCAGCGCGCTGGCGATGTACACCACGGAGCGCTGCTGCTCCAGATTGGTTTGCAGAAAGGCTTCTGCCCCGGGAAGATCCGCCGCCTGATCGTAAAATTGGCGATAGGCGTCAAACAACCACGCAAGCGCAGGTAAATCAGCCAGCACCGCCCGTCGATACTCTACAGCTTCACGATCGTTCATTTCAAACAAGCCCCTTCCAAACTAGCGGATAGTGGTACTATACTGAATATATTGGATAGAGAAAAGATCCACTTATGTTAATTTTAATTAGACCAATTTTGAAGAATCGAGGGCAACTGCTAGAAGAGCTTTAACAGCCTGCCAAATGAAGCTCGATGGAACCAAATTATCGGGAACAAATCTAGAAGTTGCAAAGGGGGAAGACGGCTTGGAGTTTCTCATTCCTTACGAAGCCTATGTCGGACGGTATCCGACCAAACATACGGCGCTGTATGAGGCGCTGCGCGATGCGATGCTGGACGGACGCCTGACGTTTGGCATGAAGCTGCCGGCGACGCGCAAGCTGGCGGCGCTTTACGGGCTGTCGCGCGGCACGGTCAATCACGTCTATGAAATGTTGGCGGCCGAAGGGTATGTGGTCGGAGCGGTCGGCAGCGGCACGACCGTCGCTTACCGGCATGTCCAGCCGGTCAAGGAGCAGACCGGAGCGGAGACGGCGACGCTCCCTGATTTTCGCTTGTCGAGCTGGGCGAGCCGGCTGACGGACCCGCCTCTGGAAGAACGGCCGCCTGCCGCAGCAGGGCCGTCGGCCTTCATTGATCTGGCCTCCGGCAGGCCCGATGAGCGTTTGTTTCCGCATGCGGAGTGGAACCGGTGCTTGTATGCGCAAATTCGGCAAGCTGCGGACGGCCCGAATGAGCGGGTCGAAGCGCAGGGCGATTACCGGCTGCGCGAGGCGATTGCGCTGTACATGCGCCGTACGCGCAGCCTGCGTGTCTCTGCCGGGCAAATTGCGATCGTACATGGCTCGATGCAGGCGCTCGCGCTGATCGCGCAGCTGGTCTTGAACCCGGGGGACGCGGCGGTAGCCGAGACGCCGGGTTATTCGGGCATGCGGCGGGCGATTCGCTCGGCGGGAGGCGTTGTGCTGGGCGCACAGCTGGATGAAGCGGGGATTATACCGGCCGAATGGGAGGCGCGAGCCTTGTTTGTAACGCCGTCGCGCCAGTTTCCGACCGGCGCGGTGCTGAGCCTGGAGCGCCGCCAGGCGCTGCTGGCCTGGGCGATGCGGCAGCGCGCCGTCATCGTTGAGGATGACTACGACAGCGAGTACCGTCATCGCGGGCGGAGCATCGAGCCGTTGAAGGCGCTGGACCGCGACGGACGGGTCGTCTACGTCGGCAGCTTCTCCAAGTCGATGCCGCTGTCAGTGCGGATCGGCTATGCCGTGCTGCCGGAGTCGCTGGTGAAGCCGTTTGTGCGCGCGCAGGCGCTGTATGAGCCGCAAGCAGTCAACGGGCTGGAGCAGCGGGCCTTGGCTGAATTTATGGCAAGCGGCGGCTACGAGCGCCATCTGCGGCGGATGAAGCGCAGCTACGGCCGCAAATTTACGCTGCTTGCGGCGCTGCTGCAGGCGAAGCTGGCGGACGGCTTCGACTGGGTGCCGAGCGACGCCGGGCTGCATATGTTCGGCTGGTGGAAGGGTAGCGCGGAAGCTTATGTCGCCTATCGAGGGGCTTGCCGGGCAGCGGGCGTGATTTGGGCCGATACGGAGCTTGCGGCTGACGGAATGCAGCCTGGACGCCTCGGGGCTTACTTCCATTTCTCGAACGTGAGCGAGGAGGAGCTGCGGGACGGCATCGAACGAATGAGCCAACTATTGAACGAAGGTTGAATGTTTTCTTCATTCTTCGACCATTTACCTGATTTTAATAGAAAATTTTACATCCCGATAACAATCAGATGCTAGGCTAATTAACGGTGTCCGAATCTGAAAAAGTGGGATAGGGGATGATTTCTGTAATGTTTGGCTCTTTGAACAGAGTAAAAAAATGGATGGGCGTCATGCTGTCGGCTTTGCTGGTAGCAGGACTCGTTCTGCCGGCTGCTCCAGTTGCGCAGGCGAAGCCGGATGGCAGCCAGGTGATCATTTCACAAGTGTTTGGCGGCGGGGGCAACTCCGGGGCTGAGTACAAAAACGACTTCATCGAATTATATAATCCGACGAGTACGCCGATTAATCTGAGCGGTTGGAAGGTGCGCTATACAAGCGGGACCGGAACGTTCAGTTCGGCGGGGACCGAATTAACGAAGACGATTCCGGCGAAAGGCTATTATTTGATTCAGCAGGCTGCCGGCACGGGCGGCGCCAAAGCGCTGCCGACGCCGGATGATACGGGGACGCTGGCGATGGGCGGCTCAACCGGCAAGGTCGACCTGGTCGACGCCGGAGGCACGTCAGTCGATTTGATTGGCTACGGATCGGCCTCGAATGTCGAGGGGACCCCGACCGGCGCATTGTCCAGTACAACAGCGGCGATCCGCAAGACGGCGCCAGGCGCTCCTGAAGGAAGCCGCGGTCTGGACACGGACAACAATGCCGCAGACTTTACGGTTGGCGCTCCGGAGCCGCGCAACAGTGCGTACGGCTTCGCGCCTCCATCGGCCGCTGAAGTAACGGCGAGTCCGGCAGCAGGCGCCTGGCCGGCCGGCACGCTGATTTCGCTCAGCTCAGCGACTGTTGGCGCGACGGTTTACAAGGATGTTTATGTGGGCGGCAGCGGCAGCGGGTTCAGCCCGTATACGTCGGCAGTCACGTTGAACGGACCGCTGAAGATTAAGGCTTACGCCGCTGCGTCAGGCCAAGCGGACAGCCAAATCGCCGAATTCGACTACACGATTTTGATGCAGACGGATGTCGCCACAGGGCGTGCCGTACCGGCATCCCAGAACGTGTATACGGTAGGGACTGTCACTCATGTTAATGGTCCGAAAATTTACATGCAGGATGAAACAGCAGGTCTGCTGCTGTACGGTTATCCGGCGTTCGCCGAGCCGGGCGACAAAATCTATGTGCAAGGCAGCATGGTGCATTACAGCAATCTGCAGGAGCTGAAGCCTGCGGACGGCTTGTCCTATGGCGTGCTGCAGAAGCAGGCAGGCGTACCGGCGGCCAAGCTGCTGACAGCCGATGATCTGTCCGCCAGCAACGGCGAGCAGCATGAATCCGAGCTGGTCTATCTGGAGAAGGTCAAGATTGACAGCAAAAATGGCAGCACGGTGATCGCCAGTCAAAACGGCAAAACGTTCACGATTTACTCCGAGCTTGCCAAGCTTCAGAAGGATGCTGAATTTGACCGCATTACAGGGGTTATCGAGCAATTTAACAGCACGTATCAGTTCATTCCGCTGAATGAGGCGGCGCTCGTTGAGAATCTGTTCTCCGTGACGGCCAGCCCGGGCGCAGGACCGATTGTGTCAGGCAACAAGGTTACCTTGTCCAGCCCGACTGCCGGCGCTGCCATTCATTACACCGTTGACGGTACGGAGCCGACGGCGACTAGTCCGTTGTACACGTCCCCGATTACGGTGCAGGCCGATCTGACGATCAAGGCGGTAGCGGTGAGCGGCGGACAGACGAGCGCTGTGTATACGTTTGCGTACACGGCGGCGTCCGAGCTTGGCCGGATTCATGATATCCAGGGCGAAGGCCATGCGTCCAAGTACGCCGGGCAGGACGTGAAGGATGTCGAAGGTATTGTGACTCAATACGGCTATACGTTTGCAACAGGCGGCTACAAAGGCTTCTTCATGCAAGACCCCAAGCCGGACAACAATGAGAACACTTCCGAAGGTATTTTCGTTTACAGCACGGATGAGGCGCTCAAGCCGGCCATCGGCGATCTCGTCAAGGTGAGCGGCAAAGTGTCTGAATACAATGAGGGCAGCAGCAGCAACCTGACCTCGACTCAGCTTACCATGACTTCCCGGACGATCGTGTCCTCGGGGAATGAGCTGCCTGCTCCGGTTGTTCTGGGCAAAAACGGCAGAATGATCCCGTCCTCGATTATCGACAATGACGGCATGACGAAGTTCGAGCCGGCCGAGGACGCAATCGACTTCTTCGAATCACTTGAAGGCATGCTGGTGAAGCTGCCGACACCGACGATTTTGAGTCCGTATTGGACAAGCGGCTCCGGCAACTCGCTGCTGTACAACATCCCGACTCGCGTCGAAAATGACGGCTCCGATGTCATCTCGCCTGCAGGCGGGCTTGTGCTGAAGGAGCTGGGCAATCTGAACCCGCAGCGTCTGCTGATTGCTTACGGCAATCCGGGTCAAGAAGTGAACACGGGCGACAAGTTTGCCCAGGATGTAACGGGCGTCATTGGCTACAATAACGGCAATTACAAGGTGATTCCTGCCTGGAACCAGTTCCCTGCGATCACAAGCGGTTCGTTCGAGCGTGAAACGACGACCCTGGTGCCTGCCGAGGACAAGCTGACGATTGCGACTTACAACATCGAGAACTTTAATCCGAATGTCAGCGCTCAGAAAATTCAGAAAATCGCCGAGTCGATTGCTGTGAAAATGAAGCAGCCGGATATCGTCGGCGTGATCGAAATGCAGGACAGCGACGGCGAGACGGACAGCGGCCGCGTTGATTCGGATGCCAGCGCAGCCGCATTGATCAAAGCGATCAAAGCTGCCGGAGGTCCGGACTACCTGTACACGGATATCGCACCGGAAGACAAGAAGGATGGCGGCGCTCCAGGCGGCAATATCCGCGTCGGCTTCTTGTACAACCCGGCTCGCGTCAAGCTGTCGGACAGCGTACAAGGCGTGAAGGGAACGTCCACGACGGCTGTCAAATACGATGGCGCAACAGGCAAGCTGACGATGAATCCGGGCCGGATCGACCCGACAAATGCAGCATTCGCCAGCTCGCGCAAGCCGCTGGCCGCGCAATTTGAGTTCAAGGGCCAGCAGGTTGTCGTCATTGCGAACCATTTTAATTCCAAGGGCGGCGACAACGGACCGTTCGGCAGCATCCAGCCGCCAGTGCTGTCCAGCGAGACGCAGCGCCATCAGATTGCGGCTGTCGTCAACGGCTTTGTGAAAGAGGTACTGACAGCCAACCCGCAGGCGAACATCGTGGCGCTGGGCGATCTGAATGACTTCCAATTTACGAAGACGGCAGACATTTTGAAGGGCAACGAGCTGGACAACCTGATCGACAAGCTGCCGGCAAATGAGCGTTATACGTATACGTATGACGGCAATTCCCAGGTGCTCGATCATATGCTGGTCAGCAAAAATCTGAAGCTGGCGGCTGATGTGGATATTGTGCATCTGAATGCCGACTTCTCGCCGAGCAAAGGCCGGGCATCCGACCATGACGCTGTACTGGCGCAGATTTCGCTGAATCAATTCCCGCTGACGCTGCTGCATACAAATGACACGCATGCCAATCTGGATACGACGAATTCGCCGAACCATATTGCGCGCCGGGTGACGGCGATCAAGCAGGCGAAGGCAAGCGCAGTGAATCCGCTGCTGATTGACGCGGGCGATGTGTTCTCCGGTACGCTGTATTTCAATAAATATTTGGGACAAGCGGATCTGGAATTTATGAATTTGGTCGGCTACGACGCCATGACCTTCGGCAATCATGAATTTGATAAAAATTCGCAGGTGCTTGCTGATTTTGTCAACAACGCGAAGTTCCCGTTTATTTCCTCGAACCTGGACTTTTCGGCTGATGCGATCTTGAAGGACAAGTTCAAAAACGAGATCGGTAGGTTTGGCAAAACGGGCGATACAGGTACAGATGCTACGATTTACCCGGCGATTGTGATGAATGTGCGCGGCGAGCAAGTCGGATTGTTCGGCTTGACGACGGAGGATACGGTAAATATCGCTTCTCCGGGCGATGTCAAGTTCGCGGGTGCGTTCACGAAAGCGCAAGAAACGGTCAAGATGCTGCAAGAGCAAGGCATTAACAAAATTATTGCCGTGACCCACCTCGGCTATGACGAGGATTTGAAGCTGGCGGATGCGGTTGAAGGCATCGACATTATCGTCGGCGGCCACTCGCATACGAAGCTGGATGACGCGATTGTGAACAACAAGCACAGCGAGCCTAAGCTGATCGTTCAAACAGGCGAGAAGGGGCAGTTTCTTGGCAACCTGGAGGTACTGTTCAACAGCGAAGGCGTGCTGACGAAGTGGAACGACAAGCTGATTTCCGTTGACGAGAAAGTCGGCAACAACTACGTGGTGGCTGAGGATGCCGAAGCCAAATCCATTTTGGATACGAAGTACAAGCCGGGCATTCAGGAGCTGACGAAGGTCGTCGTCGGTCAGGCAGAGGTTGATCTGAACGGTGTTCGTACGGACGTGCGCTCCAAGGAAACGAATCTGGGCAATCTGATTGCGGACGGCATGCTGAACGCTGCGCGCGCGGCCGGTACAGATGCAGTCATTGCCTTGCAAAACGGCGGCGGAATCCGCGCTTCGATCAACAAGGGAGCTGTCACGCAGGGCGATGTGTTGACGGTGCTGCCGTTCAACAATGACCTGGTGACGATTACGCTGACCGGTCAGGAAATCAAGGACGCGCTGGAAAATGGCGTATCGACGATTACAACGACGAAGGACGGACGGTTCCCGCACATCGCAGGCATGCGCTTCGATTATGATTCGACGAGGCCTGTAGGCGAGCGTGTTGTACGCGTCGAGGTGAAGCAAGGCGACAGCTATGCGCTGCTGGATCTGCAGGCGAAATATACGGTTGCAACCAACGCTTTCACAGCCAAGGGCGGCGATTTCTACACATCGCTGGAGAAGGCTTATAAGGAAGGCCGCGTCAATCTGCTGTATTTGCCGGACTATGAAGTGTTTACGAATTACTTGCAGAAGCTCGGTACGGTGACGACGGCGAACGCGCCTGTCGAAGGCCGGATTGTCGATCTGAAGGGCGCAACGCTTCCTGAGGAGCCGACAGGCAACATCAAGCTGAAGCTGCTGAGCGTAAATGACCTGCACGGAAAAATCAACGATAAATATTCCGAGAAATCGCTGAATGAAGATTTGAACGGCGATGGCATCATCAGTACGGATGTATTTGTCGGCGGTATGGATTACTTGGCAACAGCGCTGAAAGAGCGCAAAGCGGCCAGCCCGAACACGCTGACCGTCCATGTGGGCGATATGGTCGGCGGCAGCCCGCCGGTATCGGCGTTGTTCCAGGATGAGCCGACGGTCGAAGTGATGGAAGCGATGGGCTTCGACGTAGGTACGGCGGGGAATCACGAGTTTGACGAAGGTACGCAGGAGCTGCTTCGTTTGCTGAACGGCGGCGAGCATCCTAAGGGCACGAAGGGCTACAACGGACAAAGCTTCCCTTTGACGGCTGCTAACGTGAAGTACAAGGCCGATGGCAAGCATGTGCTGCCTCCTTATGTCATCAAAGAGGTTGAGGGCGTCAAGGTAGGTTTTGTAGGTGTCGTGACGGAAGAAACGCCGCAAATCGTCGTACCGGCCGGCATTCAGGACATTGAGTTCACGGATGCGGCGACAGCCGTTAATGACGCGGTTGCTGAGCTGAAAACGCAAGGCGTCAAGTCGATTATTGTATTGGCGCATCTGCCGGCCGCACAGTCCGGCTCTGAGGTAACCGGAGAAGCTGCGAAGCTCGCGACAGCGGTTGACGATGAAGTCGATGTGATTTTCGCCGGTCATAACCACCTCCGTGTATCGGGCGAGGTGGACGGCAAGCTGATCGTCCAGGCTTGGGAATACGGCAAGGCATTCGGCGAGGTGGACCTGGAGATCAGCCGGACAACCGGCGATATCGTCAAGAAGCAGGCGAACGTCGTGTACAATGTTCAGAAGGCTGCAGACCCGACGGTACAGGGCATCATCGCCAAGTATACGAACGAAGCGGCTCCGTTCCTGAATCGTGTCGTCGGCACGTCCAGCGTCGAGCTGAAGAAGGATTATCCGGGCATGGGCATCGGCGCAAACGGCGATCAGGCGCTCGGCAATCTGATTGCCGATGGCATGCGTGCAGAGATGCAGGCTGACTTTGCTCTGATGAATGGCGGCGGTGTACGGGAAAATCTGAACATCGGCGACATTACATGGGGCGAGCTGTTCAGCATCCAGCCGTTCAACAATGTGCTTGTGAAGCTGGATGTGACCGGCGCTGAGCTGGAAACGATCATCAACGCGCAGCTGGGCTCCGGCTCGACCTTCGGTCCTGACTTCCACGTATCCGGCTTTACGTATACGTGGTACAAAGACGCGAACAACAATCGCAAAGTCGTCGCGATGCGTCTGGCGAACGGAGCGGTATTGGATAAGACAAAAACGTATTCCGTTGTCGTCAATAATTTCATGCACACGTCCACCAGCGCGAAAAACATTGAAATCGGCAAGCTCGGCAAAAATCCGGTGACCGGACCGGAGGACTTGACGGCTACTGTCAACTTTGTGTCGAGCTATCAAGGTCCGATCACTTCCAAGGCGGAGGGACGTATTCGCGAGGTAGCTCAGCCAGTTGCACCGGTTGAAGAGCCGTCGAGCGGCGGAGGCTCTTCCAGCAACGGCTCAGGAAGCGCGGAACCGCAAGCACCGGCAGCTGTAGAGCCTGTCGCTACGGAAACTGGCGTTGAGCTGAAGGTGAACGAGAAGGATCTTGTCAAGGAAACGGCCGCCAATGGTCAAGAGGTAACAAAGCTGACCCTTAGCGCTGAATCGCTGAACAAGGCGCTGCAAGGGCTTGTCGGCAGTGACAAGGGCGATCTGGCGGTTATCCATTTGGCTGGCGTAGAAGGTCCGGTCAAGGTTGACCTGCCGGCCTCCGCGCTGCAAGCGGCAGCAGGCCAACAGGCTGCGACGGTCATCCAGGTGAAAACGGATGGCAAATCGTATGATTTGCCGCTCTCGATTCTGAAGTTCGACGAGTTGGCCGCTTCGCTTGGCGTAAGCGCGGATAACATCAGCATTCAGGTAACGATCGAGCCGGTAACGGGAACGGAAGCCGAGCAGGTGAACGCAGCTGCGTCGAAATCCGGCGTAGCCTTGCTGGCCGGCGCCGTCAGCTTCGAGATCACAGCTGTGGCAAACGGCAAATCGACCGAAATCAACAATTTCGGCACGACGTACGTCACCCGTTCAATCACGATTGCGCAGTCCGTTGACAGGGAGCAGGCTACAGCTGTCGTGTACGATCCGACGACCGGCGAGATGACCTTCGTACCTGCCGTATTCACAACGGCTAATGGGCAAACGACGGTTCAGATGAAACGTAATTCGAACAGTATTTACACCGTGGTAAAATCGAACAAAACGTTTTCCGATTTGAACGGCCACTGGTCGGAAGCTGACGTTGAATTGCTGGCGTCCAAGCTGGTCGTACAGGGCCGGACGGAAACCGGATTTGCGCCGGACAGCCGAATCACCCGTGCGGAATTTGCTGCACTTGTTGTTCGCGCACTGGGCTTGAAGGCAGATGGTACGCTGAATGGCGTAAGTGATGTGCAAGCAGGCGACTGGTTCGCCGGTGCGCTCGGCACCGCCTCGAAAGCCCGCTTGGTAGAAGGCTTCGAGGACGGCACCTTCCGTCCGGACGTCTCCATCACCCGTGAGCAGATGGCTGTGATGATCAGCCGTGCGATGACGGCTGCAGGGAAAGCTCCGGGCAGCGCTTCGTCCGCTCAGGCAGCTGGCTTTGCAGACGGCAGCGACATTCAAGGCTGGGCAACGGAGGCCGTCGCCCAAGCGGTGAAGGCCGGCATTATCCAAGGCACGACGGGCAACCGCTTCGAGCCTGCACAGCCTGCTACACGCGCGGAAGCAGCCGTTATGCTCAAGCGTTTGCTGCAAGCTGTCAACTTCATCAACTAATCCAATTTTTTACGAATCGTTGCGCTTTAAAGTCAACACAGCCTTCCCCGAGCTGCTCACGTAGCTTAGGGAGGGCTGTTTGCGTATAATGGAGCTATACATTTGAAAGAGGAAAGAGGGGGAGCGGATGCCGCCAGTATTAAAAGCGTTATTGCCGATCGCTGCGGTTATTCTTGTTATTTTCATCTTGTTCAAGCTGCACTGGGCGGCTGGTGTTGCCGGGGCCATTTTGATTTTCGGTTTTTTTGGTTTTCGGAACCGGTCGGCGTATTACGCGCAGCGCGGCAATATGGCTTATATGAAGGGGGATCAAGCGCGGGCGCTGGAGCTGCTCGGGCAGGCCAACCGGATCAAGGGGGTCGTGCCGCAGCACCAGATAAGCTATGGCTATTTATTGCTGAAGGCAGGCCGGCTGGAGGAAGCGGAGCAGGTGTTCCGGAAGCTGCAGCAGTCGAATCCCGAACGGGAATTTATGATGCAGGCGCGCATTAACCTGTCGACCATCCATTGGCTTCGCGGCGAACGCGGCGAGGCGCTGGCGATCATGGAGGACGTGCTTAGCGATTATAAAAACACGCTGGCTTACGGCAATTTCGGTTATTTGAAGGTGCTGGCTGGAGACCTGGAGGAGGCGCTGGCCATCAATGAGGAGGCGTATGCCTTTAACGACAGCGATGTGACCATTCTGGACAACCTTGCCTTGAATTATATGTACCTGGGACGGCTGGAGGAAGCGGCCGAGCTGTACGTCCAGGTGATGGACAAGTCGCCCAAATATGCGGAGGCCTATTATTTCTATGCGCTGACGCTGCAAAAGCTGGGCCGGCTGGAGGAGGCCAGAGAACGGTGCGAGCAGGCGCTGGAGCGTGATCTCGCGATGGTGACGCCGTTGACGCGCGCCGATCTGGAGCAGCTGGCTGCGGAGCTTGGCGTGACGACGGTGCAAGCGGAGGAAGAACCTGAGGCGTAGCAGCTTGTCAGGCGGCTTCTCCCAAGGCAAGTGTTGAGAAGGAGCCTGACGCAGCTGCCTGTGAAATGGACAAGCGGACAAGCGACTAAAAAAGTCTCCGCCCGCTGACGGCGAGCCACGCCTCGATAGTTTAGAAAAAGCATCCGCTGGCAGAGGCGCGCTCCGTTAGCTTTCGCTCGCCCATTCCTTCAGCTTGCGGTCTGACGGCAGGAAGAAGGTAAGCAGTCCGATCAGCGGCAGGAAGCTGACCCAGTTCATCACCTTATGCACGGTATACGTATCCGCCAGGCTGCCGAGCGCAACGGCGCCAAGCGCGCCGAGGCCGAAGGCCAGACCGGTGATCAGCCCGGATACGGTGCCGATTTTGCCCGGAATCAGCTCCTGGGCGTACACGACGGTCACGGAGAAGCTGGATAAGATAATAAAGCCGTTGATCAGCAAAATGACGTAAGCCCACCAGGCATTGGCGTAAGGCAGCACCATCGCAAGCGGGGCTGAGCCAAGCATCGAGAAGAAAATGACGTTGCGGCGGCCGAATTTGTCCGACAGCGGCCCGCCCATAAAGGTTCCGACCGCTCCGGCGGCGGCAAACAGGAAGATGTACACCTGGGCATGCTCCAGCGGCAAGCCAAACTTCTCCATCAGCTCAAACGGGAAGTAGATCGTGATGCCTGCATGGTACCAGGAACGCGCGAAGACGAGAAAAATGAGCATATACACGGCGAAGCGCAGCTGGCGCTTGCGGCGCGGATCAACAATCCGGGAGCCGCTGGACCGGGACGCCGGCGGATTGGCGGCCATGTACCCGCTGTACCAGCGGGAAATATACAGCTGCACAGCGATGGCAATTGCGGCTACCGCAGTAAACCAGATGGCGCCAAGCTGTCCAAGCGGGGCAAAGACAAGCGCTGTCATGATCGAAGCGAGCGATTGCCCGGAGTTGCCGCCGACCTGGAAAATCGACTGGGCGAGCCCGCGACGGTTGCCGCCCGCCATATAGGCGACTCGGGAGCCTTCCGGGTGGAAGATCGCCGACCCGATGCCGATCAGCAGGACGGAGAGCAGCACAAGCCAATACGTTGGAGCAAGCGACAGCCCCAGTACGCCAACGAAGGTAAAGCACATGCCGATCGGCAGCATATAAGGACGAGGCTTTCGGTCGGAATACAAGCCGACAAGCGGCTGCATAACAGAAGCGGTCATATTCAGCGCAAACACAATAATGCCCGACTGCATGTAGCTGAGCCGCATGCTGTCCTTCAGAATCGGCAAAATGGCCGGGATCACCGACTGAATCGTATCGTTAAATAGATGCACAAGGCTGATGGCCAGCAAAATGCGAAAGACGGTCGGCTTCACGCCCGCTTGAGATGTCCGGGATGAAGCCGAGCCGTCTGCTGGCTTGGTAGAAACGTTCATGATGCCTGACTCCCTTCTTGTTCGCCGCCCGGCAGGCGAGCGGGTCCGCCGATGCGGACATTCGGATATGCCGAAAAGGGGACAGGCGATGCTTGTCCCTCGGTTCCGGTTTGGCTGGCGCACGTCCGGCGGCTTCTTAAAATTACGTTCCCGCCGGGTGACGGGTTAGAGTGCCAAGCGCTTCGCCCATTTTTACTTTGCTGCCCACAGAAAGGTCGGAGCGGCTGGCGTAGGTGCCATTTTCCATCAGCAGTACGACGGTGGAGCCAAATTCAAAGTAAGCAAGCTCATCGCCCGCCTGCACCTGATTAGGCAGAGGAGACACGTATTGAATCGAGCTGACGTTCAGCGCGCCAACCTTGACAACCGCAACCTCTCCCGCGCCATGCTGCATATACGTGATCAGCCGCTCATTGCGGCTAAGCACGCGGCGCATATGCTTCAAGCCGAAGTCATTGACCGGATACACCTTGCCGGGTACATGCTCCTTCTCGATAATTTCGCCTGCGACCGGGGTGTGAATGCGGTGGTAGTCGGTCGGGCTTAAATACAGCACATAAAAAAAGCCGTTTTTGTAGTTAATGCGGCGCGGGCTGAAGTTCAGCAGCTCTTCGACGGTGTAGTCCTGCCCCTTCACGTTCAGCATCGTGCCTTCCACGATCTGGCCCATTCCTGTAATCAACGCGTCGACCGGACTGACGATGATGCCCTCCTGCCGGTCAACGGGACGCAGGCCAGGCTTGAGACGCCGGGTAAAAAAGTCATTCAGGGAGCCATAGCCCGCGAGCGGCTTCTCCGCATCCTCGATGCGAATGCCGTATGTTTTGGCGAATTGCGGAATAAACGCGCGGCTGGCGCGGGATTTGGCGAAGGCGCCCGTCAGACGGGATACGCTTTTGCGTGACGAAAGCTCCGTAAGAAGCCGAAAAAACGTTATTTTCATAAGGGTCGGATGTCACCTATTTCTACATGATCATTTAGTGGAAGCCTACCGATTATCTTGACACAGAACGGGGGACAAAGCAACCGCTAAACAACGGCAAAAAAGCGAGAAGGCCCCTCAAAGGAGCCTTCATGGATGACCGGCCTCGGCTTTTCGGCGCAATGCCCTCTTTCTTCTATTTCCTGTACTCCCCGCAGGCGACGCAAGCTGCCAAATTGACCATAATCGGGCTGCAAGCGCCTGACCATTTCGTGCAATGAATCGGCGTACGGCAGCCGGGCTCGCCTTGAATTTGGCTGCAAAACGGGCAGTCGGCTACGATGCTGACGGTAACGGGCAGCGGCTCGTGATCCGGAGCCTCCGGCGTATAAGGCGGCGGTTCGGAACCGGGCCATTTCCTGCCAAACGCCGCATTGCAGATAGCGCTTTCAATAATAAAAATCCCCGCTTTCTCTATAGTTATTCTCCCGTGCTATGATGTATCGTTATCTTAACAGACATGCCACGAGAAGACTAGGGAAATTTGCTAAATGTTACATTAATTTTTTTTTGTATTGACATTTAGCCCATTCATGCTAGTATGTTTATGTCACTAGGGGAGCCTAACCGGCTGAGATTGGATCGACAGATCCTAGACCCTCTGAACCTGATCTGGGTGATGCCAGCGTAGGGAAGTGGAGAACGCAGACGATCTTGAGTCCGTTCACTTGTGCTCACAAGCCGCTTCCGTATGACGGAGGCGGCTTTTTTGCGATCATCCACGCTGGAAGAGAGGGCCGCGATGCTGCGGCGTGATCCCGGACGAACTCGATAAGGGAGTGGAATCAAGTCATGTCAAAAGGGTTAAAGCTGACCGACATTTTGGTCACCATCGTCATTGCCGTTGTGTTCGGCATCATTTACCGGGTATGGGGCGATGTGTACAACGTATTTAAAGTGCCCGGCATCCCGCTGGAGCAGCTGATTTACGGCATGTGGTATATGGCTGCGGCTGTCGCCTTCCTCATCATCCGCAAGCCGGGCGTAGCGGTGCTGGCCGAAGTAGCCGCCGCCTTGTTCGAGATGCTGCTCGGCTCGCATTACAGCGTGTCGTCGCTGACTTACGGCATCGTGCAGGGGCTGTGCGCGGAGCTGACCTTCGCGGCGTTCCGCTACCGCAGCTTCTCGCTGCTTGTAGCCGGTCTGTCAGGTATTGCGGCCGCGATTGGCGCATTGGTTATGGACATCTACGGAAATTACTTGACGGAATATTCGCCGTGGCTGATCGTGCAGTATGTGCTGTACCGGTTCGTCGGCGCGTTCCTGATCTGCGGTACGTTGAGCTATGCCTTGGTGAAGGCGCTGGAGAAGACCGGGGTGACGCAACTGGTGCGCCCGGTCAGTCAGGATGATCTGGATTCGCTTGGTCGGTAAACATAAGGAAAACGGGTGAGGGAGCATGACGCGATTCGCGGATAACAAGACGGGCAGTGAGGCGGACCGCGCTGTCTGGGTAAGCGAGCTGCGGCTCAAATTTCCGGGCAGCAAGGCTTTATGGTTCGACCAACTATCGCTAACGATCCGGCCGGGGGAGAAGGTGCTGCTGCTTGGGCCAAGCGGCTGCGGCAAGTCGACGCTGCTGCAAGTGCTGGCCGGACTTGTTCCCGCTGTGATCGAGCTGCCGATGAAAGCGGCCGGCGTCGGACGGCCCGCCTCCTGGGGGTATTTGTTTCAAGATCCGGATACGCAGTTTTGCATGCCGATTGTGGATGAAGAGCTGGCCTTTGTGCTGGAAAATTTATGTGTTCCCCGCGAGCAGATGCAGGAGCGAATCGGAGCGCTGCTGGCCCAGGTCGGACTGGCCGCTGTTGATCCGCGCACGCCGATTGCTTCGCTGTCCGGAGGGATGAAGCAGAGGCTGGCGATGGCTTCGCTGCTGGCGCTGGAGCCGGACGCCTGGTTTCTGGATGAGCCGTCCTCGCTGCTCGATCCCGAGGGTACCCGTGAGATCTGGGACACGGTCAAGCGGGTAACGGCCGACAAGACGGTCATTATCGTGGAGCACAAGCTGCATGAAGTGATTGATTTCATCGACCGTGTGGTGCTGTTTGATGGAGCGGGCCGCATATTGGCGGATGGCGAGCCGGAGCGGCTGTTCCGTGAGCGGCGCAGCGAGCTGCAAAGCTACGGCATCTGGTATCCCGGCGTGTGGAACGATTATACCGCGGACGGCGTGCAGCTGGGGACCGGGACCGGGCTGCGCCGCCTCCCGGCGACGGCGGGCTTGCCGCTTCCAGCCGCCGGCGGGGAGCCGCTGCTCCGGCTGCAGCAGTTCGCAGGCTACCATGGCAAGGAGCGGAAGCTGGCGGCTGCGGGCGCACAGGTGTGGCCGGGCGACTGGATTGCGGTCATCGGCGAAAACGGCGCTGGCAAAAGCACGCTGCTGTCCTCGCTGATGCAGCTTATTCCGACCGAAGGCGACTATGTGCTCGCGAATCGGCGGGTGAGCGGGCTGGACGATGTCGTACATCAGGCGGCGTATGTGTTTCAAAATCCGGAGCTGCAGTTTATTGGCAGCAGCGTATTCGAGGAAGTGGCGTTTAACTTCCGGCGGGACGGGGAGTCGGCGGAGGCTGTGCTAGCGCAGACCGACGAGCTGCTCGCAGCTTTTGAGCTGAGCGGACAGCGGGAGCTGCATCCGTATCAGCTGTCGCTGGGCCAGAAGCGGCGGCTGTCGGTAGCGGCTGCGACCGTGAAGGCGCAGCGGCTGCTGCTGCTGGATGAGCCGACATTTGGCCAGGATGCGGTGAATACGTTCGCGCTGCTGGAGAAGCTGGAGGCGTGGCGGCAGCGCGGGCTGGCGATTGTGATGGTGACGCATGACATGGACATCGTCAGCCGCTTTGCTACGCGGGTCTGGGAGGTGCGGCAGGGCGAGCTGACGGTTGGGGAGCCGTCAGCTCGTCCGGTCGGCAGCCGGCCCGGCCTGGGCGTTAGTCAGGGCGGTGGGCACAAGAAGGCCGCCGGGGAGCTGAATGATCGCGTTGATCATGCTGGCGAAGGACGGCATCACGGCCGTACAGGTCGCGCCAGCGGCGAGCAGGCTGCGGCCTCAGGGCTGACTGAGACCGCAGCTGCGGATGCCATCGGCCCAGCGCTGGCCGGTACGGCCGACAAGGGAAGGGGCTGAGCATCTATGCTGGAATTGCTGAGCGGCCGCACGACCTGGCTGCATCGGGTCAACCCGAGCTTCAAGCTGCTTGTGTCGATGGGAGCCTTTCTGATGGTGCTGTTCACGCATAACATCAATGTGCTGCTGCACATCACCTGGATGTATACGCTGCTGCTGTTTCTGGCGAGCGGTCAGCCGGCCCGGCGTTTGCTGTGGATGCTGCTGCCGTTTGGACTGATGTTTGTGTCATCGGCTGCCTCGATGATTTTGTTCGGCACCGGCGAGACGACCTGGTACCGGTATGGACTGATCCATATTTCGGAGGAAAGCTTTTACCGCGGGCTGCATCTTGGGCTGAAAACCGTCGATGCGGCACTGGTCGGCTTGCTGTTTGCGCTGACGACGAACCCGGTGCTGCTGTTTTATTCGCTTATGCAGCAGCTGCGGCTGCCTCCGAAATACGCCTACAGCTTCATGGCTGCGATCCGGCTGCTCGGACTGTCGGTAGCCGAATATAAAACCTTGCGCGCCGCCTTTCTGGTGCGCGGGGTGAAGCTGCGGCGGGGCGTCCGCGGCTTTGCCGAGTCGGTGCAGCGCTACGCGATTCCGCTGCTGGCGCAAAGCATCCGCCGCGCCCAGCGCATCGCCGTGGCGATGGAAGCGAAGCGCTTCGCTTCGGCGGCGGCCCGGACCTACTATTACAGGGTCGGCTGGTCGGCGAGCGACGGCTTGCTGGCCGGGCTGCTGCTGGGCATGTGGCTTGGCGCCTGGTGGTTTGCCCACCAGCTCCCGCATCTGGACATCACGGATGTGAGATAGGCGGGCAGCTGGGATATGGGTTTCTAATTAGGAAGGGAGACGATGGGATATGATCGCAACATCAAGCTTTTCCGCAGAGCTGAGAGAGGCTGTAAACGAAAGCTGGGAGGCCAGCTTCAAGCATCCGTTCGTGCAAGGGATCGGCGACGGCACGCTGCCGCTGGTGAGCTTCCGCCATTATGTGTTAAATGATGCGTATTATTTATCGCAATTTGCTCGGGTGCAGGCGCTTGGCGCGGCCAAGGCGCATGATCTGCCGACCGTCAGCCGGATGGCGGCCCACGCCCAAAGCACCTATGAAGCGGAGCTGTCGCTGCATGAAAAGTTTTCCGCGCTGCTCGGCATCACGGCAGAGGAGCGCGAGGCGTTCGAGCCGGCTCCAACCGCCTATGCGTATGCCACACATATGCTGAGCACTGCTTACAGCGGCACGATGGGCGACATTATCGCAGCTATTTTGCCGTGCTACTGGCTGTATTACGAGATCGGCGAGCAATTGAAGGATTGTACGCCCGAGGAGCCGATTTACCGCGATTGGATCGCCGCTTACGGGGGCGACTGGTTCCGCGTGCTGGTGGAGGAGCAGGTGAACCGGCTCGACGAGCTGGCTGAGCGGGCGAGTGAAGCCGACCGGGCGCGGATGAAAAAAATCTTTATCCTCAGCAGCCGCTACGAGTACATGTTCTGGGATATGGCGTATACGCAGCAAGCTTGGCCGGTACGATAGTTTCTCCTGCGTCTCTTTATTATTAATAGAAGATATCCAGCAAAAACAGGCTGTTCCCCGTCATTTGTGGCGGTTGGGACGGCCTTTTTTGCGTACCCGCTCCTTTTCTCAGTCGCCCGGACGCTCAGAGCAGCGCCAACCCCCGGTCCTGTGCGCTTGTTCACCACTCTTTCACATTCGGTGTGATTAACATCATAGAGCTGTCTAAACGCTTCCACCTACAATGAGGACATCAAGCAATAGCCCTTTGGGGGGAGGGAGGAATAGATGTATGGCGAACTTGCAACAACATATCAAACGGCCCGTGGAAAAGCAGACGAACGAGAACCACAAGGAGCCGTCCTTGAAAGGAACCTTTGCGGCGGTGATGCTGCTTGGTTTGTTTCTGGTCATCAGCTGGGTAGGCATATTTCTGTTGTATGTCGTGAGGGGTTAGAGAGATCAATCGGCATCGTCCGGAGGAGTTGACAAGCTAATGCATATTCACCGTTTAGAAAAATATTGGCTGATTTTCGGCATTTCGATGCTGTTTGTATTTCTGTCTGTCGTAGGCGTTGGGGCGTTTTCACTCGGCATGGAGCCTCCCGGCGGTCATCGGCATACGGTTGACCCGGAGAAGCTGGCGCAGACGCCGCCGTTCGACAAGCCGGGTCTGCAGAAGGTCGGGGAGAATGAATATGAGGCGAATCTGATTGCGTTTGCGTTTGGCTTTACGCCGGATAAGCTGGAAATTCCATTGGGAGCCAAGGTACACTTCAACGTGACGAGCCAGGATGTTGTCCACGGCATGCAGGTGAATGGCACGACGATCAACATGATGGTCATTCCGGGCGAGGTCAATCATTTGACGTACACGTTCGACAAGCCGGGCGAATATTTGGTGCTCTGTAATGAGTACTGCGGCGCGGCGCATGAAGTGATGATGATGAAATTCATCGTAAAATAGGCTGCCCAACGTGAATCGGAAAGGATGTAACACACATGATAAAGGAAATCAAAAGCTTTGATCGCCGCGATGCCGCGCTTGTGCTGGCCCATATTTTATTCGCCTTCTTCGCGCTGCTGGTCGGCGGGATCGCTGGCGTGCTGCAAGGGCTGGTGCGCGGCGGCATGATCACGCTGCCGATGGGGATCGGCTACTATCAGCTGCTGACTGCGCATGGCGTCCTGATGGCGCTCATTTTCACGACGTATTTCATCATCGGGTTTATTTACTCGGGGGTGGCCCGGACGCTGGGCGGCAAGCTGCTGCCGATTGCGCGTAACTTGGGCTGGCTTGGCTTCGTGCTGATGACGTTTGGCACGCTGCTCGCTACTGTGCTTATTTTGTTGAACAAAGCGACCGTGCTGTATACGTTCTACGCGCCGCTGAAGGCGGACCCGTGGTTTTATGTGTCCCTGGTGTTTGTCGTCGTCGGCAGCTGGATGAGCGGCATCGGCGTATTCCTCAACTACCGGTACTGGAAGCGGACCAATCCGGGGGTAACAACGCCGCTGTTTACCTTCATGGCGGTTGTCACGATGCTGATGTGGATCATCGCGACGCTTGGCGTAGCGATCGAGGTGCTGTTCCAGCTTATTCCGTGGTCGTTCGGCTGGGTCGAAACGATTAATGTCACGTTATCGCGGACGTTGTTCTGGTACTTCGGCCATCCGCTTGTTTATTTCTGGCTGCTGCCTGCCTACATGTGCTGGTATGTGGTCATTCCGAAGGTGATCGGCGGTAAAATGTTCAGCGATGCGCTGGCCCGTCTGTCCTTTATCATGTTCCTGCTGTTTTCCATTCCGGTCGGCTTTCACCATCAGCTGATGGAGCCGGGCATTTCGAATGTTTGGAAATTTGTGCAGGTCGTGCTGACATTTATGGTTGTCATTCCGTCGCTGATGACGGCGTTCTCGCTGTTTGCGACCTTTGAAATGCATGGCCGTTCCGTCGGCGCCAAGGGGCTGTTCGGCTGGTTCAAGAAGCTGCCGTGGAAGGATGTTCGCTTCTTCGCCCCGTTCATGGGCATGGTTGTGTTTATCCCGGCCGGTGCAGGAGGCTTGATTAACGCAAGCCATGAGCTGAATGCAATTGTGCATAATACATTGTGGGTTACCGGGCACTTCCATCTGACGGTCGCGACGAGTGTGGCGCTGACGTTTTTCGGTATCACCTACTGGCTCATTCCGTCCATGCTGGGCCGGTCCATGACGCCGTTGATGAACCGGCTCGGTATTATTCAAACGATTCTGTGGCTGGTGGGGATGTTTTTCATGTCCGGCTCGATGCACACGGTCGGCTTGCTTGGCTCGCCGCGCCGGACAGCCTTCACGACGTACCAGGATCACCCCGATACGGTCATGTGGATGCCTTACCATGTGGCGATGGCGATAGGCGGTATGATCTTGTTTGTCGCGGTTGTGCTGATGGTCGTTAACATTTGCATGCTGATGAGCGCGCCTAAGGGAGAAACGGAATACCCGATCGCCGAAGTGAGCGAGCAGGCGGAGAAAGCGCCGGCGATCTTCGAGCGTTGGGGCGTATGGGTCGGCGTGTTGGCTGCGCTGATTCTGATTGCGTATACGATTCCGGTGCTGGACATTATCAATGACGCGGGCATCGGAGCGAAGGGCTTTAAGACGTGGTAATTTCAGGAGAAGCAGGCAAACCGCTTGGCGGCTTGCCTGTTTTTTTGTTGTTTGCCCATGACAAGCCAGAGCTTGGCCGGTATGACGGCAAGGAGAGGAGGGGAAACGCCCGCCGTTAACACTCCATTAACACTGCTTTGCTATGATCAAGCAGAAAGCCAAGCGGAGCGCCAGAGGAGGACAATGAGGATGAAACAGGGGTTGCATGATTGTTGGGGCGAGCGGCGAATTATTCCGGCGGTGCGCAAAAGCGAGGATTTGCAGGCGGCGTGCCGGAGCGACTGTCCGGTCGTTTTTTTGCTGATCGGGGACTTGCTGACGATGGAAAATTACGTGGGACAAGTGCTGCGTGCCGGAAAGACGGCGTTTCTGCACGTCGATTTTATCGGCGGCTTGAGCGGCGATCCGATTGTCATGAAATATATTAGCGAACGGCTGCGCCCGACGGGGATTATTTCGACGAAGAGCCATTTCATCAAGCATGCAAAGAAAAACGGGCTGATGGCGATCCAGCGGCTGTTTTTGATCGACACGTCGGCGCTGGAGCAGGGGATTCACAACATGGAGCAAAGCGAGCCGGATGCGGTGGAAATTATGCCGGGGCTGATTCCGCGGGCGATTACGCAGCTGCGCAACCGGACTGACTTGCCGATTATCGCGGGCGGGCTGATTCAGGAGCATAGTGAAATCGCGACGGCGCTGCAGGCCGGGGCCAGCGCGGTGTCCATGGGCAACCGCCAGCTGTGGACGTAGGCTCGTCAGGTGGCGATGGAATCAGATGCCGGTTCCGGCTTTACAAATGTTTCACATCCCGCTGATGCTGCGCTAACAAAGCGCTGGTAAAGTAAATAACGTAAGGTCTCAACTGAATAGTTAAGGGTTGGAGATGAGGAGAACACCCTTTATGCAACAAATGGAAGAAGCTGGATTTGGCGCGCCGCTTCCGTTTGATGGATAGAGGGTTTTTTTGTGCTTGTCTCCGAACAAACAACAGGGAAGGAATCGTGATCCATTCCATGAAACGACGTTCGAAATTCGCTAGCTGGCTGACAGTCGCTGCCCTCGTGAGCGGTCTGCTGCCCGCCGGCGCACCCGCGCAGGCAGCTGCGGCTGCCCGCCCCTCGCTGGAAATTCAGAAAACGCTGGCTGCTCCCGTCATTGACGGCAAGCTGGATGATTCCGTCTGGAGCTTGAATCAATCGCTGCTGCACCGGACCGGGGAAGGCGCCTTCAAGGACGCCCGATTCGGCATGCTGTGGGACAACCAGTATTTATATGTCGGCGTCAAGTCCGAGGATGATACGCTGATTTACAGTGCGGACAAGGGATATTGGTTTGAGCAGGACAATATCAACCTGTTTTTCGATCCGACGGGTCACCGGTCGGCGCCGTTTGCGGCGGGAGACCTGCAGCTTGGCTTCGTGTACCAGCCGGATTCAAGCACGCCGCTGTTTAATTTCGGAGCTGCAGCGAACGGTCAGAGCGCCAAGGACCAGAAAAAAATATTGCGCGCCATCGACAAAAACGCCAGCGGCTGGACGCTGGAGGTCGCAATTCCGTGGGAGTTTCTGAGTGTCGACCCGGTGCTGACGGAGCAGTTCGGTTTTAATATCGGCGTGACAGACCGCTACGATGCGGATGCGCCGGCGAAGCAGCGGAACAGCTATTGGAGCGCCTTTAACTCATCGTCCTTCTGGAACGATACGACAGGCTACGGCGATGTGGTGCTGGTGGACAACGCGCCGGTGGGCGGAACGGTGAATCCGGTGCTGCTGGAAGACAATTTCGACGCTTATGCGCCGGGGACGATTCCGTACGGCTGGATTTCCGATGTGAATGCCGGCAGCAATTCGTTCACCGTCGTACAGGATACATACGGCAATGGACGAATGACCTTCGACGGCAGAGCGTCGGGCAAGCAAGCTCGCATGACGGCGCCTGTCCAGTGGGACAACTACACGATTGAGGCCGATGTGCGATTTGAAAGCGTGCTGGACTCCGGCCGCTGGGCGTCGCTGATGTTCCGGGGCGCGCCAAACGGCAAGCAGCCGTACAACCAGATGGCGATTCGTCAAAACGGCAAATATGAGGTAGCTTACCGGACACCGGAAAATGCGTGGAAGGTCATCGCAAACGGCGACTCGACGCCGCTTGCTCTGAACAAGGACTATACGATGAAGGTCCGGGTGTATGACAACAATGTTAAGGAATATATTAAGCCTAAGGAGGCGGCCGACTACACGCTGCTGATCGACAAAAGCTTCAACGCCGATCTGCTGGAGCGGGGCAAGATTGGGTTCCAGGCGGACCAAAGCAAAGTATCCTTCGATAATCTGAAGGTGACGCGCATTACGGCGGAGCGGATGAACGTGACGCTTCCGACGACGCTGGAGGCGCTTAGCGGCAGCGTGTCGGTGACCGGCAGCGTCTATTATTCCGACGGCGTTACAGATGCGGTGTATGGCGAGCGGCTGAAGCTGTATTCGTCGGATGCAGGCGTGCTGCGAATCGTGGATCAGAAGCTCGTGCCGCTGAAAGCGGGCAAGTCGATGGTGCGGGTCCTGTACGGCAACACGTTGTCGGTTGCCCAGGAAGTGACGGTGACCCCGTCGGCTGTCGGGGCGAAGGTCGTTGCGCTGCGTCATGCGGACGGTTATATGCTGGCTGATGCCGGACAGCCGCTGTCGCTTGGCGCTGTCGAGCTGGAGGCCGACCTGAGCGACTATAGCACAAGCGTGATGAAGGGCGATGCCTTGATCTGGTCCGCCAGCGATGCTTCCGTGACCGTTAGCGGCGGTGTGCTGAAGGCTGCGAAAAAGGGCGTCTACACGTTGACCGGGACAAAGGACGGCGCGATGATCAGCCTGCTTGTTGTCGTGAAGCAGGCCGGCGATCGGGAATACGTGTTGTACGAAGAAAACTTCGACACGCTGACTGACGGCACGCTGCCTGCGGGCTGGACACGCAAGGAAGGTACGACCGCTGCGGCGGCCGTCGTCAAATCAGGTGCATTTGAGCTGAATGCGCTCGCTTCTCCGGACAATCCGTCGCGTGTGCTGCTGCCTGCGTACCTGGAGAAATTCGGCGATTACAAAATCGAAGCCGCTGTGACGCATTTGAGCGCCAACGATGCGGGCCGCTGGAACTCGTTGATGTACCGTGTTCAGAACAACAACTATCCATACTACCAAATGGCGGTGCGCAAGGATGCGACAGCTGCCAATGGCGTCGAATTTGCTGAACGGACGCCGGCCAACGGCTGGAACGTCATGGATCGCGGCGTATTCAGCGAGGTGCTGGATGCGGACAAGCTGTACCATTATACGGTTAAGGCGAAGGGGAACCGGGTGCAGCATTTTATCAATGACAAGCTGATGATTGATACCGATGCGGCGACCGCTTATGCGAAGGGCGGCATCGGCATTCAGGCAAACGGCAGCCGCACCCGCGTCGACAACATTCGGGTGACGCTGCAGCAGGACGCGCTCCCGCCAATGGCTGCTGACCGCTTCGTTCAGGTAGCGGAGCCGGACAGTAAAATTTCGATGGCGCCGTCGATCGTCACCGAAATCAACAGCCTGGAGGCGTTGGCTGGCTTGACCGGCTCTACGCTGCCTGCGACCGTCATTTTGCATCTGAACAGCGACCTGCAAGTGACGGATGCCTCTGGCAAGCTGGCGATTGGCAGTCTGGATGCGGTGCTGAACGTCATCGACAACCGGATGATGCCGGCCTTCTACGTCTCCGACAGCGCGACCGTCGATCGGCTCGTGGACGATTTGCAGAAGCGCGGTCTGGAGGATGCGTTTGTCATCTCTGCGCAGGGCAGTCTGATCAAGCAGGCGCGGGCGGCTTATCCCATTTTGCGCGGAATCGTCGATTTCAGCGGCCGAGCTGCTGTGACCAAGGATGATCTGCTTGACATTCGCCGCGAAACGACGCTGGGCCAATCCAAAATCGCGCTGCTCCCTTCCGGCGTTACCTCGCGTGAGCTTGTTGCACATTTGCAGCAGCGGGCGATTGTTGTCTGGACGAAGGATCAGTCCGCAGCAGCTACGAAAAATGTCGCCTTGCACACCCTGATTACCGCAGGCAGCAACGGCATCGTCACCGATTCTCCCGCTGCGCTGGCGGCGGCGTACAAGGTGTATGATCATGAAACGACGCTGATCCGCAAGCCTTACATGATCGCACACCGGGGCATGCCGGCCAAGGGCGCGAAGGAAGGCGCTCCGGAAAATACGCTGCTCAGCAACCAGCTCGGACTTGAGGCTGGCGGCGACTTTATCGAAAACGACATTTTCCTGTCCAAGGACGGCCGCTTGATGATTGTTCATGACAAGACGTTAAACGGCACAACAAACGGGACCGGTCTTGTCGAGGACTATACGTATGAGGAACTGCGGAAGCTGGATGCGAACCAGACCCATAAGGATCAATACCCGAGCTTGCCGATTCCGACGCTGGACGAGCAGATTGAGCTGGCCCAGTCGAAAAACAAGATGGTCATGGCTGAAATTAAAACGTCGACGCCTGAGGCGGTTCCGGTATTTGTCGAGCTGCTGAAAACGATGAAGGCAGAGGACGATGTCAATGCGATGTCCTTTGATGTGAACCAGCTGAAACGGCTGGCCGAGCAAATGCCGACCATGCCGCTGGCGCTGCTGGCTGGCGGGTATGACACGGAAACCAATGTCAACAAATCGCTGCGCGAGACGCTGAAGCTGGTGCAGCCGCTGAATTCGACCTTTAATCCGGGTTACCCGGGGCTGGGGTCAAAGTTCATGGAGGCAGCCAAGCACCGCGGGCTGATCATTTCTCCGTGGACGTTCAACAGCAAAGCGGAATACATCCGTTTCTTCAAAATGGGCGCTTATGCGATCACAACCGACTATGCCTTCTGGTCCTCCGACTGGGCGGCAGAGATGCAACCGCAGCAAATGAACTACGAAATGAAGGCAGGCGAGAGCCTGGACGTGACGGCGGTGGTGTACAGCTATGCCGAGGGGCGTTCGGCCATCACAGCTCCGCAGCTTGTGCTGCTGGACGGACAGCCTAACGTTAGCGTAGAGGGAGCGCGGATTACGGCGAAGCAGCCGGGCAAGGTTCATTTGCTGCTGCGCCACACGACGAAGATCGACGAGAACAACCAGTATGATATTTATTCCCAGCCGGTGACGGTGGACGTGGTTGGCACGGATGGTTCCGGAGGTTCGAGTGGCGGTTCAGATGGAGACTCGGACAACGGAACTAGTTCTGGCGGAACAGGCAGTACGCCGGTTTCAGGTGGAGAGCAGCTTGCACCGACAGCCAAAATTACGCTTGAAGCAAAGGACGGTAAGCTTGATGCGGACGCCTTAAAGCAAGCCTTGACTTCTGCGGCGCAAATTGAAATCAAGTCAGCGGGCGGACAGCTGGAGCTTCCGGCAGCGGCGCTGTCTGATGCTGCCGGCGCAGCCGGTGACCGCGTATTGACTGTAACTGGTGAAGGTGCAGCCTACCAGCTGCCGTTGTCTGTGCTTAAGCTTGAGGCGCTTGCGCAGCAATTAAACAGCACAGTCACTGAGTTGACGATCCGTATTGACATGCAGACGCTGAGCGGCAGTGAGGCGGCAAGTGTTGAGCAGGCGGCTTCCCGTGCAGGTGTCCGTCCAATCGCTGGCGCCGTTGAGTTTAACGTGCAAGCGGTGGGCAAGGATGGACGCTCCGTCGAAATTCGATTCGGCACGACGTATGTAACACGCGAGTTGACACTGAACCGGACTGTTGATGTGAAGAAGGCAACCGGTGTGCAATTTATACCGGAAACAGGCGAGCTGCGGTTCGTGCCAACTGTATTCGTGACACAGGACGGCGTGATGACCGCCAAGCTGAAACGGAACGGAAACAGTGTGTACACAGTAGTTGAGCATGAGAAAAGCTTCGCTGATCTGGCTGGGCATTGGGCCAAAGCCGACGTTGAGCTGCTGGCTGGCAAGCTTGTCGTAGACGGCGTCAGCGCTGACCGCTTTGACGGCGACCGTGCGGTTAGCCGGGCTGAATTTGCCGCACTGCTTGTGCGGGCGCTAGGCTTAACGACGACTGCAGGCAAAGCAGACTTTAGCGATGTGGCAGCGGACGTCTGGTATACGGGCGAGGTGGCGGCTGCGGTGACGGCCGGCTTGGTGAACGGCTATGAAGACGGCAAGTTCCGTCCGCGGCAGTCGATTACCCGTGAGGAGCAAGCAGCCATGATTCTGCGCGCCTTGTCGTATGCAGGCACGAAGGCGGATGTATCTGCGAGCAGACAGGCAGCTGTGCTTAACGCTTATACGGATGCCGAGCAGCTTGGCTGGGCTAAGGCCGAAGTGGCGGCAGCTATCGAGGCCGGACTGATGAACGGCATGACCGCTGCGACGCTGGAGCCGCAAGGCGAGGCGACCCGCGCTCAGGCGGCTGTGATGATCAAACGTTTCTTGAGCAAGGCCGGATTTGTCAACTAGACGCAGCGTTTGGTTAGATAGGGATGAATGGACAACCCGGGGCATTATCGCCCCGGGTTGTTTGCATAGGCGCGCATCGCGCATGGCGCAGCCGGATTGGTCGGAGAAGCTGCTCCGGCCGACGAGTCCCTGCCTGTGGACACCCTGCAATACTGCCTGCCAACGAGCCACTGCCAACGACTAAACGAGCTTGCAAGCGAAATGAGCAATCGGCAAGAAATCTGTCCGGAACGGATATGCTATAATAGGCTCAATTCAGTTGCAGGAGAGGGGAATTTTGATGAAAACAAAGACAATTCCGAAGGGGCGGCTGTGGACGGCTCGTGTGCTGAGCGGGCTGGTTATCGCGTTCATGCTGTTCGACGGCATCTTCAAGCTGTTTCCGCCGCCGGAGGTGCTGGAGGGGACGGTATCGCTCGGCTTCGGTGAGCATCATATCCCTGTGATCGGGGCACTCGGGCTGCTCGCTGCCGTGTTGTATGCGATCCCGCGCGCGGCCTTCCTGGGGGCATTGCTGCTTACCGCCTATTTCGGCGGCGTGGTCGCGGTGCAGATCCGGGTCGATGCTCCGCTGTTTACGCATGTGCTGTTTGCCGTCTACTTGGCGGTGATCGCTTGGGCCGGCTTATGGCTGCGCGATGAACGGGTGCGCGCGCTGCTCCCGCTGCGTAGAGGAGAGTAGCAGGCGGGCAGCTCCGGCCGTAGGGGACCGGGCAATCGCCTGAGGCACACAGCAGTGGGGAAGAGCAGGGGAGTCAGGCAAAGCGAAGCGTTCACCCTTAAATGAGGGAAATTAATTTACGAATCCTTCATACACCGTTGATCCTCCGCTAACAAAATGTTGCTAAAGTAAATGGTGAGAGCAACAACCGAATAGGTAAGGGTACGAGACGAGGAGAAAACCCTTTTATGCAGCACAGCGAGTAGCCTGTTTAGGCGCGCCGACTTGATGTGCTGGGTAAAGGGTTTTTTGTGTTGTTCTCAGGAAGGGAGCTGCGCGTAGATTGCCGGATGTGCTGAAATGGGATGGACTTTTTTTCGATCTGGATGGAACGATTTTGTTGGGCGATCGCTTGCTTCCCGGAGCGGCCGAGACGCTGGAGGAGCTGCGGCGGCAGCGCCGGAAGGTTTACTTTCTAAGCAATACGACGACCCGCACCCGGATCGCCTGCCGGGACCGCCTGCATCGGCTGGGGCTGGAGGCCACGCTGGATGAGATGGTAACGGCATCCTATATGTCTGCCATCTACATGCGGGAGATAGCCGCGGATGCCAACGTATTTGTCATCGGCGAGCCGGCCATGCGCAGTGAGCTGGATGAACAGGGCGTCCGCTGGACAGATGATCCGCTGGCCGCCAGCCATGTGCTGGTCGGGATGGACATGCAGTTTGATTACCGCAAGCTGCATCAGGCTCAGAAGGCGGTGCGCAACGGAGCGGCGCTCATCGCGGCGAACCCGGACCCGTATTGTCCGATCGAGCAGGATGTGATCCCGGATACGTGGTCGATGGTGAAGGCTATTGAAGCAGCCAGCTGCGCCGGGACGCAGACCGTCATCGGGAAGCCCTCCTCTTATTACGCGGACAAGGTGCTGGAATGGAGCGGGTTGCCCGCACAGCGCTGTCTGATGGTGGGGGACCGGCTGGAGACCGATATTTTATTCGGCTACAACAATGGGCTGCAGACAGCGCTGGTGCTGACAGGCGCGGCGTCCCGCGCCGATGCGGAGCGATTCGTCGTCCGGCCCGATTATATTTGGTCGTCGCTGCAGGAACTGATGCCTGTCTGCAAGCGGAGTTAAGCAGATTTTACGCTCGCTTCACATTCCCGTAATCGGCTCTGTACATAGCTTGTCTACAATGGGATGAGGAGCCTTCAAACTACGAATTATCATTCAAAGGAGAGATTTTCATGCGTACTCTTGCACCGAAAATGATCAGTTTGGCTCTTATGTTGTCCGTCGCCGCCGGTTGCGCCAAAGCTGAGCCTGTTCAGCCAACGGCCGCGACTCCCTCCGCGCCTGCAGGCTCGACCGCTCCGGCTGCGCCTGCGAAGGACGAAAAGGTAGAGTTGACATTTTATTATCCAATCGCGGTAGGCGGTCCGTTGACAGCAACGATTGAAAGCATGGCGCAGGAATTTACGAAGCAAAATCCGAACATTACCGTCAAGCCGGTCTACACGGGAAGCTACGCGGATACGGCGGTCAAAACGCAAGCGGGCGTGCAAGCGAAGACGCCTCCTGACGTGGCTGTGCTGCAAGCGACCGAGCTGTTCAGCCTGCTTGATATGAATGCCGTTGTGCCGCTGGACGAGTTTGTCGCGCAGGAGGGCGGCGACAAATACTTGTCCGACTTCTATCCGGCGTTTATGGCCAATTCCCAGACGGGCGGCAAAACCTACAGCATTCCGTTCCAACGCAGCACCATCGTGCTTTATTACAATAAAGAAAAGTTCAAGGCGGCCGGTCTGGACCCGAATAAAGGACCGCAAACATGGGATGAAATGAAGGATTACGCGAAAAAGCTGACCAAGGACGGCACCTGGGGACTGGAAATTCCGGTATCCGGCTTCTCGTATTGGATGATGCAAACCTTCGCCCTGCAAAACGGCAAAAACCTGATGACCGAGGACGGCAAAAAGGTCATGTTTAATACGCCGGAAAATGTCGAAGCGCTGCAATATTGGTCCGATCTGGCGAAGAAGGACAAGGTGATGCCGGAAGGCGTTACCGAGTGGGGCACTGTGCCTTCCGACTTCCTGGAGGGCAAGACGGCTATGATGTACCATACGACGGGCAATCTGACGAACGTGAAGAAAAATGCCAAGTTTGAATTCGGCGTCAGCTTCCTGCCTAAGAACAAAAGCTTCGGCAGCCCGACCGGCGGCGGTAACTTCTACATTTTCAAGGATATTGACAAGAAGAAGCAGGAAGCGGCCTGGAAATTTGTCAAGTTTATGACCGAAACGGAGCGCGCTGCCCAATGGAGCATCGACACCGGCTATGTGGCCGTGAAGAAGTCCGCTTATGAGACAGAAACGATGAAAAAATATGCCGCTGATTTCCCGGCTGCGCTGGTTGCCCGCGATCAATTGCAATATGCCGCTGCCGAGCTGTCCACGCACAATAACGGTAAAGTCGTGAAGGCGCTGAGCGATCAGCTGCAGGCAGTTATGTCCAGCAACCTGTCGCCAGCCGATGCGTTAAAGAACGCTCAAGAAGAAGCGGACAAGGCGCTGGCTGCATTTAATAAGTAACCGGAGCTTTATATGCCGCGCTTCTGAATGAACCCATGTCGAGACAGGAGAAGGCTTGCGCAGCGGATGGCGGCTCGCCGAGCAGTCGGGCCGCCAATCGCCGCTGCGCTGAAAGGCTGAGCTCCCGGCATTCGCGCTGACAGCGCTTTGCACCGGGCCTGAGTTTGGTCAGATGACCCGCCGCGAGCTAAGGCGTCACTCAGCGCAGGATTGCTGTTCTCGCCGCGGCCTTCTCCCTTTTCCGGCAAATAGCTTGACCTGTATCGCGTCACTTTACCTTGACTTGCCGGGAGGTCCACTTTGTTAGGGCATACGAAAACGTTAAAAACCTGGAAAATGAATGCTTTCGCCTGGCTGCTGCTGCTGCCGTCCCTTGTCTTTTTGTTCCTGTTTACCTTCTATCCGATTGCCAAAACGCTTCGGCTCAGCTTGTTCCAGGCCGATCTGGCGACGCCGGAGCCGCGGTTTATCGGGCTTGACCAATATGCCAGTCTGCTGGATGATGCGGTGTTCTGGAAGGTGATGGTGAATAACCTGTGGTTTGCATTAGGCACGGTGCCGACCTCGCTTGGCCTGGCGCTGCTGATGGCGATCTGGACCAATAAGGCGCTGCGGGGTACGGGATTTCTGCGCACGGCGTTTTTTTACCCGACGCTGATCCCGATGATTGCGGTCGCCAACGTATGGCTGTTTATTTATACGCCCAAGTACGGCCTGCTGAGCCGGGCGATGCAAAGCATCGGGCACTCCGATATCAACTGGCTCGGATCGTCGGAATATGTGATGTGGGCGATGGTTGCGATGGTTGTGTGGAAGGAAGCCGGGTATTTCATGATCTTTTATTTGGCTGGCTTGCAAAATATTTCGCATGAGCTGTACGAGTCGGCCCAGGTCGACGGGGTCAGCAAGTGGACCGTATTCCGTAAAATTACGTTTCCGCTGCTTATGCCGACAACGCTGTTTGTGCTCATTGTGGCGTTGACGAACTCCTTCAAGCTCGTCGATCATCTGGTCATCATGACCAAGGGCGGACCGAATAATGCAAGTAATTTGCTGCTGTACTACATCTATGAAACCGCGTTCAGCTTCTGGGATCAGGGAATGGCTTCAACCTTGACTGTCATAATGATTGCCATATTGCTGCTGTTTGCGGCACTGAACTTCTTCGGCCTGGACAAAAAAATTCACTACCATTAACGGATGCCGCATGCGGCAGAAAGAAAGGCGATGCTATGCCGTCCAAAACCTCGAACATAAGCCGCTGGCTTCTCTATATATTCGGTATGCTGTGGCTGGTGCCGCTGCTGTGGATGACGGTCACGGCTTTCCGGCCGCGGCAAATTGCGCTCTCTCCATCGTTTTCGCTTGAATTTACGCTGGAAAACTTTGCGAAGGTATGGGAGGCTGCTCCGTTTGCCCAATATTACGTCAATACGGTGCTGATCGTTGTCGGTGTGTTCGCCGTGCAGATGGCGACAGCGACGATGGCTGCCTTTGCGTTTGCACGTCTGAATTTCTGGTTCAAAAACGGTTTGTTCCTGCTGTTTCTCGTGCAGATTATGGTGCCTGCGGATGTGCTGATTTTTCCCAACTACCAGGTACTCAAGGAATTAGCCCTGCTGGATACGAAGCTCGGGGTGATGATTCCGTACTTCGCGTCTGCGTTCGGAATTTTCCTGCTGCGGCAGACGTTCAAGACGCTGCCGCCCGAGCTGGACGAAGCGGCTGTGGTGGAAGGGTACACGAAATGGCAAATCTTATGGCGTATTTACTTTCCGCTGTCCCGACCGGCGTATATCGCGTTTGGCCTCGTGTCGGTCAGCTATCACTGGAATAATTTTCTCTGGCCGCTGATCGTCACGAATTCGGTGGAAAACCGTCCGCTTACCGTCGGGCTGGCGATTTTCGCCCAGTCCTTCGAAATCGGCGCCCAGTGGACGGAGGTCAGCGCGGCCACGCTGCTGGTCATTGTGCCGCTGCTGGTTGTGTTCCTGCTGTTCCAGCGTCAATTTATGAACAGCTTTATTCACTCGGGTATCAAATAAAACGAACTTGCGGAAGGGAGAGGATTAGGCGATGTCCATGCGTCTGACAACTGCGGTATCCACTTATGCGCTGCTGGAGCTGCCTTTGCGGCAAGCGGTAGCCCAATTGGCGGAGGAAGGCTGGAGGGCGATTGAGATTATGGGGGAAGGTCCGCATCAGGAGCTGCTCGACTGGTCGCCGGATCAATTGGACTGGCTGAAGCGGCTTGGGGAAACGCACCGGATCGCCTGGTCCATCCATGTGCCGATCACCGGCTGCAACCCGGCGGCGCGCGGCGGTGCCGAGCGTCTGGACGCCGAGCGGATCGTGCTGCGTACGATGCAGCTGGCTGATGAGCTGGGCTGCGATTATATTGTGCTGCATCCCGGCGGGCTGGAGGAGGCGGATGGCGAGACGAGGTTCGAGCTGCCTACAGGGAAAAGCCTGGAGGCCGCAGCGCACCGGGTCGCTGTTTTTCTGCGTCATGTGCTAAGTGCGACGAGAGGCTCGCGGGTACGGATTGCCCTGGAAAATGTCCCGCCGTATCCGGGTCTGCTAGGTGTGGATACGGTGTTTCTGGAAAGAGTGCTGCGCCTCACGGATTCATCTCGCGTGCGGATCGTGTTTGACGCCGGTCATGCGCATCTGGCCGCTGGCGGCTGCTTGCGCGCGCTGGAGCGTGTGCTGCCGAACCTGGCGGCTGTACATCTCAGCGACAACTACGGCCAGCACGACGACCATCTTGCGCTGGGCGCAGGCAGCGTCCCGCTTGATGCGTGCGTGGCGATGATACAAAGCTCCGGGTTTGAAGGAAACTGGGTATTGGAAATGCACGAGGTTGCGGACGCACAGGCTTCGGCAGTCTGGCTGGAGCAGCGGCTGGCCGCGTCGCCGTTTCCGGCTCATCTGTGGGAGCAGCCGACGGCGCGCCTGCCAGAGGAGCTGCGTTAGCGGTTGAAGCACGGAGACGGAGACCGACTACTTGACAATCGGTTGAGCGATGAAGGAAAAATGAGAGGCAGCCGCGCATGTTGATGGCAGGCTGCCTTTTCTTGATTTTTCTGGCCGGGTTAATGCGGCAAACGGAGGATTTATTACCGCTTTGGATTCAGCGGGTAGTCTACGACAGTCGGCACCTCGATGCCAAGGAGCCGCAGCGGTTCGCTCGCCGTCGCATGCACAGTCACTTCCGTTGCCTGGTCGGCTCGCATGACCATAAAGTCGCGGTGACGGAACGAAGTTTCCGCTTGCTCGGCATGCACGGCTTGCGAGTGCTCCCAATGGCCGTCTCCACGCATAGCCAGCACGGCCAGGGATCGTCCCGCAGGGACCGTGCACGTGAACGCAGACTGCGCATCCACCTCCAGATCCCATACGCGGGCATCCGCGACCAGCTCAATCGGCGAGCCTTCGCCGATCACCGTTTTGAAGCGGTAGCCGCTGCCCTCTTGAACAGGAAAGTCCGCATGCTCGAACTGCCGGTACGTAGGCTGACGCTGCAGAGCAGCTTGAATTTCCGGCTCGAACCAGATTTGGAATGCCTCCATGTCCGGTCCGATAAAATGCTCCTCATGCGACACGCCGGAGCCGGTCTGCATCACCTGCGCCCCGCCAGGGCCGACCAGACTGCGCGTACCGAGGGAATCCCCATGCTGCGCATGACCTTGTACAACATAAGTCATAATCTCGAATGCTTTATGCGGATGCGAGCCGATATGTCCTTCATTTTTGGAGAAAGCCCAAGCCCAATAAAATAACGGGCCGACCCGTTTGATAACCGAGCCTTCGCCGGAGAAGCCGATGGGCTTCTGTTCGGTAATTGATCCGCCATCAAAGCTGCCTTTGCCTTGCATCGCCGGGGTGTAGACCATAATTTGCATGTGGAACATCTCCTTTGGTTTAAATATCTTAAATTAAAGATAATTGATGAGGAGCCAAATGTCAAGCGGAAGCGGATAAGCCGTTGGCGGTGCTTCCACAAGGGTTAGCTCATGTTGTTCTCCATCTCTTCTCCATTGGTTCTCCGGCAGTGCGGACTGGGGAGAACTGTCCTCCGGAAGCTCGGACTTGTGACCGCCGATTGAGAAAGAGGGCGTCGGGCGTTCCGTCTTTCCCCTCGTCGGCACCACGTTGTCGTTGCAGCCTAGTTCCATCCGCTCAAGCTCAAGCCCCAGGCTGCGCGTGTTGCTGCCGCTCGGCCGCCGACACCCGAATGATGAGCTCAGACGGCAAAATGATCGTTTGCGGCTCCTCCTGCGAGCGACCCTCGATCCGGTCGATCAGCCATTGCATGCCTAGCGAGCCGAATTGGTAAGCGGGCTGGGCGGCGACCGTCAGGAACGGATTCAGCGCCGAGGCCAGGCCGAGGTCGTCGAAGCAGACGACGGACATGTCGTCCGGCACCTGCAGCCCGCGGGCGCGAAGCCCTTGAATAGCGCCGATAGCGAGAAAGTTGTTCGCGGCGAAGATCGCCGTCGGCGGCTCGGACTGATGCAGCAGCCGATTCAATGCCGTTTCGTCCTGAATATCCCGGTAATTGGCATGCAGCACGAGGGCGTCATCGTAGGGCACATCGTTCAGCTTCAGCGCTTCCTTGTAGCCGATATGCCGCTGGCGGGCCGTCGACACGTCCTCGGAGCCGTTGATCAGCGCGATCCGCCGATGACCAAGCGCGAGCAAATGCTCAACCAGCCGCCGCGCTCCTTCCTTGCTGTCGCCGAGCACCGTGTCCGCTTGAATGCCGGGCACCTCGCGGTCCAGCAGCACAAGCGGAATATTATGCTTTTGCAGCTGCTGCAGATGGATGGCCGAGCCGTCACCCGCCGGAGCAAACAATACGCCGTCCACCCGGGTAGACAGAATCATGTCCACGTAATCTTTTTCCTTCACATAGTTCTCGTCGCTATTGCCGAACAGCAGCTTGTAGCCGAAGCGTTTGGCCGTATCTTCAGCCCCGCGCGCCAGCGTTGTATAGAACGGATTTGTAATATCCGTAATAAGCAGGGAGATGATGTGAGTCTTCTGCAGCACAAGACTGCGCGCATTGGAGTTGGGCACATAATGCAGCTCCTCCATCACCTGCTTGACCCGCTGCCGCGTTTTGTCGCTGATTTTGCCGTTGTTATTGATAACTCTGGACACGGTCATCGCGGACACATTGGCTTTTTTGGCGATATCGTAGATCGTGATCAACCGTGGCGCCCCTCTCATATATGAACTAAGGTTCATTGTAGGGAAAAAAGAGATTGACAGCAAGTCATTCCATTGATATTTTAATGTTATCGGTAACATTATCTGGGGGAGGGCTTGTACAATGGCACATTCAATTGAACCGGGCGCCGATGCGCTTGTCATGGACGAGGCGGATCATGTCGCGACAGCGCTCAAGGATTTGGCGGCCGGGGAGCAGGTTCGTTACCGGATCGGCGCTCGCGTGGAGCAGCTGACCTTGCTGGACGCGGTGCCTTTTGGCCATAAAATTTCCATCGCTGCGCTGGAGCCGGGTTATGACGTGCGCAAATACGGCGAGATCATCGGCAGAACGGTCTGTGCGATTGAGGTCGGCCGGCATGTGCACGTGCATAATATTGAAGGCATTCGCGGGCGCGGGGATCAGGCGGCAGTCAAATAAATGCCAATAAATCGAAGCGGGCGGACGAGTCGCAAGCCCAGTACGAAATCGTTTGAGTAAGCGGTTACTTCATTATTTATTCAGCAGGGAGGCTGTCCTACAACATGACTACCATTATGGGATATGAGCGGGCAAACGGAGAGATCGGCATTCGGAATCATTTGCTGATCATCCCCACCGTCATCTGCTCCAATCAGGTTTGTTCGCGCATTATGCAGATGGTACCGGGAGCAGTCGCGATTCCGCATCAGCACGGCTGCAGCCAGATTGGCGCGGATAAGGACCGGACGTTCGAGGTGCTGGCGGGAACGGGGAAAAACCCGAATGTCGGTGCTGTGCTTATCATCAGCCTGGGCTGTGAGGTGGTCGATCCGGAGGTGCTCGCCGAGGCCATCAAAGTTACCGGTAAACCCGTGGAGTTTTTCGATATTCAAAGCGTTGGCGGTTCAGTTAAAGCGATTCAGCACGGCGCCGACCTGGCGCGCAAGCTGCTGGCGGAGCTGGAAAAGCAGCCGAAGGTGCCGGTGCCGCTGTCCAAGCTGAAGGTAGGCGTAAAATGCGGCGGCTCGGATGCGACCTCCGGCCTTGCGTCGAACCCGGCGCTGGGCGTAGCCGCCGATGAGCTGATCGCGAAGGGCGGTACGATCGTGATCGGCGAAACGACGGAAATTATCGGAGCGGAGCATGTGCTTGCCGAGCGCTGCGCGGCGCCGGAGACGAAGGAGCAGCTGTACCATATTGTCGATCGCTTTGAGAAGGAAGTGGAGCGGATGGGGGCAGATATGCGCGGCGGCAATCCGAGTCCGGGCAATATTGCGGGCGGTTTGTCCACGATCGAGGAAAAATCGCTCGGCTGTATCAGCAAATGCGGCACCGCGCCGATTCGCGGCGTGATCGAATATGCGGAGCATTTGCCGGAAGGCGGGCTGTATTTTATGGACTCTCCGGGCAATGACATTGAGTGCGTATCAGGGATGGCGGCGGGCGGCGCGCATATCGTCTGCTTTACGACCGGACGCGGCACGCCGACCGGAGCGGCTGTCATTCCTGTTATTAAAATCACCGGCAACCAGCGTACCTTCAACAATATGGAGGACAACATGGACGTCGATGTCAGCGAGATGCTGGACGGAACGCTGGGGCTGGGGCAAGCGGGCGACCGCATCTGGCAGGAAATTCGCGAGGTGGCCGAAGGCAAGCTGACCAAGGCGGAAATTCTCGGCCATCAGGAATTCAGCATTAACCGGATCGGGCCGAGCCTGTAGCAAGTGCGGCGATAAAGGCAGGCACTCTGCGAGCCGGAAATAGAGGTCGTTTGCCGCAGTAATCTGCAACGGAAGATGAAGGAGGAAGTCTCGTGACAGAGTCAGTAACGAATACGTCATGGCTTGACCTGGATTATAAGCCCAAGGTGCCGCAGGACCGGTCCATCGGGATCGGGATCGTCGGCGCAGGCGAAATTGTCGCGGCCTGCCATCTGCCTGCATATCGAATGGGCGAGCTGCATGTCGTCGGCATCTACGATGTCGATGCGGCCAAGGCGCAGGCGGTCGCCGACAAGTTCGGCATCGCCAAGGTGTACCGCTCGCTGGATGAGCTGCTCGCCGATCCGCACGTACGCGTCGTTGATCTCGCTGTACCGGCCAAGGCGCAGCCGGCTATCGCGGCTCAGGCCGCAGCCGCCGGCAAGCATATGCTCTGCCAGAAGCCGCTGGCCGAGTCTTACGCCGAGGCGGCGGACATTGTCGCCGCTTGCGCCCGCGCGGGCGTGAAGGGCGCGGTCAACCAGCAGATGCGCTGGTCGCCGGGCATCCGCGCCACCCATACCATCATCAGCCGAGGCTGGCTGGGTGAGCTGCTGCAGGCGTCGATTGCGGTGAATGTGAAGCAGGAATTTGCCAACTGGGATTGGCTGCGGAAGATGCCGACGCTTGAATTTATGTATCACAGCATTCATTATATCGACGCCATCCGCTTCCTGTTTGGTACGCCGACTTACATTTATGCGGATGGCGCGCGTTTCCCTGAACAGCAATGCGTAGGCGAGACGCGCACGATGCTGCATATGCGTTTTCCCGGCGAGGCGCGCGGGCTGATCCAGGATAACCACAATCATATCGCCACCGAGGACGACTGGTATGCGACGTACCGGTTCGAGGGCGCCGAGGGCATTGTGAAAGGGACTAACGGCGCGCTGTACAACTATCCAGTCGGTCGTGAGGATACGCTCAGCTTTTATTCGAAGCGGCTGCACCCGGACTACTGGTTTACCCCGTCGCTGCATGGCAGATGGTTCCCGCATGCGTTCCTCGGCACCATGGGCGAGCTGCTGCGGGCGATTGAGGAGGACCGGGAGCCGGAGAACAGCGTGCAGGACAACCTGAAGACGCTGCAGATCGTCTTTGGCGCTTACCGTTCGATGGCGGAGAACCGTCCGGTGGTTCTGGAGGAAATCGCGCAGGAAGCAGGCGCCATATGCTAAAGGGCATCTCCCCCCTGCTGTCGCCGGAGCTGCTGGCCATCCTGATGGAAATGGGGCACGGCGACGAGCTGGTGCTTGCTGACGCGAACTTTCCGGCCGCCTCCTGCGCCAGGCGCCTTGTCCGGGCTGACGGGCACGGCATTCCCGAGCTGCTGGAAGCTGTCTTGCAGCTGTACCCGCTGGATCAATATGTCAACGCGCCCGTCACCTTGATGGAGGTTGTACCCGGCGATCCGGTAGTACCGGTCATTTGGGACCAATACCGTGAGATCGCTGACCGCTGGGAAGGGCGGCCGATTCGCCAAGCGTATCTGGAGCGCTTTGCGTTCTATGAGCGGGCGGGGCGGGCTTACGCGATCGTTGCCACCGGAGAGCGCGCCCAATATGCGAATATCGTACTGAGCAAGGGCGTTATTGTGGAAGCCTTGAAGCAAGGGCAATGAATGCCGGGTGGACGAGGGACTAACCGAAATGAGAGGAGATCGGGTACAATGAGACTGGCAGGAAAAATTGCGCTCATTACAGGCGCAGGCTCAGGCATCGGGCGCAGCTCGGCGCTGCGGTTTGCGCAGGAGGGCGCAGCGATTGTGATTGCAGATCTGGATGCGGCCAAAGGCGAGGAGACGGCGGCTGAAATCCGCGAGGCCGGAGGCTCGGCATTGTTCGCGCAGGCCAATGTCACCGACCCGGAGTCGGTGCAGGCGCTCGTAGCCGCAGCGCTGGCCGAATACGGGCGGATCGACGTGCTGTTCAACAATGCGGGCATCAGCGGCGTGGGCGCGCTGCATGAAGTGGAGCCGGAGGCGTGGGATCGCGTCATCAACGTCAACATCCGCGGCACCTTTCTGCCGAGCAAATACGTGCTGCCCCATATGATGGAGCAGCGCAGCGGCTCGATTATCAACATGTCCTCGTGCATCGCCGAAATCGGTCTGGCCCAGCGCGCCTCATATTCCGCGACCAAGGGCGCGGTGCTGGCGCTCACCAAGTCGATGCAGGTGGATTACGCCCCTTACGGCATCCGCGTCAACGCGCTGCTGCCGGGAACGATTTTGACCCCGTTTGTCGAGAATTATTTAAAGCAATCGTACGCCGATCCGGAGGAAGGCTTGGCAGGCATCAAGCGCCGTCAGCTCAGCGGCGATCTCGGCCGCCCGGACGATGTGGCGCAAGCGGCTGTATTTCTGGCCTCGGATGAGTCGAAATTTATGATGGGCTCGCCGCTGTATATCGACGGCGGTGTGGTATTCGGCAAAAACGCGTAGGAGCAGCGTGAGAAACCTGATTCGACAACGTGACGCATGGACTCAAACAAGCGGGAGGGACTTGACTTGAAACTGGTGACATTTGAACAAGCAGGCGACTATAAGCTGGGCGTGAAGACGGAACGCGGCATTCTGGACGTGGCGGCGGCGCTCGCCGACCCGGGCGCAAACGGCGCTGCTCGACAGGCTGTCGTGCCGACAGACATTCATGCCGTGATCGAAGGCGGCGCAGCGGCTGTAGCGGCACTGCAGACGGTTGTTGACCGGGCAACGGCGGCGGACGGCGCTGCTTACTGGCTGGATGAAACGAAGCTGCAGCTCGGTCCGTGCGTAACCCGGCCGAACAAAATCATTTGCGTCGGGCTGAACTACCGCCAGCACGCGGAAGAAACGAACGCGCCGATTCCGGCGTACCCGATTTTATTTAACAAATTCAACAACACGCTGGCTGCACAAGGGGACGAAATTCCGCTGCCGAAGGTATCATCCGAGGTGGATTACGAAGCGGAGCTGGTCATCGTGATCGGCAAGACGGCGAAATATGTGGCGAAGGAAGCGGCGCTTGACCATGTATTTGGCTATTGCTGCGTCAACGACCTATCGGCCCGCGATTTGCAGATGCGAACGCATCAGTGGCTGCTCGGCAAGTCGTGCGACAAGTTCTCCCCGCTCGGCCCGTACCTGGTCAGCGCGGACGAGGTCGGCAACCCGAACGAGCTGGAGATCAAGACAGTCGTCAACGGCGAGGTGCGCCAGCACTCCAACACGTCGGATATGATCTTCTATTGCGACGAAATCGTCAGCTACATCTCGCAGCATATGACGCTGGTGCCGGGCGATATTATTTTGACCGGAACGCCGCAGGGCGTTGTGCTCGGCTTGCCGCCGGAGCAACGCGTGTACCTGCAGCCTGGCGATCTCGTTACGATCGAAATCGAGAAGCTCGGCGCGCTGACGAATCGGATGGTTGCGGAGACGGTGTAGACGCTGGATGGTGCAAGACGGCAGGTGGCATACTGGTAGACGGCGTAGAAGCTAAATGGTGCAAGACGGCAGGTGGCGTAATGGCAGACGGCGTAGACGCTAGATGGTGCAAGACAGCAAGTGGCGTAATGGCAGACGGCGTAGACGCTAGATGGTGCAAGACAGCAAGTGGCGTAATGGCAGACGGTGTAGACGCTAGATGGTGCAAGACGGCAGGTGGCGTAATGGCAGATGGCGTAGACGCTAGCGGAGACGGTGTAGACGCTAAATGGTGCAAGACGGCAGGTGGCGTAATGGCAGACGGCGTAGACGCTAAATGGTGCAAGACGGCAGATGGCGTAATGGCAGACGGCGTAGACGCTAGATGGTGCAAGACAGCAAGTGGCGTAATGGCAGACGGCGTAGACGCTAGATGGTGCAAGACAGCAAGTGGCGTAATGGCAGACGGTGTAGACGCTAGATGGTGCAAGACGGCAGGTGGCGTAATGGCAGATCGTGTAGACGCTATATGATGCAAGGACGGCAGTGGCATACTGGCAGACGGCGTAGGCACCGCTTCGCTAGCCAGACGTGCCTGTACGACTTTACCGCGCCCCCAGAGGGCTTGCGAATTTCATAACAAAGGGCTCCGATTTTGGGAGGTGCTGTTGCCAACACACCTGCTACCCAAGATGCGGAGCCTTTTTCACGTGTATGTAGCGAGGAAGCGTTCAGCATACCGCCAATAACTCTGCTTGGAGAATAATAAGACTGGATGGTGCTGGAGGAGGGGGCATGTAAGGTGAAGTTGACGAGTACGCCCAATGAAGCGGACCCGGCAGGGTGGAATTTGCAGCTAGGGCATATCGAGTGGGGGATAGAACGATTGTTCTGACCTATTGTTAAAATGTAAATTAATCCTAAAATAAAATTAATTAGGTTAATTACCTAAAATATAATTTTTGAAGCAGAGGAGGCAGAAATGAAAGCTATCTTACGTTTAAGCTCGTATCTCCTACTGACAGCAAGCGTAGTGGCGGGCAGCGTTAGTATGCCAGTAGCTGCTCAGGCTGTACAAACGCAGGCCATACAAGCGCAAACACAAGTGCAAACGCCGGTCAAGCCCGCCAAGATCATGGAGGACGCGCCGTCACAGCCGGTGGAGCTGAAGCCGTCCGGCAAGCGAGCGCTTGACCCGGACCGGGAGGCCAGACTTCAGCTCTGGCGGCTGGGCAAGCAGTTGAACGGGCTGCAGTGGCTCGCGGAAAGCGAAAACCGAACGGAGCTCAAGCAGCAGATTGCGGACGAGGCGGCAGCATTGTCGGCACGCAAGGCTCAGTGGCGGAGCAAGATGTCTGGCCCGGCCAAGCTTGCTGCGAAGCAGGCAGCTGGCAGGACGGTAACGGATCGGGTGTATGCTACCCAGCCAGAGTCGGTCTTGCCCTTGCCCCAGCCGCAGCTGGCAGCGGAGGCGCGGCAGTTTATTGACGATTATGAGCGCAGCATCGAGCAGTTTTCATTGAGGCTGCCGCTGTCGGCGGATGCGCTTAGCCGGATGAGTGTGTATGAGCCTGATTATGTGATGGATGTCAACACGTTTAGGGAT